>JAGDVY010000023.1 GCA_023255875.1 Hydrogenobacter sp. | reverse complement strand
CCAAAGTGGCAGGCTAAAATGCCTGAAAAATACTTGGCAAGTTCTCAAGGTAGCCGTTGCTATTCCTCTTCTTGAGAAGTCTTTTTCAAGAGACTTCTCTCCCTTGAGAAGAATATTGATCTTAGGGGACTGGAAGAGGATAGCAAGAAGGGTTAGCTCCTTTTCAGAGTGGAGGGGCGACAAAAGTCTTGGAGAACAAGGCTTTGGGATTTTTTAAACACTCTGTGAAGGTTAACCTTGTTCTTTCTGGTGGTGCAGCAAGAGGTATAGCCCATATAGGCATACTTAAGGCTTTGGAGGAGATGGGATTTGAAGTGCAAGCCATAAGTGGAGTGAGTGCTGGTGCACTTGTGGGTGCTTTTTTCTGTGCGGGTTATTCACCTGAGGAGATGCTAAGGCTTGTGAAAAACACCGATTGGATAAAGCTTATACGTCCAAAAGTGCCAAAATACGGCTTTTTTAGTTTAAGTAGAGCGGAAAAGTTTTTGAGAAAGTACCTACAGGTGGAACGCATAGAGGATCTCAAAAAAGAGCTTTATATTGGAGTGCTGGACATAAAAAGTGGCAAAAGCTTTCACTTCAACAGTGGAGAGCTATACCCTATACTTTTGGGTAGCTGTGCGCTACCTGGTATTTTTGAACCCATCAAATACAACGATTATGTGTTTGTAGATGGTGGAGTGACCAATAACCTACCAGTGGAACCTTTTCTGAAAAAAGAAGGTCTTCTAGTAGGAGTAGATGTAAATCCCACCAACTCGGTGGAAAAGGTCAGAAATGTGATACACATAATAGCTCGTAGCTTCCTCCTTGCGGTAAGATCCAATGTGGAAAAGAGAAGGGAGTTATGTCAGGTGCTTATAGAACCAGACCTGCAAAATTACTCTGTGATAGATATATGGAAGGCTCATGAAATATACATTTTGGGGTATAAGAAGGCTTTGGAAGTGATGAGAAAAATTCAGTTATAGTTTATAATTTATAGGACTGCAGAGCCGGTAGCTCAGCCTGGTAGAGCAACGGACTTTTAATCCGTGGGTCGCGGGTTCAAATCCCGCCCGGCTCACTTGTGCTAAATTATAAGACTATGGAATACATTACATCTTACAATCTTGATGAGCTAAAGGCATTGGTCTCCAAGTGGGGTATGCCCACCTACAGAGCGGTGCAGATAACTGGATGGCTCTATAAGAAGTTTCAAACGGACTTTGACCTTATGACCAACATATCAAAAGAAGAAAGAAGGTTTCTAAAGGAGAATTTCTTGGTGCATCCTCTTGAGTTGCAAAAAGAAGTACCTGCAGAGGATTCCACCAAATACCTTTTTAAAACTAAAGATGGACACACTGTAGAGAGTGTGCTCATAAAAGAAAGAGATCACCTTACTCTGTGCGTTTCCTCACAGATAGGCTGTGCGGTAGGGTGTAAGTTTTGTGCTACCGCTATAGACGGGCTTGTGAGAAACCTCAGAACGGAAGAGATAATAGACCAGTTTTTGCAAATTCAAAAGAGGATCCTGCCACAAAGAATAAGGAATGTGGTGTTCATGGGAATGGGAGAACCTCTTGCCAACTACGAAAATGTCAGAAAGGCCATTGAGATCATGGTAAGTCCTTGGGGTATAGACCTTTCAAAGAGAAGGATCAGTGTATCCACAAGCGGTATTATAGCTCAGATAAAGAGAATGTCACAGGATCCTATCCTGAGGGATGTAAACCTTGCGGTCTCCATAAACGCACCTTACGAAAAGCTCAGAGAAGCTCTCATGCCCATATCAAAAACTAACAGTCTTTCAGAGCTTATTCAAACACTAAAAGACTACCCATACCCAAAAGGTAGGAGGATAATGTTAGAGTATGTACTCATAAAAGGTATAAATGACACAAAGGAGTGTGCTATCGCTCTTGGCAAGCTTATTGGAAGGCATAAAAATAAGTTTAAAGTGAACCTAATACCTTACAATCCAGACCCAGAACTTCCTTATGAGAGACCATCTTTGTCAGATGTGTATGAATTTCAGAAGGTACTTTGGAGTATGGGTATATCCACCTTTATTCGCTTTAGCAAAGGTATAAGCGTGTTTGGTGCCTGTGGACAGCTCAGAAAAAGACAGATGGTATAATCCTACTATGTACAAGTCCATCTTTTATGGATCTTTTATCACTGTATGTATAATATTTGCAACTGCCTTCTACATCCTTAAAAAAACCTTTACCAAAGACTTAATGAGCGTGTTTTTTACGTTGGAAAAGAGGTATCTCCTGCTTGCTCTACTGAGTATGTTCTTTTATCACACCTTTGACAACATTAGGCTTTTTGTCCTTTCAAGAGCTATGGGTCTTAAATACTCTTTTTTTTATGGTTATGTGATATCCCTGATAAATACCTTTGGTGCCACAATCACACCTGCACATGTAGGCGGTGAGTTCATCTCCATATACACCTTAATGAGAAAGGGTGGAAAGCTTCACAAGGTCATGAGCGTGATAACCATGAAAACCATAACAGGTATGGTCTTCTTTATCTTAGCCCTACCTATCACTCTTTATGCACTGTTTAAGAATCCTTCACAGGCAAAGGATCTCTTTGAACTTGTTGCGATAGTGCTTATCCTGACAGGCACCATTTACATACTTCTGAGAGTGTTTTTTAGAAAAAATTCCTCCAACGGAAAGCTCATAAACAAAATCAAAAGTTTGTTCAAAAGGTATGCGGTAACCATGAAGATATTCCTGAGGGATAAAAAGATTCACATACTTGTGGCAACCATCAGTAGCATACTGCTTTACGTGTGTTTTACTTTAGTAGGTGTGTTTCTTGTGAAGGCTTTCAATACAAAAGCTGATTCACTGAGTGTCTTTTTTAATCAGCTTTTCTTAGTTTATGCCCTGTTTATAAGCCCTACTCCTGGTGGTAGCGGTGTGGGAGAGCTGGGAGCTCTTTCTGTGTTCTCTCCCTTCTTAGAGCCCTTTCTTGTGGGAGTATTTGCCATCCTTTGGAGGTTTTTAAGCCAGTATTTGAGCGCCATCTTGGGTGGCATCCTATTATCCATACTTTTGCTTATAGACGCCAAAAAATTAAAATCTTACTTATGAAACGCATACTTGTATGGGGTCTTGGTGTAAGCGGAAGATCTGCTATAGAGCTTCTCAAGGCTAAAAACTACGAAGTGTATGCAGGGGATGATAAAGATGGCACGGACTTTAGGCAGTATCTTGATCTGGTTGATACTGTAGTGTTATCACCGGGCATACCTCCACACCATCCCCTTTGGTTGTCCGCTGAGAAAAGGAACATAGAGGTTATAGGTGAGCTTGAATTGGCTTATAGATTCTTTAAAGGAAAAGCCATTGCCATTACAGGTACTGACGGAAAATCAACCACCACAAGAATGACATACCTTATACTCAAAGAACACTTTGGAAATGTCTGTGAAGGAGGCAATATAGGAACACCCTTTTCCCAGATAGTTTTAAAAAATCCATCGTGTCTTGCGGTGCTTGAAGTATCCTCCTTTCAGGGTAAAACTCTAAAGACCTTCAGACCACACGGTGGAGCCTTCTTAAACTTCTCTCGGGATCACTTAGATTGGCACAAAGACCTTGAAGACTACCTTCAGAGCAAGTACAACATCTTTAGAAATCAACAAGAGGAGGACTTTATAGTGCTTTATTCAAAGCAGGAGGAGGTAGTTGGCACTCCCACAAAAGCTAAAAAGTTTCTCTTTGGTTCAGAAGACGCACACGGTTTTATAAAAGACGGTAAAGCTTACTTCATGGATGAAGAGCTTTTTGAAGTAAGCGAGTTAAAGGTCTTTGGGTATCACAACCAACTTAACGCTCTTGCAAGTGCCATCATGTGCAGGCTAATGGGTGTGTCTGCTGATACCATAAGAAAGGTTCTTTACGAGTTTTCTGGACTGCCTTTTAGGCTTGAGTTTTTGGGAGAGTGGAAGGGTGTAAAAGTTTTTAACGATTCTAAATCTACCACTGTGAATGCTTTAAAGGTAGCTCTAAGAAACATGCCAGACAAAAAGGTCATACTCATAGCAGGCGGAAGGGATAAAGGAGGAGATTTTGAAAGCCTTTATCATCTTGTTGCTCAAAAGGTAAAGATAGCTATACTTATAGGTGAGGCAAAAGACAAGATATTTCAAGCTTGGAAAGGAGCTGTCAAAATTGAAATGGCAGATAGCTTAGAAACTGCGGTAAAAATGGCAAAAGACTTCTCTCAGAGTGGTGATGTTATCCTTTTTTCTCCTGCGTGCGCTTCCTTTGATATGTTCAGGGACTATGTGGAAAGAGGTGAAAAGTTTAAAGAATTGGTTTATTCTCTGTTTTCTGTATAATTTTTTCTTAAACTTGACGGAGGTTTGTGGATGAAACTGCACGAACATCAGGCAAAGGAGCTTCTAAAAAAATATGGACTTCCTGTCCCAGAAGGAAGGGTAGCTTTTTCCTTAGAGGAAGCCTTGCAGATCGCAGAAGAGCTTGGGGAGTATCCTCTGGTGGTAAAGGCTCAGGTGCATTGTGGAGGAAGAGGTAAAGCGGGAGGTGTAAAGCTCGTAAAAAACCAAGAGGAGCTAAAGCAGGCAGTAGAGGGTATGTTGGGAAAAGTGTTAAAAACCTTCCAGTGTCCAGAAGGAAAACTCGTGAGCAGAGTTTGGATAGAAAAGGCAACTAACATACAAAAGGAGTATTACCTTTCCATAACCCTTGACAGGGCGGTCTCAAAGCCAGTACTTATGGCTTCTGCGGAAGGTGGTATGGAAATAGAAGAGGTGGCAAAGGAAAAACCAGAAGCCATACATATGCTCCACATAGACCCTGCCTTAGGGCTTATGCCTTCTCAGGCAAGAAGGGTAGCTTTTAAACTGGGACTTCCTGTGAATGAGTTTGTCAAGATAGCGTTAGCCTTATACAGAGCTTATATGGACTTAGATGCAAGCCTTGTGGAAATAAACCCTTTGGTGCTTACAAAAGAAGGAAACCTTATCCTGCTTGACGCAAAGGTAGAAATAGATGACAACGCTCTAATAAGACACAAAGACCTGGAAGAGTTAGAAGACCTTACACAGCTTGATCCCCTTGAGGTAGAAGCCAAGCGCTACAGTCTCAATTACATAAAACTCGATGGCAATATAGGATGTATGGTAAACGGTGCTGGTCTTGCTATGACCACTATGGACATAATAAAGCTCGCAGGTGGAGAGCCTGCCAACTTTCTTGATGTGGGAGGAGGAGCTAATGTGGAGCAGATAGCCAACGCTTTTAGGATACTCATGGCGGACCAAAATGTGAAAGCGGTATTTATAAACATATTTGGTGGCATACTCAGGTGTGATAGACTGGCTCAGGGGCTTATAGAGGCAGCAAAGATGGTACAGATAAGAGTACCAGTAGTTGTCCGCATGGAAGGTACAAATGTGGAAGAGGGCAGAAGACTTCTTGCTCAATCAGGACTTAACTTCATTAACGCTGAAGATATGTGGGACGGAGCTAAGAAAGCTGTAGAATTGGCAAGCAAGAGTTAAATCAAGGATGGGAGGTATAACATGTCTATACTGGTAAACAAAGACACAAAAGTGGTAGTTCAGGGTATAACTGGAAAAGAAGGGTCTTTTCACGCTTTGCAATGTAAAGCTTACGGTACAAAAGTTGTGGCTGGTGTCACACCAGGCAAAGGCGGTCAAAAGGTAGAAGATATACCCGTCTTTAACACTGTAGAAGAGGCGGTAAAAGAGACAGGTGCTAACTGTTCTTTAATATTTGTGCCTCCTGCCTTTGCGGGCGATGCCATAGTGGAAGCCTTAGATGCAGGCATAGAGCTTGTAGTGTGTATCACAGAAGGTATTCCCGTCAAGGATATGATGCAGGTAAAGGATTACATGAAGAAGAACTATCCTAACGCAAAGCTGATAGGTCCCAACTGCCCCGGAGTAATAACTCCCGGTGAAGCCAAGGTAGGTATAATGCCCGGACACATTTTCAAGAGGGGAACAATAGGCATAGTATCAAGAAGTGGAACTCTGACCTACGAAGCTTCTTATCAGCTCACACGCTACGGACTTGGTCAATCCACTGCGGTAGGCATAGGCGGAGACCCAGTGCATGGACTCTCTCACAAAGATGTCATAGCTATGTTTAATGAGGACCCAGAAACAGAAGCCATTCTTATGATAGGAGAAATAGGTGGCACAGCGGAGGAAGAAGCAGCTGAGTATATAAAAAATCACGTGAAAAAACCAGTGTTTGCATATATAGCAGGTATCACCGCACCACCAGGTAGGAGGATGGGACACGCAGGAGCTATAATAAGTGGAGGCAAGGGAACAGCTCAGGCTAAGATGTCCGCACTGAGGGAAGCAGGAGTATATGTCATAGAGAATCCTGCCTTCATAGGCAAGACTGTGTACGAAGTTTTGCGCACATGATTTAGGATATACTTATGTTTCAAATATGTGTTATATTTTTTACATAACCTAAAAATCTGTTTAAGGAGGTAGGTAATATGGCACTTAGAACAAAAGTTGATCCAGACACTTGCACTTCTTGTGAGCTATGCTACGATAGGGTCCCTGAGGTTTACAAAAACAGGGGCGATGGCATAGCGGAAGTGGTAAGTCCTGGACCCGACGGTTGGATGATGGTCCCTTCGGAGCTGGAGCAGGAAGTCAAAGAAGTCACTGATGAATGCCCCAGCGGTTCCATCATAACAGAAGAAGTATGAAGATACTTATTGATATAGATACATGTACAGCCTGTAGGTTGTGCTACGATGTGCTACCTCAAGTGTTTGTAGATAGAGGTGATGGCATACCTATAGTTTGGCTTAGGGTTAAGATAGACGATTCTTTGAAGTCTTCCATACAGGAGGTAGCAGAAAGCTGTCCCAGCGGCTCTATACAATTAGAAGAAGTTGGATAAGATACTTTTCTTAGGAACCGCAGGAGGTAGAGCGAGCACTTTTAGAAGGATAAGAAGGTCCGGTGGTATGCTGATGCACCTATCGGGAAGATGGGTGCATGTGGACCCCGGACCTGGCGCTTTTGTTTACCTTCACGAGAGAGGATTTGACCCAAGAGCTTTGGATTTGATAGTACTATCACACATACACTTAGATCATTCTGCAGATGTGAATTCCCTCATAGAGGCATCAACAGATGGCGGAAAAAGAATTCACACCGCTCTATTTGCACCAAGGTCAGCCTTGGAGGGAGAAGATAGAGTAGTTCTGCCC
The DNA here is from genome assembly GCA_023255875.1 of Hydrogenobacter sp. Lineage (GTDB taxonomy): Bacteria > Aquificota > Aquificia > Aquificales > Aquificaceae > Hydrogenobacter. The sequence goes on along the minus strand of JAGDVY010000023.1, from coordinate 27,972 downwards.
TACTTGAGAAAGAGGCTTGCCTTTGAAGCTTTTCTTGAAGAAGGTAAAACTCTTGAGTACATGGGCATAAAAGTAAAAGCGGTTATGAAACACAGGCATCACAACACAGAAACTTACGCTCTTTTGCTCAATGACAAAGTGCTTTATGTATCGTGCGCCATGTTTGAAGATAAGATGCTAAGCTTATACCCCAAAAATGTACAGGTCATGATCATAAACACTACCCTTTACAACAAAAGGGAAAATGTAGAACACCTTTCTGTGGAAGACGCTATTAAACTTATAAAAGGATTGAATCCCCAAAGAGCTATCCTTACCCACTTTGGTTATGAGTTCCTAAAAAACCACGATCCTCAAGAGGTGGCAGACTACATAACCTCAATAACAGGCATAAATACCGTATCCGCTTTTGACAATATGGAGGTTTATTTACATTGATAGAGCAGTTTTTCCCTGAACTAAAAAGGTACGCTCAAGAGTTTGTTAGCCAGTATGGTTATATGGCTATATTTCTTATATCCTTCACTGAATCTTTGTTCCAACCCATACCTCCTTATCCCTTTATTGTAAGCGCACCCCTGTTTAAACTAAATACATATGTGGCAGGCTTTGTAGCCTTTGCAGGAAATCTGCTTGGTGCTTTGGTGGCTTACTATCTTGCGGGTTTCCTTGGAGAGGCTTTTGTAAAGCGCCTTTTGGGTGAGAAGCTTTACCTAAAAGGAGAGAGCATATTCAATAAGTATGGGTTTTTTGCAGTCATAATAGGAGAACCCTATAAGTTAGTTTGTTGGCTCTCTGGCATATTTAAGATGCCTGTGATGACTTTTCTTGTGGCAAGTGTTATAGCAAGGGGTTTGAGGATCTCCGCTTTTGTCTTTTTTGGGAATCTTTTGGAAAGGTTCCTTCATTAATGGGCGCGGGAGGACTCGAACCCCCAACCGGGCGGTTATGAGCCGCCCGCTCTGCCATTGAGCTACGCGCCCTAACAACTTAATATTATAAAACATTTTTTGTCATTTTGCAGGGTTTATAATACAATAATGTTATGGAAAAAAGGATTTTTACCCCTTTAACGGAACAAGTTATAGAGGAGCTCAGGGCAGGCGATAAAGTACTGCTAAACGGCTACATATACACCGCAAGAGATGCAGCTCACAAGAGGATGGTTGAGGCTATAAGCAGAGGAGAAATGCCACCTTTTGATATGAAAGGACAGGTTATATACTACGTGGGACCCACCCCACCCAAACCTGGACAGGTAATAGGCTCAGCAGGACCTACTACAGCCATTAGAATGGACAAGTATGTGGAACCTCTTTTAAAGTTAGGACTAAAAGGTATGATAGGCAAAGGATACAGAAGCCCACAGGTAAAGGAACTTCTCAAAGAGTACAAGGCGGTTTACTTTGCTGCGGTTGGTGGCGTTGCGGTCCTGCTTGCAAAGAGCATAAAGTCCTCTGAGGTAATAGCATACGAGGACTTAGGCACAGAAGCTATAAGAAGGCTCTACGTGGAAGACTTTCCTGTAATAGTGGCTAACGACATATACGGCGGAGATGTGTTTGAGGAAGGAAGAAGAAAGTTTGCTCGCATTGATATCTAAAGGCACTGCGCTACAAGGTCATAATCTTTTGCTTGAGTGATCTTGACTGTTATCATCTCTCCAGGCTTTAGCTCCCTTTCTGCCTCTACGTAAGTAATGCCATCAACCTCAGGAGCCTGTGTGTAAATTCTTCCTACTGGTACTATGCCCAGCTCTTCGTCAAAGCCATCCACCACAAGCTCTAAAGTCTTTCCTACAAGATCAAGATTCTTTTTGTAAGTTACATCTTTTTGCACCTTTAAAAGCTCTTCCTTTCTACTTTCTTTCTCTTGCATGGGTATTGGATCTCCCAAGGCATAAGCGTGAGTGTTATCCTCCTGATAGTAAGTAAAGACTCCCACCCAATGGAAGTGTCCCTCTCGCACAAAATCCAAAAGTTTTTGAAAGTCCTGCGGAGTTTCGGAAGGATAGCCTACTATAAATGTGGTTCTCAAAACAGCATGGGGTAATATTTTGATCACCTTATCTAAGAATTTCCTTACAAAGTTCTCATCGTAGCCTCTTCTCATGCTCTTTAGCACTTCTGTGGATATATGTTGTAGTGGAACATCCAGGTAAGGAATTACTTTTTCGGAATTTGCCATGTAATAGAGAAGCTCATCTTCCACTTCTGTAGGGTAAAGATAGAGCAATCTTATCCACTTTATGCCCTGCACCTTCTCAAGCTCTTGCAGAAGTTTTATAAGATGAGCTTTACCGTACAGGTCCCTGCCATAGTAAGTGGTATCCTGAGATACTATGCACAACTCCTTTACACCTTGATCTGCTAAGTATTTAGCTTCCTCAACGATCTCTTCTATGGGTCTTGATCTGTGCCTTCCCCTTATGAGAGGTATGGCGCAGAAAGAACAGAGCCTGTTGCACCCTTCGGATATTTTAAGGTATGCATAAGATTTTGGTGTGGTAAGCACTCTTTTGATGTCTTCCTTTGGCTTTAGCCTTAGAAACTCTAATATGGAATCCCAGCTTTCTGTGCCAAAGTAAGCACTAACCTCTGGTATCTCCTTTTGGAGCTCCTCCTTGTACCTTTGGACCAAGCATCCCATTACTATAACCTTTTTCTTTTCCGCAAACTCCAGTATGGTGTCTATGGACTCTGCCTTTGCAGGTTCTATAAAACCGCAGGTGTTTATGATGATTACATCTGCCTTTTTGGGATCACTTACGATAACCGCACCGCTTGATTTAAGCTTACCAAGGAGAACTTCCGTATCTACAAGGTTTTTGGCACATCCTAAGCTTATTACACCTACTTTCATGGTTCTAAATCTAGTTCGCTATCCACTTTAAATATGTTGGCGTTGTGAAACTGCCCATACATAGCGTCTGATTTATAAGGAGAATCTTGCAAGGCAGTTTTTATCTCATCTATGAACTTGCCCTCTTCCTTCTTTTTGAGGTTCATCTCTTTGGAAAATCCCAAAGCAAAAAGTAAAAGCAAAAACACTATAGCTTTCATACCCTTATAATATAGCACAAAATCTTGTATAATCTTTTTTGTATGAGGACAGGTTTTGTTTACGATGAGATATACCTAAGGCACAATCGGAAAAACCATCCAGAAAACATGGACAGACTTATAAGCATAATTCAAGAGCTGGACAGAAATAACCTGTTTAAAAGCTTAAAAAGGATAAAACCCAGGAGAGCAAAGATAGAAGAGGTAGCTCTAAATCATGACCTTGCTTACATACAGGAGGTGCACGACTTTTGTGAGGCTGGCGGAGGCTATTTGGACCCTGACACTTACGCTGTCCATGATTCTTACGAAACCGCTCTTTACGCAGTGGGAGGAGTCCTTGAAGGTATAGATAAACTTATTGAAGGTGAGGTAGATACGGTGTTTTGTGCCATAAGACCTCCAGGTCATCATGCGGAGCATGCAAAGGCTATGGGCTTTTGCCTCTTTAACAACATAGCTATAGGTGGATGGTATCTTCTCCAAAAGGGTTTCAAAAGGGTGTTCATCATAGACTTTGATGCTCACCACGGAAATGGCACTCAAAAGAGCTTTTACGAAGAGGACAGGGTCTTTTACTTTTCCACTCACGAGTATCCCTTTTATCCCGGCACTGGTTCTGACAAAGAAAGAGGCGCAGGCAAGGGACTGGGCTACACCTACAATGTACCTCTTAGCGCAGGTGCTGGTGATGATGAGTACAGAGAGGTGTATGGAAAAATTCTGCCTGAACTTATGAGACAGTTTAAACCCGAATTTGTGCTTGTCTCCGCAGGCTATGACATACACAAAGATGATCCTCTCACCTACCTAAATGTTAGCACCGAGGGGGTAAAGGACATAGTAAGGAACATTCTCAACGTGTGCGTAGAATTAAAAGTGCCTTCCTTATTTGCTCTTGAAGGTGGATATAACCTGAGGGCTCTGGCAAGCTGTGTTAGTGCAACCATAGAACTTATGCTGGAGGCTTAGATTGAACATACTTGGTAAGCTTTGGCAGGCTTTTTCTTTTCTTTTGGTGGTTTATGGTTTTTACCTTCTTTTCCTGTTTTTGCTGGATACCTTCCTGAGGATAAACAGCAGTATAGCACTGCCTGCATCTTTGTTTATCACCTTGCTGTCTGTAGCTTTGGTTATCATCTTCTGGATAAAAAAGAAGCGATTACCGTTATAATTAAAACTATGACGAGAGTAGCTTGGAGTATAACCCATCAGGAGTTTACCATCACAGACTATTACTACTTTTCTAAGCTTAGCAGAGAGGCACAAAAGGTTGGCATACAGATAGACGAGGTGGATAGCTGGGACAAGCTCAAGGATTATGACACCATAGTGTTTAACTATCCTGAGATACCCTTTACAGAAAAGGAAATTCAGGACATAGAAAGACTTGTCTGGGAAGAAGGTAAAAAGGTTATCCTTTTGGGATACTACAAAAACGAGGACCACATAGCGGACACATGCAACACCCTCGCAAGGCGTTTTGGCATGGAACTAAACTCCGATGAGGTTATTGATGAAGTAAACAATCATCAAGGAGACAAGTACTTTGTGGTCACATCCAAGCTAAGAAGGTACACAAAGAACGAAAAAAACGAGGTGGTAGTTCAAAAGATAGTCCTTCCTTGTACCGCATCCATAAAGCCTCTTATGCCAGACATAAAAGTGGTAGCTCGCGCAGAGGATACCGCAAAGTCAAGTCAAGATAACTACACACTGCTTATAGCAGAACATATAGCACCTACAAGTGGTGGATATTTCTGTCTTGCAGGCACTTGCGTTTTTTGGGACAACTACTCCATAGACCTATACGATAACTTAGCCTTCTCTCTTAATCTTCTAAGGCACAAAACTCCCCTTAAAACCGTAGGTGGCAAGCCCGTAATCTTTGGCTTGTAGCATGTTGGGAAAGTACAAGATAGCCCTAAAACCTTGGGAAATTCCCGATGTGGAGCTTTTGGAGTACGAAGAGTCAGAGCAGTTTGTGGATATGGCTGAAGACCCTGTACCTTATCCAGGTGTAGACCCAGAAGAAGACATCACCATAGCTTTTGTAGATGGTGTGAGAAGGACAGAGTACGCTTTGTATCTTATGGACGAAAGTGGAGTAAGCTACGAAGGTGCTTTTGTTTCCCTTGGAGCTGGTGCTGTAATAGTAAAGTTGGGTAGGCTCAATCAGATAAAGGAATCCATGTATAACCCTGTAGTGAAGCGCTATATGGTAGTTAGGGGTATGTTACAGGACATACCTCCTTTGGATTTGGGGTTTGAGGTGCTTCCTGTAAAAGATGATGTCTCTAAGGAAATAAACAAGATATTGAAAGAAGAACTTGAGGTGAGCGTGGCAAGAAATGTGGCTATGGGCACAGGATATAGCCTTTTGATATGCGATGGGACTCTTAGCAATAAGCTCAAGGGTACACACTGCGTGGGATACATCAAAACTATAAAGAAGCTCTTTATGAGGAAGGAGGATGCATACCTGCTTAGCCGTCTGAAGCGTGGGCAGAGAACACCTATAATAAAGGTGCATTACCAGCGCGGACAAGAAGAGACAGAAAAGGTAGAAAAATACACTTGGTATGTGAAACTCACAGATGGTGAGGGCATAGGCTCTCTTGTCAGACTTGAGGTCTTTGAAAAGATAGGCTTGGATAATGCAAAACGTATAGCGGACATAACTGCAGGAGTCCTTCCTAAGCTAATAAGCAGTGTTTTTCAAGACAGAAGGGCTCCACAGAACCTACTCCCAATAAAAAGCCTTGAGAACTTTCTAAGAAAACACTTGGGCTCTTACTCCATAGTAAGAAGACAGATACAAAAGCTCATATATGCCTGAAGTAATACTTTTAGTTATCTTGGCTTACTTCCTCAAGAAAGTTCGCATTTTTAAAGAAGATGACACAAAGGTGCTCATCAATTACATCATATACATAACCCTTCCTGCGGTCAGCTTTAGGTCTGCGCACAGTCTTGGAATAAACAGGAGCGTGTTTTTAGTGGTGGCTCTTGCTTGGAGCGGAATAATTTTTTGTATGCTTGTGTCCTTTATTGTAGGAAAGGCTATTGGATTAAAAGACAAAGACCTGAGAGTTTTTCTTTTGGTTTCTTCCTTTGGTAATACCGCCTTTTTGGGATATCCTTACACACTGTCCTTTTTTGGACAAGAGGGCTTAAAGTATGCGGTTATATACGACAGCTTAGGCTCTTTTCTGTTGGTTTCCACACTGGGCTTTTTTGTGTCCATAGGTAGGTTTAACATAAAGGAGCTTCTGACATTTCCGCCTTTTTGGGGCTTGGTTCTTGGCTTTCTGCTAAAAGATTACAACCTTCATCCGGAAGTGATAAAAGTTTTGGATACTGTTGCTGGCTCTTTATCACCCGTGGTGCTCTTTACACTTGGTTTGTCCCTTAGCTATTCAGAAATAAAGAAGTATCTGCCCATTAGCCTTTTGGCACTTTTCATAAAGATGTTCCTGTCAGTACTCATAACCTATCAGATGGGACAACTTTTCAACGCTCAGGGCTTAGCTTTTAAAGTATCTCTTTTAGAATCTGGAATGCCAAGTATGATGATGGCTGGCGTTCTCTCTTTGAGATATGGCCTAAATTACGAGCTTGCTTTTGCAACTGTAGGTCTTGGACTACTCCTTAGCTTTATCACCCTTCCCATCTTTATGCGTCTTTTAGTTTCTTTCTGAACCAGTTTATGGTTTCCAAGAGTCCCTCTCTGAGAGGCTTTTTTGGCTCCCAAGAGAGAAGTCTTTTGGCTTTGCTTATGTCTGGACATCTCCTTTTGGGATCGTCTGGCAGTGGTGGATAAAACACTATCTTAGAATTACTGTTAGTTAGCTCTATTATGAGCTTAGCTATGTCTATGATCCTAAACTCTTGGGGATTTCCAAGGTTTATGACCTCACCAGACAAACCATCTTTTACAGATGCCATAAAGATACCTTCTACCAAATCGTCTATGTAACAAAAGCTTCTGGTTTGTTCACCACTTCCGTATACAGTGAGGGGCTCTCCTTTGAGCGCCTGTGTTATAAAGTTGGGTATGACTCTACCATCGTTCATTCTCATGCGAGGTCCATAGGTGTTGAATATTCTGAGTATCCTGACATCTATGCCGTGTTCCCTATGATAAGCCATACACAGAGCTTCCGAAAACCTTTTGGCTTCGTCATAAACGCTACGCGGTCCTATTGGGTTTACGTTTCCCCAGTAAGTTTCCGGTTGTGGATGAACTGTGGGATCACCGTAAACCTCAGAAGTGGAAGCAAACACATACCTTGCCTTCTTTAACTTAGCAAAACCAAGAGTGTTTAAAGTTCCCAAAGAGTCCACCTTCATGGTGTGGATAGGGTGGGACATGTAGTCCGCAGGCGAAGCGGGACAGGCAAAATGCAAAACTATATCCACAGGACCTTCAAGGTATATATAGTTTACTACGTTGTAGTGTATAAATTTGAACTTAGGATGTCCAAAAAGATGCGCTATGTTGTCCGGTGAACCCGTAATGAAGTTGTCCATACCTATAACTTCAAACCCTTCTTGGATAAACCTATCACACAGATGGGAGCCTATAAACCCCGCTGCCCCTGTTATAAGGACGCGCAATTACACTCCTCCTATAACTTTTACCACCACCTTTCTCTCTCTGGGACCGTCAAACTCCGCCAAAAATATGGCTTCCCACCTTCCAAGAAGTAGCTGACCGTCTTCAATGGGTATAACCCTTGAGTTTCCTATTAGTGCACTTCTTATGTGCGCTGCAGAATTGCCCTCCGCATGAGTGTAAGATCTATCCTCCCAAGGTATGAGCTTTTCTATAGTGTTGGCTATGTCTCTGATCACGTCAGGGTCCGCACCTTCGTTAATGAAAACCGCTGCAGTAGTATGAGGCACATACACTAAACAGATACCTGACTTTACGCCTGACTTTCTCACCTCCTCTTTTACGTTTGCGGTAATATTCACAAAGCTTGTCCTTTTGGTAGTTCTTACGATAAAGGTACCCATCACTTCTGCGTTATCTTAAAAACGCACTTTTCGTGTCCTTGCGCTTTGCACCTTATCTCTTTTACTTCAAAGTTCTTGTCAAGGAGGGTGCTTAAAAAGCCTTCAAAAAAACCAGCCATAGGTTCACAAACAGGGTTCTTACTCTTTCCTACCGCCTCAACTAATATAGAACCCTCTATCCTTATCTCCATGGCATCTATGTCATACTCAAACACATCCAAGAGTCTTGAAGATTCCGCTATTACGGTAAGTATCTCAAGGGCTTCGTCAAGCCTGTCTGTATAGACGCCATACCTTTCCTTTAATATCTTTGCGCCCTTTTTTCCTCCATAACTTGCAGCCCTCTTTATAACCTTTTCTATACCTAACTTGGAAAGCTTGTGCAGGTCCCTGTATCCGTCTATGAGCGCCGCGCGATGTATAAGCACAGATTCTCTCTCTATGGCTTCTGCCAGCGCACGAAACTTATCCTTCAAATACTCCATCCCATGCTCCTGAGCTTCTCTTTGCCTTCTTCAGATATTTTATCCTTATTCCACGGAGGTTCAAAGACAAAGTTTACTACCACATCTCTTAGATTAGGAAAGTTCTTAAGTATGTGGTCCCTTACGTGCTGTGCAAAGTATGACTTTGCAGGACATCCTTGTACTGTTAGGGTCATATCTATGTATGCAACATTGTCTTTTACCACAACTCCATAAACCAAACCTAAGTTTACTATGTCAAGGGGTATCTCTGGATCCCTTATCTCCTTTAGTTTTTCGTAAATTTCCTGCTCCATTGTTTAATAAATATAGCTCATTTCCCACTTCCATGCGGTGTTTATGATGAAGCTTAGGTCATAATAAAGGGGTTTCCAGTTTAGCTTTTTCTTAATCTTTGTACTGTCCGCAACAAGCTCAGGTGGGTCTCCTTCCCTTCTTCCTACGTATTTAACAGGAAAATCCACTCCCGTGATCTGCTTGACTTTGTCTATCACTTCAAGGACCGAATAGCCCTGTCCATAGCCCACATTAAATATATCGCTTTCTCCACCTTCAAGTAAGTATTGCATAGCATCAATGTGCGCTCTTGCCAAATCCATAACATGTATGTAGTCCCTTATGCATGTGCCATCAGGTGTGGGATAATCTGTACCATAAACCTCAAGATAAGGTAGCTCTCCTTTAGCGGTTTTTAGTGCTCTATCTATCAGGTGTGTGGCATCCTTTCCCATATAGCCTAATTTTCCCTCTGGGTCTGCTCCCGCAACATTAAAGTACCTTAGTATAACAAACTTGAGAGGATAACCAGAAGAAGCCAAATCTTTTATGGCTCTCTCCGACATAAGCTTGCTCCAACCGTAAGGGTTTATGGGAAGTGTGGGGTCTTCTTCTTTAACGGGCACACTTTTAGGAATTCCGTAAACCGCTGCGGTTGAAGAGAAAACTAAATACCTTACTCCAGTCTCTACCATGGCAGAGAGTAAGTTCAGTGTTCCGCAGAAGTTTTCCCTATAGTATCCAAGAGGGTCTTTAACACTTTCTGGAACAGATATCTTTGCTGCAAAGTGCATAACTACATGGGGCTTGAAATCTTTCATAACCTCTTTGAGCTTCCCTTCATCCAATAAATCTGCAACAATAAGATCGCCGTAGAGAACTGCCTTCGGGTTTCCTGTAGAGAGGTTATCGTAGGTGAGAATAGTGTGTCCCAAATCTCCTAAAAGCTTTACCACATGAGAGCCTATGTATCCTGCACCGCCAGTTATGAGTATCCTCACTCTACCTTCTCACCAAACAGGGCTTCTAACTTCTCCTTCTTTTTTATGGGCTTTAGGTAAGGCTTGTCATCTTTTATCCTTATCTCCACAGTGTCCACATCTTTTAGAGTGCCTCTTAATAGCTCTTCTGCAAGCAGATCTTCCACATGGTGTTGTAAAGCGCGTTTGAGGCTTCTTGCTCCATATTCTGGTTTGTACTCTTTGTCTATTAGCCAATCTACAAAGCTCTTGTGGAGCTTTACACTTACACCCCAGTCTCGCAAGTTCTTATTGATTTCGTTTAGCTGTAGCTCTAGTATCTTAGCCACATCTTCTTTTTCTAATGCTCTGTACACTATTATTTCGTCAATCCTGTTGAGAAACTCTGGGCTGAAGGTCCTCTTTACTTGGTCCATAACGTTTTTCTTCATCTGCTCAAAGTCTATCACACCAAACTTCTGCTCAAATCCTACCTTTCCTCCGTGGGTTATAAGCCTTGCACCAAGGTTAGAGGTCATTATGATTATGGTGTTAGAAAAGTCCACTGTTCTTCCCATAGCGTCAGTGAGCCTTCCATCATCAAAGATCTGCAGGAATATGTTAAACACATCGTGGTGAGCCTTTTCTATCTCGTCAAAGAGAAGCACAGAGTAGGGTCTTCTGCGTACCCTTTCGGTTAGCTGTCCTCCTTCTTCGTATCCCACATACCCAGGAGGCGCACCAATGAGTCTTGAAACGGTGTGCTTTTCCATGTATTCGGACATGTCAAACCTTATAAGCGCGTCCTCCGTACCAAAGAGATACTCAGCTAAGGCTTTTGCGGTTTCCGTTTTACCCACACCTGTTGGACCCAAGAAGAGAAACACTCCTATAGGTCTGTGCCTACCTTTTAAGCCTACCCTTGATCTCCTTATAGCCCTTGCTATAGCTTTTATAGCCTCATCTTGACCTACAACTCTCTTCTTTAATTCCTCTTCTATATGTAGGAGTTTTTCCATATCGCTCTCATGGACCCTCTTTACCGGTATGCCAGTCCATCTGGAAACTACCTCCGCCACATCTTCCTCTGTCACCTTTGGCCTGTTTTTAGCCATCTCCTGTTTCCACTTAGTTTTGAGGCTTTCAAGCTTTGCTCTGAGTCTTAGTTCCTCATCTCTGAGTCTTGCTGCCTTTTCGTAATCCTGTTCGTTAGCTGCCTGCTCTTTCTCTTGCTCTATTTCCTTTATCTTCTCTTCAAGCGCCTTGAGCTCTGGTGGCAAGTTCATAGCCCTGAGCTTTACCAGAGAACCCGCCTCATCTATGACATCTATAGCTTTGTCAGGCAGATTCCTCTCTGGTATGTATCTTACAGAAAGCTGAACTGCCTTTTCTATGGCAGCGGGAGTGTATTCTACATTGTGAAACTCTTCAAATTTCTGCTTAAGACCGTAGAGTATGCGTATGGTATCTTCTTCGCTTGGCTGGTCCACTATAACAGGTTGGAATCTTCTTTCTAAGGCTCCATCTTTTTCTATATACTTTCTGTACTCATCAAGAGTTGTTGCGCCTATAACTTGTATTTCTCCTCTCGCTAGAGCAGGTTTTAGCATGTTGCTGGCGTCTATAGAACCTTCTGCAGAACCTGCACCCACGAGGGTGTGTATCTCGTCTATAAAGAGTATAACATTGGGTGCCTTTTCAAGCTCTTTGAGTATGTTTTTGAGCCTTTCTTCAAATTGACCTCTATATTTGGTTCCTGCCACCAACGCTGCAAGATCAAGAGCTACAACCCTTTTGTTTTGAAGAGGTTCTGGCACCTCTTTGTTGGCTATTCTCTGCGCCAGACCTTCCACTATAGCGGTTTTACCTACACCAGGGTCTCCCAAAAGAACGGGATTGTTCTTTCTTCTTCTTACAAGTATCTGTATAACTCTTTCTATCTCCTTTTCTCTTCCTACCACTGGATCAAGTTTGCCCTCCCTTGCCATTTGGGTGAGGTCCCTTGAGAACCTATCAAGGTTAGGAGTAGGTGCATACTTGACGCTTTCCTGAGGAGGTAGCTCTCCCAAAATCTGGAGCACCTCGCGCCTTACGGAGTACTCATCAAGTCCAAACCCTCTTAATATCCTTCCACCAAGACCAGTTTTTTCTCTTACCACACCAATAAGGAGGTGCTCAGGACCTACAAACTGATGATGGAGTATGCGTGCTTCTTCCACTGCAAATTCAAGCACTCTCTTTGCATCAGGCGCAAAGAGTATCTCACCCGAATGGCTACCTCTTGTGATCTGACCTATAATGGCTTTTCTGACCTTCTCTGCAGTAAGACCAAACTTGGATAGTATAATGGTGGGAAGGTCCTCGTCTTTTATAAGGGCTAATAGAATGTGCTCACTTCCAAGGTATGTATGTCCAAGCTCTAAGGCTTCTTCCCGTGCTTGCAATATTACCTGTCTTGCCTTTTCTGTAAACTTCTCAAACATCTCTTACACCTCGCTTAATTAATAAAGATATGTGAAGTAGTGCCTTTGGCAAGCTATCCATAACCAAACATAAGATCAAGTATCCCTGGCTCTATCTGTATCTCCCAGTTTTTAAAGCTTTCATCTTTGTTAATTACTGTAAGATATCCTTCTCTCTCAAGATACAAAATGAGTTTTGCCAAGTTGGAAAGACCACATATCCTTGCGCTCTTAAGATCCTCTATCTTTACTCTGGGCTGAGGTACATCTGCCTCTTTGTATATCCTCAAAAGCTCATCTTTTAGATGGTAGTGTAAATTCTCAAAGTCGCACACCTAAAGCCTCCTTTACCACTTGTGAGTCTCGGAAAGGATATTTTACTCCTTTTATTTCTTGATAGTCCTCGTGTCCTTTGCCTGCAATGAGAACCACATCTCCCTCTTTTGCCATATTTATAGCAAGTTCTATAGCTCTTTTTCTGTCTTCTTCCACTAGAACTTTTGAGGTGTCGTTTATACCTTCCAGTATATCCCTTATGATCTGGATTGGTTCTTCATCCCTTGGATTGTCTGATGTAATCACCACAAGGTCTGACAGAGTTTCTGCCACTCTTCCCATTATTGGCCTTTTGGTTCTGTCTCTGTTGCCACCTGCACCAAAAACAGTTATTACCTTCCCTTTGCAAAGTTTCCTCACACTTTTTAGCACATTTTCAAGGGCATCTGGTGTGTGAGCATAGTCCACTATAACCAAAAACCCATCTCCTTTGTAGGTTTCAAATCGTCCGGGCACATAAACTTTTTCTATACCTTCCTGAATGGCTTGCGGATCAACACCAAGAAGCATACCACAGAGTATTCCCGCAGACAGGTTATAAGCCTGAAAATCTCCTACAAGGTTTGAATAAAAGTTATAAACCCTGCCTTGGTAATGGACTTTTAACCTTGATCCATCAAAATTGGTGCTAAAGTCAAGGATTTTAAAGTCTCCTTCCCTTCCGTAAGTTATGGCTTTTCCTTTTAGCTCCTCATATATCCTCTTTCCGTAAGGATCATCTATATTCACAATAGCGTGTTTGTGGTTGTACTCTGTGAATAGCCTTAGTTTTGCCTTAAAGTACTCCTCCATGGTTTTGTGGTAGTCAAGGTGATCATGAGATAGGTTCGTAAAGCCAACGATCTCAAAGTGTGTGGGCCATACGCGCTTTTGGTCAAGGGCATGAGAAGATACTTCCGCAGATACCGCCTGTGCTCCATCTTCTAACATGCTTTTGAGAGTGCTATGCCACAAAATGGGGTTGGGTGTTGTTCTACTTTCATACTGATAAACTTTGTCCATAAACCTGTAATATATGGTACCTATAAGTCCCGTTTTTATACCACCTTTGTTTAGCACAGATTCTATTATGTGAGTTGTAGTAGTCTTTCCATTAGTTCCAGTTATGCCTATCACTTTTAGCTTTTTAGATGGCTCTCCGTAGAAGGCATGGGCAAGTTCTCCTAAGGCACGTCTTGTGTCTTCTACTTTTACTATTCTGCTGTCTTGTATGTTCAGGTCTTTTTCCACAAGTACCCACTTGGCACCTCTTTTCAATGCCTCTTCCACAAAGTTGTGTCCATCTGTCTGAGATCCTTTTATGGCTACAAAGATGTAGCCTTCCTGCACTTCCTTTGAGTTGTCTGTGATGCCTTTGGCATCTTTTAGCAAGTTTAGTATGTCCATTTTTACTTTTCTGTGATGGTTTCCTCCACTTTTATACCAAAGTGTCTTCCTGCTTCTTCTATATATCCAAGCACTTCGTCTCCTTCTTTTAGCTCTACTACAGATATGGGTGTGCCATCAGGTTTTGTCAGCCTTATGGTTTCTGCGTTCTGAAGTACAGCGCTCACTTTTTTGTTTTCTACCTTTCCCTCTACGAGGATCATGGGACGCCTCTCTACCTTTGCTCTTCCCACATAAACAAGTCTACCCCTTCCTTTGTAGTCATAGACCATTACAGCATCTCCTGTGGACAGCTCACAGAGATACTTGGTCTTGTTGCCAGGAACCCTTATGTACATATGAACCGCCCCCGCATTAACCCTAAAGGGTCTGGAAGCCACATAAGGATTTTCCTCCGTTTCCGCATGCACCAAAAACATACCTGCAGAAGAGTTTCCCACAAGCATTCCCTCACCCCTTGAGAGCAAAGAGGTGGTATCCACACACACCCTATCTCCCAGTCCCAAAGGTAGTATGCGTGTTATACGCACCACACAAAGGTTTAGCTTCTCCTCTTCCTCTTCTAAAGCCTTGCCTACTCGTTTTATGGTGTTTATGTCAGAGCTTTTTAGCACAACTCCTTTGACACCTTTTTCCAAGATCTTAACAGCGGTCTTTGCCTCCTCTTCATTTTTGACAACCGCATAGACTTCTTCTCTCTGAGCTATGATGTTCTCAAGGGGTATGATGGTCCAATCTGTGGTTTCCACTATTACCTTCACATGGGGAGGGTATTTGACTGCTCTTTCTTCATCTTCTTTTCCCTTTATAAGCACATGGACCACATCCTCTCCCAGCTTTAGGTCTCCTTCCTCAGATACAACGCTCACCCTTCCGAGCTTTTTCACCTCTTCCTTTTTGGATGGATCGCTGAGGACTATTGCAGTAGCTCCAGACTCTATTGCTGTGGTTATAAGTTTTTTATCGTAGTTCTCCGCCCAATACCAAAACTCTTTCATGTAAAAACATTATAACATGGTAGGTGCGGGGGGACTCGAACCCCCGACCTCTGGCGTGTCGGGCCAGCGCTCTCCCTCTGAGCTACGCACCTTAGAATTTTAATTATACTACTTAACATGCAAAGTTTGTTAAGTTTGTATCGTTAATTCTTAAAATAAAATTGTTCTGTCTTGCTTCCTGCATTAATAAATCTATTATTCTACTCTGTGAAGGTTTTAATTTTTCCTTTGAGAGTATTAGATCGCTAGTTAATTTTAGGACCGCGATAGGTTTATACTCCTTCCCTTTCACTTCTACTTTTTTAAGGTTAGTAAATAGCATCATTTTCAGTAAACCATCTTTTATATCCTCTAAGGATGGAATTAAATTGTGCTTGCTGTGCTTACCTTCAATCAGATAAACTGTTTCATCTTTAATCTCAACTTCATCACAGGTAAAAAAGTAGTATCCTCCAAGATAGTTTTTAATTGTTAGTTTTGCCTTTATACCAGATAATTTTTCTTTTGGCTGTTTGGTGATACTTTCTCTGCTTTGGGCTTTTTTTGATAATTCTCTTGAAAGCTTCATAAAAGCTTCTTTACCTTTTATAATTTCATTTATTCTTTTCTCTGCATGACTCATTGAATGCATTTTAACTCCAAGACTTTTTGAAATTTGTTCATAATAAGATAGCGCAATCTTGGCTATTTCTCCGACCTTTTCTACTTGATATAGATTCCAATGCAATGCATCCGATTGAAATGATAAAAGATCGTTTATCTCCTTTCTAATATAATCTGAATCAAATCTTTGGTTTGTTATTTTATTTGCGTATCTTCTACTCTTTTCCGCATGCTTGTAATAGCCAATAATTACATATATGCCAAGTAGACTCATTAAGGAAACCGTATCCCATTGCAGGAAATCTCTATCCCCTTCTATACCTTCATCCTTCATTATAGGGATCACTGTTACCTTTTTACCATCAAACTTTAGAGTATCATACACTCTGGCATAAGGGTATGATCTCGTTCGCTTCGGTGAAACCCACCAACTCAAAGCGACACGTCCTTTACCTTTTAAATCCAATATAAAAGAGCCATCTTTGACCAAAGCAGTATCAAGATCTTGAATATCATAAATTTCTAATTTCTTGCACAAAAAAGGGCTGTATTTTATTCCTGTGATTTCAGCCAATATATCCATACTCAACATTTTCTCTTATTATCACTTCAAATGTATCATTTTGATTATTAAATAATGACTGTTCATCAAAACCAACTTTCTTCTTAATTATTGGAATTAATGACTTTTTAATTTCTATTCCTATACTATTCCTACCAAGTTGTCTTGCCACCTTCATGGTTGTTCCGCTTCCCACAAATGGATCTAAGACGGTTTCGCCAACATAGGAAAATAGTTTTATAATTCTATAGGGGAGTTCTTCAGGAAAAGCAGCGATGTCTTTCTCAAGTGGTGAATTAGGTAAAACATTTACCATCTCCCAAAGTGTCATATACCATTTGTTATCTAAAAACTCTTTAATGTCTATCTTTGATGCCTCTTTTACTTCTTTTGGTACTGAAGAGTAATCAAATTTACCCTTTTGAAAGATCAATATACTCTCCAGAAGATTGTCAGGATAAAAGTACATAGGATAAGGATGTTGCAAAAGCACACCACTTCTTCTGCTTATCCTTAAATAACCATCAGGCTTTTTCCAAATTATTCTGTCCCTATATCTAAACCCAGCACTTTGAAATATTTTGGTTGCGTCAGCAACAATCGGAAATTTTTCACCGTTTACAAGCATATCATCAATGTTTATCACAACAACCCTGCCATTCTTTAAAACTCTAAACAGTTCTTTTGCGACTTTATCCAAAAGATTTAAATATTCGTCGTAATTTTTAAACATATCTTTGTAATCAAAAGGAGCGTTAAAGTAAGGTGGTGAAGTAACTACTAAGTGCACACTTTCATCGGGAATTTCCTCCATGCTTGCACAATTTCCGATGATAAGTTTGTGCCAAGTCATAATATAATTATATCCTTTGCACTACTTCATCAGATAATAAACCATTGTGCCATACTGGCTTAGGTCCAGATGAGGAAGATTTGCTCCTAAGAACCTCCTGAGGAATCCTTTTCTGTCTTCCATATAAAAAACTCTGGCTTTCTCTGCGCGTGAGAGCTTCTTAGCCATATCTATGGCATCTTCAATATTGCCTATACCATCTACAAGCCCAACTTTCTGAGCCATAAGACCTGTCATTATTCTGCCATCTGCAATACTTTTTAACTTCTCTTCGCTTATCTTTCCCGATCTGTATTTTAGTATGGCTGAGATAAACTGTTGATAAGCGTCCTGTATAGTGCTCTCCAGATACTCTTTTTCCTCTTCTGTGAGTTTTCTAAAGGGTGAGAGAGTATCTTTGAACTTACCCGTTTTTATGGCGGTGGTACTTACACCTATGCGATTTAAAAGCTCCTTATAGTCTATGTGTTGTATAATCACACCTATGCTACCTGTTATTGTGCCCGGGTTGGCATATATATAATCAGCAGGCACAGATATGTAATAACCTCCAGATGCAGCAACATTTCCCATAGACACCACAACAGGTTTTTTACTTTCTTTAAAACGTTCCAAGGCTCTGTATATCTCTTGGGAAGCTCCCACAGAACCACCCGGACTATCTACTCTAAGCACCAAAGCCTTTACACTACTATCCTCCCTTGCTTTCTCTATTTTCCTTATTACTGGTTCTGGGTCCACTATAACACCCTCTACTTTTATAACCGCTATCCTGTCTCCCACAGGTAGTCTGGCTAATAGACTTCCCACCATTACTATTCCCACAAAAAGGATCAGTACTAATATAACCTTTTTCATAATGGTCTTAATTATAATAACCTTGCTCTTTTATTCATGAAGGAGTGATGGGCTTAAGATATAAGGTTTTTTAATTTAGCTACTGTATATGCTTACAGGTCTATAAAAGGTGTCCCTCTCAACGGGTATTTTTTGTGCATCTCTTATTAGTTTAATGAGCTTTTCCTTTGAGTGTCCGTAGGCGGATTTGGTACCAGCAGAATGTACTATCTTTTCCTCTTCTATAGTGCCATCCAAGTCATCCGCTCCAAAGTTTAGAGCTATCTGTGCTATCTTTTCACCTAAGGTGATCCAATAGGCTTTTATGTGATTAAAGTTGTCAAGGAAGAGCCTTGATATGGCTATTGTCTTTAGGTCATCAACGGAGGATGTCCTTTTTCCACCTAACCTGGTACCTTCTGGCCAGTAAGCTAAAGGTATGAAAACTTGAAAACCACCAGTTTCGTCCTGAAGTTCCCTAAGTTTTAACATGTGCTCCACTCTCTCTTCGTAAGTTTCTATATGACCATAGAGCATGGTTGCGTTTGTGGGAATGCCAAGCTTGTGAGCTGTTCTATGGACTTCAAGATACTCCTCCGCGTTGGCTTTATAAGGCGCTATTATTTTTCTGACTCTCTCGGAGAATATCTCTGCACCACCACCTGGGAGCACCTCAAGCCCTGCATCTATAAGCTCTTTTAGAATGTCTTCATAGGACCTTCCTGATATCTTTGACATGTGATGTATCTCTACCGCTGTCCATGCCTTTATAGTTATTTTAGGGAAAGCCTTTTTAATCTCTCTCACGAGCCTTATATAGTCTTCTACCTTCCAGTGAGGTGGCAATCCTCCCACCATATGAATTTCTCTGCCACCTTGAGCGTATGTTTCTTCCACCTTTTTGAGTATTTCTTCAAGGCTCATCTCGTAAGCTCTCGGATCGGATTTAACCACTCCAAAGGCACAGAAACTGCACTGATACACACATATATTTGTTGGATTTATCTGTCTGTTTACAATAAAGTAAGCAAACATACCATTCTTTTTTCTATTCACATACTCCGCAAGAGCTCCTATAAAGGTAAGTTCGTTGGAGTAGAACATATAAACCGCATCATCAAAAGAAAGCCTTTCACCCTTTAATACCTTTTCCCCTATACTTCTTAACCTCTTGTCAGATACGTACTCCAAAAGCTCCGATACTTGCATTTTTAGCACTCCTTACCTATAAATTTAATGCCTTTAGCTCCTTTAACACGCTTTCCACATGACCTTTGGCTTTTACGTTGTACCAAGCTTTTACTATCTTTCCCTCTTTGTCTATTAAAAAGGTACTTCTTATGATGCCTTCCGTTTCTTTTCCATACATCTTCTTCTTGCCGTATGCAAAGTAAAGCTTTGCCACCTCTTTGTTTGGGTCGCTAAGCAGAATAAAGTTAAGTCCGTGTTTTTCTCTGAATTTTTTATGAGAGGATAAACTATCAGGGCTTATGCCTACAACCTTTATACCCATAGAGCTAAGTACAGACATACTGTCTCTAAAGTCGCAAGCTTCTTGGGTACAGCCAGGCGTGTCATCCTTTGGGTAAAAGTACAAAATAAGAGGCTTTCCTAAAAAGTCCTTAAGGCAGAACCTACCTTCCTTTCCTTCTTCATCTATCCCTTCCAAACAAAAATCTGGTGCTTTTTCACCTTCTTTCAGCATACCCCTATTATACAATACAATAACAGCATACGCTGATGAGAAATTCTAAACCGCTAAAGCTCTTTTGTATGCTAAAGTTTTGGCATATAACTAATTTCTCACTCTGCGTATTAAGAAGAAATTAGGTTAATATAAACTATTATGAAGCTGTCCACGGAATTTAAGGTAGGTGCCTTTATAGTTGCTGTAGCTCTTGCTTTTGCCTTTATTGTGCTTACCTTTGGAGAGATTCCCTTTTTAAAACCCGGCGTAAAGGTTTATAAAGTTTATTTTGACGATGCGGGTGGACTATCAAAGGGTGCGGAGGTGAGGGTTGCGGGAATAAAGAGTGGAAAGGTGCGTAGTGTAGAGTTAAAAGATGGAAAAGTAGAGGTAGTGTTTGAAATAGATAAGGATATACAACTCTACAGAAATGCAAGCGCTCAGATAGGCACATTGGGGCTTATGGGGGACAAGTACTTATCTATAAATCCCGGTGATCCCTCCTCTGGTGTACTTTCTGAGGGTTCTACCATAACCAAAACCTACAGCTATGCAGACACAGACAGGATGATAAAAGAACTTACCAGTGCCTCTGAGTCTGTAAAGCTCATGGTAGAAAACCTCCATATAATTCTTTCAGAGAACAGAGAGGACATAAGGAAAATAGTTCAAAACCTTGTGGTACTTTCAGACACATTGAGCAAGATATCTGTGGAAAACAGAGAGAATCTCAGACAAGCTATAGCTAACCTCAATATACTGCTTGCAAACCTAAACAGGACACTTCCTTCTGCCATAGTGTCTGTAGACAGATTGGCTCAAGATGTGGATAAACTGGCGGTTGAAAACAGGCAGGATCTTAGACAAACCGTTGAAAACCTAAAAGAACTTACATACGGACTTAAAGAAACGCTTCCTGAGCTTGCCAAAAATCTTAACGAGCTCTCTAAAAACCTCAATGCAGTTGTGGTGGAAAATAGGCAGAATCTCAAAGCAACCACTTCAAACCTTGCAGAAGCCACAGAGAACCTTCAAAAAATCCTTGCAAGGATAGAAAGGGGTGAGGGCACTTTGGGTAAGCTAGTCAAAGACGAAGAGCTATACAGAAATATAACTTCTGCTACCAAAACTTTTGCCAAAGCGGGAGAACTGGCTGACAAAACTAACCTCTATATAGGCTTTAGAGCAGAACTTTACAAAGCGGGTGATTCAAAGGGAATACTAAGTATAGCCTTGCAACCCGATGAACAAAAGTATTACCTTCTTGAGGTGGTGGGAAACTCAAGGGGTAGGGTTTATAGAGAAGAGATCCTTCCTAACCAGACTATAGTAAAGAAGGAATTTAAACCTCAATTTACCCTACAGTATGCAAGGATCTTTCCCATAATGGGAGATAAAAGCTTGGTGCTAAGAGGTGGACTAAAAGAATCCACTGGTGGCATTGGTGTGGATCTTGTTTATAACGAGAGAATCACCTTTACTTCTGACCTGTGGGATTTTGGAAGGCGTGACAGACCACAGGATAAAAATCTCAAACCTAACCTTCAGGTAGCTGTAAATTATAAAGTAAAGGGTCCACTCTTTGTGCGCTTTGGGGGAGATGACCTTTTGAATTCCAAGCTCAGAGGTGCTTTTGGTGGTGTAGGACTCTTATTTACAGACAATGACCTTAAATACCTAATTGGTACCCTAAAAATACCTTTTTAACAGAAAATGGCTTAAATTTTATTAACATGTATGAAGATCATATATACAAACTCTACAAGGTGAATATGGACTTAAAGCCAGGCGAGAGCCTACTTTTGCTTGTAGATGATGAAAAGGATTACTTAGTGGAGCTTTTAGAGGAGTTTTTAGAGGTTGCCAAAGGTATAACCACAAAAGTGAAGTATGTTCTTTATGCATCCCTTAAGTCTCACGGTAAAGAACCACCAGAGGAGGTATGGAGAGTTACCTTTGGAGAAAGGGCGATAGACCTTTTAAAAGAAAAGGGATTTTTAGAAAAAATGCTCAACAAAGAAGCTTACCCAGAACAAGAGGTGATAAGCATTATCAAGGAGCATGCGCAAGATGTTCCTCAAGTGGTGGTGGCATTCCCTTACTATTCTACTACTCACACATTCTACAGAAAGGTTCTTACAGAGGTGTTTGGTGCTCGCTACGCATCTATGCCTCTCTTTGATCCTGAAATGTTTGAAGGTCCCATGAACGTAGATTGGCATTTGGTGAGCAGACTAAGTAGCGATGTGGCAGATATACTAACAGAAGCAGAGTGGGCTGTTGTAAAAGGTGAGGAAGGCACAAACTTAGAGTTTTCTCTTAAAGACAGAAAAGCCATAGCGGATACGGGACTATTTCATAAAATGGGTGATTTTGGAAACCTTCCCGCAGGAGAAGCATTTATCGCACCTTTGGAAACATCAGCTTACGGAAAGCTCGTGATCACCTACGGTCCTGACAGAAGGTTAGAAAGACCCATCAGTCTTAAGTTTAAAGATGGTGCGGTGGAAGAGATAGAAGGCTTTGAGCCATATAGGTACACTCTTGAAGATGTATTTAAGAAGTACGAAAATGCGAGGTTTATAGCGGAGTTTGGTGTAGGTACAAACCCAGGAGCTAAAAGACCTGATAATGTATTAGAAGCAGAAAAAATACTTGGTACTATTCACATAGCTATAGGAGATAACCACACCTTTGGTGGTATCAACAGAGTACCCTTTCATACGGATTATGTAGTTTTTAGACCAGAAGTTATAGTAGGAGGTAAGGGATGGCAAAAGAGGCTATTAGAGAAAGGGAAGATATGCACATAAAGCTGGATACGCTCAAAAGCATACACCTTTTTGAAGGTTTGGGAGAAGAGGACTTAAAAGAGGCTATAAAGTATATGCAGGTCAAGGAGTTTAAACGAAACGAGTACATATTTTTTGAGGAAGAGGCAGAACCCGGTATATACATACTCTTAGAAGGGCTTATAAAGCTCTTGAAGGAAACGCAAGATGCTCGCATAGTGATAGTGAGGCTCGTGTATCCTGGAGATGTGTTTGGGTGGATAGAGTGGGGTAAAAAGGCTCCCAAAAACACATACACAGCCAAGTCTATGACAGAGTCCAAAGCTCTTTACATTTCCAACAAAGACTTTATAAACCTTGCTATAAAACACCCTGCAGTAGCCATAAAAATGACCTGTGAGGCAACAGCAAACCTCATTCAGACCTACGAGACCATAAAGAGCATAGCGGGAGGAAAAGTAGAAGAGAGGATCGCAAAGGTGCTTTTGGAGATAGCAGACAGAATTGGGAAAAAGTACGATGACACCATAATAATAGAAGCACCTTTAACAAGGCTTGATATAGCGGAAATGACAGGTACCACAGTGGAGACCACTATAAGAGTCATGAGCAAGTGGAAAAAGCAAGGTATTATAAACACAGAAAGAGGATACATAGAGATATTAAAAAGAAGGGAGTTAGAAAAGTTGGTAATTTAGTGCATTTAAGTTATAATGGATTTCATGGAGCAACCCTATTTTAATCCGATAGCGTACATCTTTAATTTCTTATGGATTTTATTGCTTGTACTTTTTGTAGTTCTACCCATATGGAGAAGGTTTTTGCTGGATAAAGCCAGGGAAGCCCTAATAGAAAAGCTTGAAAGAAAGAGAGGAAGCAGAGTGATAACTCTAATACACAGACAGGAAAGTCTGGCACTGTTGGGTGTTCCCATATTCAGGTTCATAAACATAGAGGACTCAGAGCAAGTTCTAAGAGCCATAAGAATGACTCCAGAAGATATGCCCATAGACCTTATCATACACACACCTGGTGGTCTTGCTCTTGCCGCTACGCAGATAGCTAATGCTCTTTCAAGACACAAGGCTCCTGTAAGAGTAATAATACCCCACTATGCCATGTCTGGTGGTACCCTTATAGCCCTTGCTGCTGATGAGATCATAATGGACCCCAACGCAGTGCTTGGTCCCGTGGACCCACAGTTGGGACAGATGCCTGCTGCATCTATACTTAAGGTGCTTGAGCTCAAAAACATCAACGAGATAGACGATCAAACCCTTATACTGGCTGATGTGGCTAAAAAAGCTATAGATCAGATGGTGGAATACCTTGTGAATCTCTTAAAAAATAACGGTATGGAAGAAGAGAAGGCAAAGGCTATAGCTCAGGAGCTTGCCACAGGCAAATACACTCACGATTACCCTCTAAGTGTGGAAAAGCTAAGAGAAATAGGACTTAATGTAAGCACAGATGTGCCGGAAGAGGTGTACGCTCTTATGGAGCTCTTCCCACAACCTATGGGCTCGCAAGTGCCTTCTGTTCAATACATACCAGTTCCTTACAAAACTCACGGCATGAAGTGATGATGCACTATTATGAGGAGGTAAGCTGATGAGTTTGGACCTTTTAATGCAAAATATACTTAACCCTGCAATAATGATGTTTTTCTTAGGACTGCTAGCAGCCTTATTGAAAAGTCCGCTAGAAATTCCTCAGCCTTTACCTAAATTCTTTTCCTTTTACCTTCTGATATCTATAGGACTTCATGGAGGTTATGAGCTGTCCAAGAGTGGAATAACAGGAAATGTCCTGAAAGTCTTACTTTTAGCTATGTTGATGGCTATTTTAGTTCCTATTTACGCCTTCTTTGTTTTGAGAATAAAGTTTGATGTTTACAACGCTGCTGCAATAGCAGCTACATACGGTTCTATAAGCGCAGTTACCTTCATAACTGCGGGTAACTTCTTAAGCACGCTTGGAGTTAATTATGGTGGATACATGGTAGCAGCCATGACTTTGATGGAATCACCAGCTATTATTATAGGTCTAATCTTAGTTTCGCTCTTTGCAGGAAAAAGTTTAAATGATAATTCAAATGGAAAGACTTCAAGACTTAACTTAAAAGAAGTTTTGAACGAATCTTTACTTAACCCTTCTGTGTACATTCTAATTGGTACTCTCACTATAGGTTTTATTACTGGTGAAAAGGGTTGGAAAGCAATGGAACCTTTATTTGGAAATTTGTTTAAAGGTATGTTAGCATTCTTCTTGTTGGATATGGGTATTGTTGCTGGCAAACGCTTAGCGGAAATTAAAAAGGTAGGACCATTTCTTGTAGGTTTTGCTATATTCCTTCCTGTGTTTAACGCGACCGTTGCTATAGGATTAGCTAAACTTTTTGGTTTATCTAAGGGAGATGCGTTAATGTTTACAGTGTTATGTGCGAGCGCTTCCTATATAGCAGTTCCTGCTGCGATGAGAATCTCCATTCCTGAAGCTAACCCAAGCTTATACGTAACACCTTCATTAGCTGTAACGTTTCCTTTCAACATATCCTTTGGTATTCCTTTATATTACACAATAATAAATAACATATGGGGGTAAGCCATGGAAAAGGCAAAAAAGGTGGAAATTGTTATTGACAGCATTCATCTTAACAATCTTTTAGAAAAGCTACAAGAAGTTGGGGTTTCTGGATACTCGGTGTTTAAAGATGTAATTGGAATGGGCGAAAGAGGTATAATGGCGGGAGATGAACTTACGGATGTTTTTAAAAACAGCTATTTGTTTACTTTATGCGACGAAGAAACTGCAAACAGAATAGCGGAAGTTGTAAAACCTATGCTTAAAAAGTATGGTGGAATTTGTGCAATATCGGATGTTTTATGGGTTAAGTAACTAAATAAGATACTAAAGTGAACCATTACTCTCAGGCTATAATAAAAAAGCATGAGAGTTAAGAGGAAGGATACAAAAAAGAGAATTCTTGAATCTGCACTTAGGCTCTTCTCTGAAAAAGGTATAAGGGAAACCACTATAAAGGATATAGCTAAGGATGTTGGTATAACAGAGGGAGCTATATACAGACATTTTATGAGCAAGGACGAAATAGTTAAAGAACTTTTTAGTATGTATTCGGAAGAGTTTTACAACAGGCTCGTGTCTGCTTTTGAGGAAAAGACATACAAAGAAAAGTTTTATAGGATGGTTAAGGAATTCCTTAAATTTTGCTTTGAAAATCCCGAGGCTTTCAAGTACCTCAACATATTTCACTACCTTAAAGCTGAAGAAGTAAAGGAGTTTTTGAAGCTACCAAAAGATGCTATAATAAAACTTTTAGAGGAAGGAAAGGGAGTTATAAAGGTTAGGCTTGAGCTTGCGCTTGCAATGTTTGTGGGCACTCTTGAGAGAGTTTTTTGCTCACTCAGACTGGTGTCATTGAAAGAAAGGAAGGTATAAAGGAAGAGGTTGCTGACCTTCTGTGAAAGGCTCTTACTTCCCAATAACTAAGACTGCACCCGGACGCTTTATCCTTGGAGCAAGCACTTCCATAACCCTAAATTGATGCACCATGTTGCTACTTTCCACATAAACTAAACTCATGTCCATTCCTATCACTATGTCCATGTTTTGGGGACCTGCAGAAACCAACAAAGCTTTACCTTCTGGTACTATGGGTGTGTAGAAGATGTCCGATACCACCTTTTTGATCTGTTCCAGCTCCAAAAGTCCCGTATTGTGATAGACCCTGTTTAGTTGAAAGTACTGCTTAGGATTTAGGATCAGGTAGTAAGGTCCAAAGAATCCCATTTCAGAGAGCTTAGCTATACCCAAAGACACATCGTTAAAGGCATTACCCACCACTTCCCAATCACTCATGGACATGGTTTGTCTGCCTTCCACTGTTAGAAGTCCTTCTATGCCGAGCTTTTTGTTTCCGTGAAGGATAAGGGTGTCTTCTGCTACCGCAGTGGCAAAAGCTGCAACTGACGCTGAGGATGTGTCTATAGGAAGGTTAAACTGTCTCCAGTACTCAAGGTCACGCCAGCTTATGTTAAAAGGTTTGTATATGGTGGGAAGCACTATGTGTTTTCTTGTGCCAGTTCTGACAGGTTGGCAAACTTCGCTTTCCTCACCGGGTCTTACCTCACAGCTACCTGGCTCTACCCCTAAGAACACATCATAAGAGATCACCTGATGTCCTACACCCACTGGTCCTACAACGCTCATAAACCTTCTGCACACCAGAGATTTTTTAGCTACATCTATTATTGCACTTTCTAAGGTGTTCCACTCCTCCTCCGTCAAAGGTGACATATCCCTTCCAAAGAAGTCCATCTTTTTACCTCCACACATAATTATAAGCAAGTTCTTTAAGAAAATCCAACAAACCTTTTGCAAAAAGCTCTTTGTAGCTCATGTTTCCCGTGAGTAGTCTGTAATAAGTTTTAAGTGCTCCTTTTTTAGCCATTTTGTAGGCTACCTTTTGGAATCTGTAGCCAAGGCGCGCTATCTTTCCAGCATAAACAAGTTCCGAAACTAAGTCCTTTAACAATATTTTGTAGTTCTTCGTTGGGTTAGAAGGAGAAGAGATGATGGCATCTACAGCAACTTTACCGCTCCAAACCGCATAGTATATACCTTCTCCTAATAGAGGGTCTGTGAGGTTTCCTGCATCTCCAGTTAAAAGAATGCGCTCCTTTCCGTAAAATACATCTCTACTGCTTTCTGCGTATGGTATGTACCAACCGTATACTCTCGTTATGTTTTTAAATCCTCTCTTTTCCGCATAATCTTTCAAAACTTTGGCAAGGTTATAACTACCGTTGCAAGCTACTCCTATGCTGACTTTGTTACCTTTGGGAAATATCCAAGCGTACCCCCTTTTTACTATACCTATATCTATTAAAACTTTATGGGAAAGCTCACCATCGGCAAAAAACTCTAAGGCTTTAAAGAACTTGTTTTTTCTATAGCCCAAGCTCGTGGCAACCTTTGAGTAAAATCCATCTGCCCCCACTACATAATCCGCATAAAATGTTCCTTTTGAGGTGCTTATCCTATACCTTTCACCTTCCTTATCTAAATGAAGAAACTCACACTCCTGTAAAAGATGTGCACCTGCCCCTTGAGCCTTTTCTAAGAGAAAGGCATCAAACTCAGACCTATCTATGATATAAGCAATGTCTTCTTCTGCAGGAACTTCAAAACTTTCGCCTCCTGCATATCCCAGCACACCTGAGCTTATCCTATTGAGTACCAACTTTTCCCAACCTGGAGGAAGATAGGAGGAAATTCTTTTAGAGATGCATCCCGCGCAAAGTTTAAAACGCGGTACTTTTTTCTTTTCAAGTACCAGGACCTTGAGACCTTTTTGGGAAGCATAATAAGCGGTGGAGGAGCCTGCTGGTCCTCCACCTACTACTATCAAGTCATAAAAGTTCATAAAGATATTTTATTCTTTACTCCTTTTTGCCGTAGTACTTAGTAAGGTATTCCACGATCTTGGGTACATCTTCCTGTTTTACTGGAGCACCAAAGGCTTTTATCATCTTATTTACTTCCATTACCGTCCCATTTTTCCTAACCATACTTATCCGCACTTACGCATTTAAGCAAACTTTTGAGTTTTAGGTAGGAAGTCTCAACAAG
>JAGDVY010000002.1:4440-7648 GCA_023255875.1 Hydrogenobacter sp. | reverse complement strand
CCTACTACTAAAAAGGCAAAAAGGGGCGTCAATAAAAGAAGCGCTTCCATATTAGTCCCTCAAATGGACAGTTTCTGATGAACCTTCGTATCCTCTAAGTCTGAATATAGCTACTATTAAGCCTAAGCCTATTGCTACCTCTGCTGCCGCAACGGTAAGCACAAACATAGCAAAAACTTGACCTTCGGTAGCACCAAGCATTCTATCTATACTAACAAAAGCAAGGTTTATACCATTGAGCATAAGTTCAGTACTAACAAGTATGGTTATGAGATTTTTGCGTATGAGTATCCCCAAAAAACCAGAAAGAAAGAGAAAAACACTAAGAATAAGATAGAACTTTTCAATGCTCACTCCTCTTTCCTCCCAAGGAGGATAGCCCCTATCATGGCTATTAAAAGTATAACAGAAGCCACTTCGAAAGGAAAGAGGTAAGAAGTAAAAAGATTTTTGCCTACATCTTTGACATTATTATCGCTTATAACATTTAAAGGTTCTGCAAACTTTCCATTCAAAATCATATAAGACATAATCCCAAAAGCTATTACAAAAAAAGGAATGCTCCACAAAAGCTCCTGTTTGTAGATACCTTCAAATCTCTTTACCTTTTCCCAAGGTATCACGGTAATAATGAGCACATAAAAGACTACTATGGCAACAGCGTATATGATGAGCTGAAGACCAGCCAATAGCTCCGCACCCATCTGAAGAAACACACCAGCCATAGCCAGTATAGCTGATAAAAAGGACAGGATCACATGCACAGGATTTCTCATAAAGATTGTTCCCAGAGTGGATATTATCAGCCATAGGGATAAAAAGGCGGTGATCAACCACTCCACTGGATCTTCCCCCACAACCTTTCTCTTTTTTCATCATCTATCCATATCCTGTCAGGTTCATTGCCCCTTCTTTTCTTCCAGTCTATGGCGTGTCTTTCAAGGTCTTCCATTCTATAAACTCCTCCTGCCCTTGAGTAGCTTGCAAGTTCGTGCAGATCCGTCATGGTAAGACATCCTACAGGACACGCATCTACACATAAGCCACAGAAAAGACAGTTATAGAGGTTCATATCAAACCTCACCACCTTTTTAGTGCCATCGGGCATCTGAACCGCCTCTATCCTAAAGAGCGTAGGCATAGGACACGCGGTCTGACACATATAACACGCAACACATCTGCTTTTACCCTTTTCGTAGCTCATAAACTTACCTATAGCTTTGAGAGAATCCGGTTCTGTACCGTCCCAAACAAAGTGTCCGTGCGCTCCTCTGTATCTTTTAGGTAAGGTGAGCTTTTCAAGAGGATAGTTGATGGTTATGGGTTTTCTTAGCAGGTTCTTGAAAGTTACAGACAGACCCTTTATAAAGTCTACAAACAGTATAGTTTCTACTAAGTTTAGAAAAGCTTTTCTGTCTACCTTTTTTATACCCATAGCTTAGAGTATTTTACATTATGAAATAGCTTGATAAAAACTTAATGATATAAATCATAATTTTCGTAGAGCTACTGAATGTATTATTACCTTATGATTTGTCTAAGTCATTTAGAACTATGCCCTCACTGTAAGAGAATAGCCCTGAAAGTGTGCGAGTATGACGAGCCTTATCCAAGAGTAGTTGCGGAGTGCCAGTGTTGCGGTTATAAAGCACATGATGTGCCCATGAGACTTAGTAAGGAAGATTTTAAAGTTATCCTTGACAAGCTTGGTAGAAAGCTCATAGGTGAGGTATGCTTGGACGATAGGTGTGGTTCTAATAGAGTGCTTAGACTTCTTCAAGAAGGTAGTTATGCAGAATACAGGTGTTTGGACTGTGGTGCGGAGTGGAACAGTGACGATGTGCAAAAAGCCATAAACCGTGTTAAGAGCGTGCAAAGCGCCATAAAAAATGGCAACAGGCTTTTGGAAGTGCTAAAGGCAGGAGAAGGTGAGTGTCCCCTTTGCGGTTGGGATGTGGGACACATACATGTAGGTTATGCGGTAGCAATAGAGTGCTTTGTATGCGGGTATTACAGCAAGGTAGAAGAGATCATTCCTGATATAGACCTTACTACTCTTGAGTGTCCTCAGTACGAAAAGTCAGAAGAGACAGGATGATAAAACCTTTTCAGGAGTTTAGTAGGTACGCCGAGTGGAAGGAGAGGTTCTTAAAAGAACAGGAAAGGATAGAAAAAATACAATCAGAGATATCTAACGTGCAGGATCAAAAACTTTCAAAAGCCATGGCTTCCATGTATGTGGGAGGGTTGGAGCAGAGACTCAAAGATGAAGAGATAAAAAGATGGACCGATTGGGCAGTAGAGAAGACCTATAGGACTTTCAACGCTTTTCCTCAGCTTTCTGACTTAGAGCTTGCTTTTCTCTTTTACTGTCTTGGTAAGCTCTTTGTGCCCCTTTTGCTTCATGAAAAAGGCGTAAAGTCCGAAAGCTTCAAAAAACTTTCGGAAAAAGAGCAAGAAGATGCCGTCTCTGAGGTGCTTGATACCATATGGGAAAACCACCTTATACGCATACTGCAGATAATACCTTATGTAGGTTTAAACTCCACAACTAAATGAAAGCCCTTTGGGTCATATACCGCTTTTACAGACCAACCATGTACCTGAGCTATGTTTTTGACTACCGCTAAGCCAAGTCCCATTCCCTGTGGATTTTCCGAGTGATAGGGAATAAATATTAACTCTTCTTTGCCTTTCTCTATGCCTTTGCCATCATCTACATATTCCATAACATCTTCATCTATATTTATGCGCACCTTCTTTGCTCCCCACTCTATGCTGTTGTTGAAAAGATTAAGAAACATATCCTTTAGCATATTTCTATCTGCGTATATCCTTTTATCACCAGATACCTCCACACTCAGCCCTGTATAAAGCTTTGAGACCTCCTCTATAAGCTGTTTTAGGCTTAGTTCTTCTACCTTGAGCTCTCTCTCCACAGACAGGTCTCTGAACTTATTCACTATATCTCTTATCCTGTATATCTCTTCAAGGATAAGGCTTATGGATTCTTTGATCTTTTGCTTATCTATTGGCTCTTTTTCAAGAAGGCGAACTATCCTCTCAAGGTTAAGACCTATAGGAGTGAGAGGGTTTTTTATCTCATGAGCTATTCTTT
Organism: Hydrogenobacter sp.; assembly: GCA_023255875.1. Lineage (GTDB taxonomy): Bacteria > Aquificota > Aquificia > Aquificales > Aquificaceae > Hydrogenobacter. The sequence goes on along the minus strand of JAGDVY010000002.1, from coordinate 4,530 downwards.
TAACCGCATACTGCCAAGTTTTGAAGCGCTCTGAAAGTATGATGGGCTCAATGTCCTCGTATATGTATATCTTACCTTCTTTATGCTCTA
>JAGDVY010000002.1:0-4340 GCA_023255875.1 Hydrogenobacter sp. | reverse complement strand
AGTATGATGGGCTCAATGTCCTCGTATATGTATATCTTACCTTCTTTATGCTCTATTACCACTTCCTTTATGTGTGGGTTCTTCTTTAGATTTTTTATGTCTTCCTCACTTTTTACCTCTTGACCAAACATCTTTATAAAGCTTGCATTCACCATAACTCTACCGTCCTGATGCACATAAGCTACACCTACGGGCAGAGCGTTTATGAGTTCTTCAAGCACTTTTTTCTCGTTCTCAAGTTTTGTGTAAATTTTCCTCAACTCTTCCCTCATCTTTTCAAAAGCTTCTGAGAGTTCTTGTATCTCATCGCCCGTGTTGGGCACTTGGACCTTTGTGGAAAAGTTCCCTTTGGATATCTCCTTTACCTTTGAGGATAGTCTTTCAAGGGGAAGGCTTATGTGTCTTGCCACTAAGTTTCCAAACCACACAGAGGCAAGAGATGTGATCAGGGTTATCAGCACAAGAAAGTAAGCATATATGCCAGATATGATATCCCTTGATTTAACAATATTCCTGAGCTGTTCAGAAACCTCCTGCAATGAGTTTATAGTCCTTAATGTATCTTTATCCCTTCTTAGAGCTATCTGATACTTTCCTACACACATGATTACTACATTTTCTTCTATGTTTTCCTTACAAGCTGTAGAAGGTACTATGCTTTCTATCTCTTTTAATCCGCTAAGATAGTTCCTTGGGTCTTCGCCTTTGCTTATAAGAAATTTAAAAAACTCCTTATAGAGATTTATCTTCTCTTGTTCTCTGTCTCTGAGAGTTTGATAAAGGCTTTCTGATTTCTGAGCTACATCCTTTAGCTGTGAGCTAATAAGGGTCTTTGTGGATTGTATGAGTATCAGGGATGTGGCAAAGTTTAGGAAGATTATGGGTAAGAGTATGTACAGAAAAAGTGCATTGGATAACTTCTTCCTGAGCTTTTTCTTTGATCCTTCTATATAAACCTTTATGAACTTCCTGAAAAAGATAGAAAAAGCTATCACTAAGACTAAGAGGTCTATGTTTATGACAAGGAGTATAAGGGGAAAACCTACATGCCATACCTTTCTGAGATTATCAAGAAGTGCGATGTTGATAATTAGAAAGAGCAGAAAGAATATAAAAAAGGTAAGGTAAAGCCTCAAATCATACCCTTCTCCTTTATGTGCTGATGCTTTATCATTTCGCCTTCTGACCAATAAATAGCCATTTCCGCTATGTTTTCTGCATGGTCTGCCATTCTTTCAAAGTGCCTTCCTACAAAAGATAAGTTTATGACCTTTTTTATGTTTCTGGGGTCTTCCATCACATAAGTAATTAACTCCCTCTCAAGCTGATGGAAAAGCTCATCTACGGTATCATCTCTTGCAATAACCTTTTTGGCAAGTTCCACATCCCTTTGGAAGAAACTCATCACCGCGTCTTCTATCATATCTTTTACATGGTTAGCCATAAGAGTTAGGTTCACATAAGGTTTAAGGGGTGGCTCTTGGGCAAGTAGTATGGACCTTTCCGCTATGTTTTCTGCTTCATCTGCTATTCTTTCCAAGTCTGAAACTATCTTGTATATTCCCATGATGAGCCTAAGGTCTATAGCCTCTGGCTGGTAGAGAGCTATCATCCTTATACACCGCCTTTCTATCTCCACTTCAAGCTGGTCTATCTCATCATCGCCCTTTATTATGCTCTCTGCCATCTCCACATCCTGTTTGTTAAGGGACTCTATGGCTTTTTCCACCGCCTTTTTGACCAGCCCTGCCATTTTTAGCACCAACTGTTTTGTCTCTTCAAGCTCCTCAAACAGCTTCATGACAGCCTCCTCTAATATATTTATTCCCTTGAAAGGTTAAAAAAATGTTAAGGTTTTTTAAACACCTTATAAACTGCAGAAAAGTCAAGCTCTCCCATACCCATAAACCTTGCCATGCCGTAAGCTTCTTTGACGTTTTGAAGCGCAAAGGAGAAGGCTTTTGTGTCCCTCAGAAGGTCCTGCGCATAGTGAAGATCCTTGTATATGAGGTCCACAGAAAAGTGAGTGGAAAAGTCCTCCTCTAAAAGTTTCTGCTTTTTCACATCAAGTATGTAAGATTTACCCGCTCCATCAGAAAGCACGCTCAGTAGAAGTTCTTTGTCAAAACCTGCAAGCTCCCCAATTGCCAAAGCTTCCGCAAGCACATACATAAATCCACCAAGCACCATGTTATTGATAAGCTTTAGCTTTGTGCCATTTCCTGCCTTTCCCACATAGTAAATCTTTCTACAAAATTTCTCAAATAGAGGTAAGTTCTCTTCGTACCTTTCTCTATCTCCACCCACAAGCATTACCAACTCGCCCCTTTGAGCTGGTATGACGCTCCCAAGCACCGGTGCATCAAGGTAATGAGCCTCATACTTTTTAAGCTCTTGATAAGCCCTTTCTGTGTAAGCATAGTGATTGGTGGTCATGTCTATTATCGTCTTTCCCCTTATGTCCCCCTCTACAAGCCCCCCTTTTCCAAAGATCACCTCCTGAGACGCTTGACTGTCAAAAACTATGAGGAAAACTCTATCCACATGTGAAAGCAGATCCGCAGGCTTTTCAACTGTAGGAAATCCAAGCTTCTTGGCTTTCTCTATGGTTCTGTTCCATACTATTAGCTCAACACCTTGAGAGGATAACCTTTTGGCTATTTCTGTACCCAAGTGTCCAAGTCCTATAAAACCCACCTTCATGGCACAACCTCACAAAAGATTTGTTATGGATACGCTTACCTGCTCCCAAGCTTCTTGAGTTAAGCTGGCATATACCCTATCTCCGTCAGCTGTTATATCCCATGTGTTTCCCCCTGCGGACTCTACAAAGCTCTTTAGTTTGTCTCTTTTATTTTTGGGAACGCTTATTGTGTAAGTTCTGTTTTGCCACTCGTTCTCTCCCCTTTCCACATAAACATCTATCCATATATCACCCACTTCGTAAGAAAGCATAAAGCCCACAGGCTCTGCAAGGCCCATAAGCTTGGCTATTTCTGAGATGTAAAACTTGATTTGCTCCCTTTCGTCCATATTAAAATCTTAACATGAAGTTTTTTATCCTCTCGGTATTTGGAAAAGACAGACCTGGTATAGTAGCTGGTGTAAGTAAGGCACTTTACGAACTTGGTCTTAATATAGAGGACTCCTCTATGACAAGGCTCAACGGTGAATTTACCATCATGCTCATAGTGAGCTCGCAGGAATATATAACACCTGATATTATTCTTGATAAGCTCCAAGAAGTAAGAGAGCGTTTTGGGCTCTTTACTTTCTGCAGAGAACTAGAGGACGCTTACGAAAAACTCCCAGAAAGTGATGAGATATATAGGATAGTGGTTTTTGGTGCTGACAAACCAGGGATAGTTTATCATGTTTCTCAACTCCTTTCCAATATGGGCTTGAACATATGCGATCTTAGAACTGAAAAGAGGGGAGAACTCTACGTGATGCTTATAGAGGTAGAGGCTAAGGAAGATATCTCTGAAGAAGAACTAAAAGAGGAGCTGGAAAAGCTCAGAGAAGCTTTAGGAGTGGATATAAGCTTTGAGAAAGAAGAAGGGGGAGTTTTATGAGAAAGCTTAACATACTAAAGTATCCAGATGAGCGCCTCAAAAAGCCATCTGTAGAAGTGCATGACTTTGGTAAGATGTTCTCTTTGTTTTTGGAGGATCTCATTTACACCATGAAAAGCTCGCCAAACTGCGTAGGTATAGCTGCACCACAGGTGAATGTGCACAAGAGAGTGGTGGTGGTAGATGTTTCCCAATCTAATCACAGAGAGAAAAAGTGTTCTCATGGACTTTTGATCCTTGTAAATCCTGTCATAGTACAAAGAGATGGTGAGCTGATAGTAAGAGAAGGTTGTCTGAGTGTGCCTGATTACACTGGCAATGTCGAAAGGTACTATTGGATAAAAGTTCAGGCTATGGATCCAAAAGGTAGATATGTGGAGTTTGACACGGAAGGTTTTGAGGCAGTAGTAATACAACACGAAATAGACCATCTTGATGGTAAAGTGTTCTTGGAAAGACTTGTATCCCCAAAGGAACTCTTCAAGAGAAAGGTCTATAAATGATCAGGTCCAGAAAAATGGGGCTTTACCTTCTGCATGTAGCCAACTGACTCTGTTTTTCTGTCCACTCTGCAGGAGATAAATACTCCTATTTACTTAAGTTTAAGAATCTTTGCTAACAGATTTTTGGGGATCACAATCCCACACAGTGGGCTTAAAAACACCTATTGTATTACTTATTCCCAACCTGGAGGGTTTCGTTTCAATCCCACACAGTGGGCTTAAAAACCCCAAAGGATCGCAAAACATATTCAGTTGTCAAGTT
>JAGDVY010000017.1 GCA_023255875.1 Hydrogenobacter sp. | reverse complement strand
AATGCAGAAAGAGCCTTCCATCAGCTACAAAAGATAGTCGGCAGAGTAGAAAAAGCCCACAGTCCTGTAGAGGATGATGAAATAGAAAGTGTCATAAGAAAAAGACTTTTTGAGTACATTGATGAAAAGGAAGCTAATAAGGTTATCAGTGAATTTATTGAGTATGCCCTAAGAGAAGGACTGCTTTCCAAAGACGAAGTGCAAAACTATAGAGAAAGGTTTTTAAGAAGCTATCCTTTCAAACCTGAGGTGATAGATGTCCTTTATAAAAGGTGGGGGTCTTTTCCTACATTCCAAAGAACAAGAGGAGTTCTAAGAATTTTATCCATAGTTATACACGATTTGATCAACGAAAAACTGCCCTTTATTAGGCTTGGGGACTTTAATCTTGGCAACGAGGAGCTTAGGCGTGAGCTTATAACACACATTGGGTCTGAATGGGATAGCATAATAGCTCAAGACATAACTTCACCAAATTCTGGAGCCAAAAAGGTTGATGAATCCCTTGGCACCGCTTACAAACCCTACAGGCTGGGTACAGTCATCAGCACCACCATATTCATGACCTCCTTTTCGGGAGGAGGTATAAAGAGCATAAGCTTAAAAGAGCTAAAACTTTACACTGCCGAGCCATCTTTCCAAAGTACCATCATAGATACCGCACTAAACGAACTCAGAAGACAACTATTTTACATCTCCGACGATGACCTTAGATTCCAAAACCAACCAAACCTTAACAGGATTATACTCTTAAAGGAGGAGAACGTATCAGAAGACCAAATAATTGAAGAGGAAAAAAACATTTTGCAAAGACATATATCAAAGAATCCAAAAATTAAAGTTTACCTCTATCCCAAATTTTCTAAGGACATTCCAGACAACGAAGAACTAAAGCTTGTGATTCTTAAAAAAGATAAGCCTGATAAGGACTTTTTAGAAAAATACGGAGAAACACCAAGGATTTATAGGAACACATTGATATTCTTGTGTGTAAATGACGAATATGAGGAAGCTTTATATGACTATATAAGAAAGCTTATTGCTCTTAGAAGCATAAAACAAGACGGAAAATTACAGCTATCAGAAAGCCAAAAAGGGGAAGTAGAAAATATGCTAAAACAACAGAAACAGAGAGAGTACGAGGAAATAAGAAAGTACTATAAAAAGTTATTCCTTCCTAATAAAGAAGACTTTAAGGAACTTGATATGGGCATTCCCAACTTTGGAGAATCAAAAATTGACGAGGAAATCTACGATTACCTAAGGGGACAAGGAGAAATACTTGAAAAGATATCCTCAAAAGTGATAAAAGACAAATATCTTGGTGAAAAGGACTTTATAGAAACAAAAAAACTGTATGATGCTCTATTAAAAACACCTGGTGAGTTAAGAGTGATTTCAAAAGAGGGCTTTATTGAAGGAATAAAAGAGGGTGTTGAGAAGGGATTGTTTGGTTTTGGATATCTTGAAGGGGAAAAACCTGTATGTAAGAAAATAAATGAAATACCTACAGTATCCTTGAGTGAAGGAGAAGTGATTATAAAGTCAGAACTTTGTAAAGAAGAAAAGGTAGAAAAATACCAAGAGGAAGTCCTTACATACACATCTCAAAACATAGACATTACGACACAAACTGAACTAAAACAAGGAGTGGAAACCTTACAAGTACAAACCGTGGAAGAACAGGATAAAGAGAATGAATTGAGATTTGGGAAAAATGAGGTAAAGCTTCATGTCTGGATTCAACACGGAAAGGTGTCAACTTTGGCAAGGATTATAACTTTGTTAAGCAAAAAATTTAATACTGTAGAGATAGAAATAAGAGCATATGATGGAACCATTGAAAAATCAGAGTATGACAATATACTGGAAACCTTAATACAGGAAAATATAGAGTTTCAAGAAGAACAGTAGGGTTAGCCTTTTTTGTGGGTTTTCCAGAAAGTGAGCTTCTTATAGAACTTGAGAATATGAAATCCGTTATGTTAGCTATTTGCTAAGTTTCTCCATAAATATTCTCCCGTACTTGAGAAAAATATATACCTGTGGCTTTCTGGAAACAGTGCAACAGGTAGAAATCGTGCTCAACAACAAAAAGTTAATGCAGGCAGAAAGCCCAAGATAAAGCGTTTAGTGGGAAGTCAGTTTCTACAGAAATATTAAGCCTCAGCTATGCGCTTAATTTTTCTACTGAATTTATACACTCACAATATAATAAGTTTTTCCACAAGTGCTATAACGTTATCTCTTTGCTCTTAGCCCTCTATTTTTTGTTAAATTCCTAATTTCTCTTTAGCGTATCTTATAATTTAACTACAATGTTCTGTAGGATAAAGAGTGGTGGGGTGCTGGGGATAGATGGGTTTGAGGTGGATGTAGAGGTGGATGTATCCCAAGGCATCCCACAGTTCAACATAGTGGGACTTCCTGACAAAGCCATCAACGAAGCCAAAGACAGGGTAAGGTCTGCTCTCAAAAACTTGGGCTACAGCATGCCTGCAAAGAAAATAACGGTAAATTTATCTCCTTCTTATTTGAAAAAGCAAGGGACCCTTTATGACCTTCCTATAGCCATAGGCATACTGCAAACACAGGGAGTTATAAAGGTATCAGAAGACACCGTCATATTGGGTGAGCTGTCTCTTGATGGTAAGATAAACAAGATAAACGGAGTTCTGCCTATAGTGTTATCTTTGAAAGAAAAAGGATATCGCAGGTTTTTTGTGCCAGAAGGCAACGCTCTTGAGGGTGCGATAGTAAAGGGAACAGAAGTTTACGGCTTTAGTACCTTGCAGGAGCTTGTGGAGTATCTGAAGGGCGAAATTTCCAAATCTCCAGTAGAGGTAGATGTGGAGGCGCTTTTAGAAGAGGGTCAGAATTTTGATATAGACTTGAGCGATGTATATGGACAGGAGCTTGCCAAAAGGGCTATAGAAGTGAGCTGTGCGGGTTTTCATCATCTGCTTCTTATTGGTCCTCCTGGAGTGGGTAAAAGCATGCTTGCCAAAAGGATGATCACCATATTGCCACCCCTTACCTTTGAAGAGGCTATTGAAATAACCAGAATTTACAGTGTTGCAGGCTTGCTTTCTGATCCCATCATAAAAACAAGGCCTTTTAGATCGCCACACCACACCGCCTCTGATGTGTCTCTTATAGGTGGAGGAACTGTTCCTATGCCAGGTGAGATAAGCTTAGCTCACAGGGGTATTCTCTTCCTTGATGAGATGACGGAGTTTAGCAGGAAGACCCTTGAGGTACTAAGACAGCCATTGGAAGACGGATATGTGAATATAACAAGAGCCAGCGCAAAGGTTAGGTTTCCAGCGGAGTTTCTCCTTGTAGGTGCTATAAATCCATGTCCGTGTGGAAATTACTTAAATCCTTACAAAGCTTGCACTTGCACTCCTTTACAGATAAAGAACTACCAATCTAAGCTTTCTGGACCCATTCTTGATCGTATAGATATAAAGGTTTGGGTGGAGCCTGTGGAAAAGGAAGATCTTTTAAATGCAAGGAAAGGAGAAAGCTCTTCTGAGGTCAGAAAGAGGGTAGAGAGAGCCTTTCAAATACAGAGGGAAAGGTTCAAAGGCAGTTCCACACGCTTTAATGGTATGATGAAGGAAAAAGAGGTAAAAAAGTACTGCGTTATGGACAGTGAAGCCAAAAGACTTTTGGAATATGCCATGGACAGGCTTCACCTTACCGGTAGGTCCTATATGAAGGTCCTAAAGGTTTCAAGAACCATAGCTGACTTAGAAGGAGAGGAGATCATAAAGGCGCATCACATATCTCAAGCTTTGCAGTTCAGAGTTGATGAGAAACTCCTTGTATAGTAATATATACTGCTATGAGTAAAAGCATAAGGTATCTGGACAGAAACGCTGAGCCCATGCTACCTCCTCAGGAGAGAAACAAAACTTTCAGAGAGTATGCACTGGGATTTTCCGTAAATATGGCTCTTGATGAGGCAAAAAGATGTCTCTTTTGCAGAGATGCGGAAAAAAGGTGTATAAAAGGCTGTCCTGTTAATGTGGATATTCCTGGTTTTATTAAGAAAATAACAGAAGGAGACCTTGTGGGTGCGTACAAAAAGATCATAGAGACAGACCCTTTTCCTTCCATATGTGGGAGAGTGTGTCCTCAGGAGAGACAGTGTGAAGGTTCTTGCATACTTTATTACGATACAGTAAAAGGTAGGAAAAATAAGGGTCTTCCTGTGAGCATAGGAGCTCTTGAGAAGTTTGTAGGTGACTTTATTCGCATATCGGGTATTCAGATAGAGGAGGAAAAGAAGCCACCCACGGGAAAGAAGGTAGCTATAGTAGGAGCAGGTCCTGCTGGTCTTTCCTGTGCTTATGATCTTCTACGGTGGGGACACGAGGTACACATATACGAAGCTCTACCCAAGGCAGGGGGAGTCATGGCATATGGCATACCACCCGCAAGGTTGGACAGAGACCTGCTTGATTGGGAGATAGAAAGGCTCAAAAAGCTGGGTGCTAAATTTTTCTTTGGTTATGTGGTGGGAAGGACAATTAGCTTAAAGGACCTGCTAAGCAGTTATGATGCGGTCTTTTTAAGTGTGGGTGCTGGCAGGGGATCTCTGGGAATAAAAGGGGATCACCTAATAGGTGTGTATTCTGCTATAGAGGTATTGATGCGTATAAATCTTATGCATGCTAAAGACTTTCCTTGGGCTTCTACGCCGATAAATTTAGGAAAGAGGACGGTCATAATAGGTGGTGGCTTTACTGCGGTTGATTGTGCCATCAGCGCTTTGAGGTTAGGTGTGGAGACTCACGTGGTCTACAGAAGAACAAGAGAGACATCATCAGCAAGGGACGAGGAGTGGGACCACATAATGGAAGAAGGTGCCATCATTCACTGGCTCACACAACCCATAGAGATACTGGGAGATGAAAAGAACAGGGTTATAGGCGTTAAGTGCATAAAGATGCAGTTAGGAGAACCTGACGAGAGCGGAAGACCCAGACCAGTAGCCATACCCAACTCGGAGCACATCATAGAGTGCGACTCTGTTATATTCGCTATAGGGCAAAAGCCTAACCCTATAGCTTATGAAGATATTGAGGGTCTTGAGCTTACAAAGTGGGGTACAATAAAAGTAGATGAACATTTTAGAACAAACATTGAGGGACTTTTTGCAGGGGGTGATGTGGTAAACGGTGGGGATACAGTAGTAAGAGCCATATCTCACGGTAGAAAAGCAGCAAAGGCTATAGATGAATACCTTATGAAGGAGGTAAAAAGATGAAAAAGGTAGCTATAGGTATAGGTGCGGTCTTGCTTGCCTTTTTTGTGATTAAGTCCTGTGGCAAATCTCCAGAAGAGCAGGCTCAGGATACAGTTAAAGACTTCATTTCCGCTATTAGGGATAAGGAAGGTGAGGACGCGGTAAAACTTCTTTACCCACCCTTTAGAGACGCTCTTGTACAGAATGTAAAACTGCCAGTAGAAATTACGGAAATGAGACCCTCTGAACTTTTGGCTTGCGTATTTTCAAGCATGGGAAACAACATTGGAAAGGTAAAGTACCTTGATGCTAAAAACATAGATGACAAGCATGTGGAGGTTCTTGTCAAGGTAATAGACAAAAATGGTATAGAAAAGCTCTTTAGCTTTATACTTATAAAAGATGAGAAAAGCTGGAAGATAGCCAGTATATCACCCATCAAATGAGGATACTCATATGGCAAACAGCTTACTTGGGTGATGTCATACTAACCACGCCCCTTATAAGGACTTTACAGAGAAATTTTCCAGATGCACAGCTGAGTTTTGTAGGAAGACCCTTTATAAAGGATGTCTTTAAAGGTTATAACTTGCAATTAATTCCCTTTAACAAGGGCTTTTTTGAGTCCTTTTCAATAATAGACAAGATAAAGGATCACCATATAGTCCTATCTCCCCACGTATCCGCCAGGTCTTCGCTCCTTCTTTTTTTATCAGGTATTCCCATGCGCATAGGTTTTGATAGATCTGAACTCTCTTGGCTCTATACCCACACGGTAGCCCACACTTGGGGAAAACACGAAATAGAGAGGAATTTGGACCTTCTTAGACCCTTAAGGGTAAGACAAGATGACATGATACAAGAAACAAAACTTTTTGTTGATGAGGAGGAGATAAAGAAAGCACGAGAAAAGTTTTGCCTGCCAGAAGAGTACGTGGTGCTTGCTCCCTTTTCTAACTTTCCTCTCAAGGAGTGGTACGCAGAAGGGTGGATAGAATTAGCTCAGGCTTTGGATATACCAAAGGTGCTTGTGGGCACACAGAGGGACTTACAGAAAGCTATACATATAGAGAAAAAGGCTAAACTCATAAACCTGACGGGAAAAACCTCTCTCAGAGAGCTCTTTGCGGTAATTTCGGGAGCAAAGCTCGTGATCTCATCAGACTCCTCACCTGTGCACATTGCTAACGCCCTTGGTGTTCCTGCCATTAGTATATACACATCCACATCACCCCTTTATGGCTTTTATCCTACAATAGGCTCTTATCTTACTCCGCAAGTGCCTTGCTCTCCGTGTTCTCCAAATCCTAAAAAATGCAAAACGGGAAGTTATGAGTGCCTCAGAGGAGTAAGCCCAGGAGATGTGATAAAAAAAGCTAACGCTTTCCTATAATGCATGTTCCTGTATTATTAAAGGAAACTTTGGAAATACTTGTAAAAAACAGGGGAGGAGTGTATGTGGATTGCACCGTAGGGCTTGGAGGTCACACAAAGGGAATACTCCAAAAAGACCCTTTGGCTTATGTAATAGGCATAGATATGGATCCACAGGCTTTGGAAATAGCGGAAGAAAACCTCAAGGATTTTGAAGGTAGGTATTCCCTATATCAAGCTAACTTTAGGGACTTGGACCAAGTTTTAAAAGAGGAAGGCATAAAAGAAGTGGACGGTTTTTTGTTTGATCTTGGTGTGTCCATGCTACAGCTCAAAAGCGATAGGGGCTTTTCTTTCCAAAGAGATGACCCTTTGGACATGAGAATGAACCCAGAAAACAAGAAAACCGCCTACCATGTGGTAAATACCTACAGCGAAAAAGAGCTTACAAGGATATTCAGAGAATATGGAGAAGAACCTTATGCGGGAAAGATAGCCAAAGCCATAGTTTTGCAGAGGACAAAAAAACCCATAGAAACCACCGCCCAGCTTGTAGACATAATACTTTCTGTAATACCCTACAGACGTGGTAGAATACATCCTGCTACTAAGGTGTTTCAGGCCCTGAGAATAGAAGTAAATGAAGAACTTGCTTCTCTTGAGATTGCCCTTGAGAAAACTATACCTTTCCTAAAGAAAGGGGGAAGGTTAGTAGTCATCTCTTTTCATTCGCTTGAAGATAGGATAGTGAAGAACTTTTTTAAAGAACATACTGATACATTTAAAGTGTTGACAAAAAAGCCCATAAGACCTACTATAGATGAGGTAAAACAAAACCCAGCAAGTAGAAGCGCCAAACTCAGAGCGGGAGAGAGAATATGAGATATCTAATAGTATCCCTATTGCTTTTGTTTCTTAACTTGCTGTATTCTGCGTATGCTATAAAAACATCTAAGGATTATGCCAAAAAGCTTTCCGAACTCAAAGGGCATTTAGAAAGACAGCTCAAGCTCAAAGCGGAAATAGAAAGCAAGATCAACTATTCAACCGCTAAGAACTATGCCAAAAACGATGCCTTTACACCCGTGGATTGGAGCAGAATAAGTATCTTGCAAAACACGAAATAGTATTAATATAATCGCTCATAAGGTATAAATTCCGTTTTATCTACAGTGATGTCTTCGTAATTAGTCTCAGAAACTCTTGACAAATATGTCCATTATACTAAAAAC
>JAGDVY010000025.1 GCA_023255875.1 Hydrogenobacter sp. | reverse complement strand
CTCCTTCTAAAGACACTAAAAAGTCTATCCAAGTGTGGGTAAATTCTTTGGGGCAGAGTAATCTCGTAAGCAAGGATTAGTCTGCTCACGTGATTAATTATAAGCATGCGTGATTGAAAAATCTATGTGCTGTTAATAACCCCTCTTGACTTCCAGAATTCTGTTTTCTTCATTTACATACACAAGAATGGGTTTGAAATTAACAAGCTCCTTCTCGTCAAAAAGTGCGTAGGAAGCTATGATGATGATGTCTCCTATCTCTCCAAGCCTTGAGGCTGCACCGTTTAGTTGAACTTCACCCGATCCAGCAGGTGCTGGAATTACATAAGTGGAAAACCTCTGACCGTTATTCACATTATAGACCTCTATCTTTTCAAAAGGCAGGAGGTTAGCCGATGCCATAATGGAAGCATCTAAAGACAGGCTTCCTTCGTAATGAAGCTCTTTACCCGTTATCCTAGCCCTGTGTATCTTGGATTTTAGCATAAACCTCTGCATGTGGTCCTCCACGAAGAAAATTATAATCTTAACCTAAAATTGTCAACAAATATCTGATAGATGTATTATAATCTTTCCCTATGCAGAAGTACTATGTGGTTCTCATTACCACACCGGCAGATAAAGGTAAGGATATAGCGGAATACATAATAAAAGAAAAACTCGGTGCGTGTGTGAACATAGTAAGTGAGGTGAGCTCCATATACTGGTGGAAAGGAAACATAGAGAGAGACAAGGAATCCCTTCTGGTAATAAAGACCTCTGGTAATAAACTGCGTGATCTTATAGATAAAGTAAAATCCGTACATCCTTACACGGTACCTGAGATAATAGCCCTTCCCATAGAGGTGGGCAACGAAGATTATCTCAGGTGGATAGACGAGTCCCTTGAGATATCTCAAGGAAGTTCTTAAGAAGGTCCAAACCCGCTTCGGAAAGAACAGACTCTGGATGAAACTGCACCCCAAATACAGGATACTCTATGTGTTGAATGCCCATTATTTCACCATCTTCTGATTCTGCGGTTATTTTGAGCACCTCAGGAAGACTCTTCCTTTCAATGACTAAAGAGTGATATCTTACCGCAGTAAAAGGGTTTTTTATCCCTTTGAATATGCCCTCGCCCGTGTGGTATATCAAAGAAGTCTTACCGTGCATGAGCTTTTTGGCTCTTACTATATTTGCACCAAAAGCGTATCCTATAGCCTGATGTCCTAAGCACACACCAAGTATGGGGATTTCTTTATAGAAACGCTTTATTACATCCACAGAGATGCCTGCCTCTTTGGGCGTGCATGGTCCTGGTGATATAACAATAGCATCGGGTTTAGACTTTTGGACTTCCTCAAGGGTTACCTGATCGTTCCTTCTTACTGCCACTTGGCATCCAAGCATTTGAAAATACTGCACCAGGTTGTAGGTAAAGGAATCGTAGTTGTCAATGATGAGTAAGCGCATTTAGTATATTTTCCCTTTCTCTTTCTTTTGTGGATATGATTAAAATCATATATTTTTCAAAGGATTGAGGAAGATTTGCACAGAGCATAAAAAATTTAAAACTTCAAACTTTATCCTTGTTAGATAATGTTTATAAGCTTTTTATTATTAAATTTTGATGATTTAAGTTATAAAGATTTGAGCATCTCCTACATTGCAAAATCATAAAGTTAAGCTATATTTTCAAAAAACATTTAGAGGAGGTTCAGGAATGATGGAAGATAAGTCCCAAACCCTTTTAAAAGTTGAGGAGAAGTATTTCCCTCCTAAATCTATAGTAGAATCTGCATGGATCAAGGATTACGAAAATCTTTATCAAGAGTCTATAAAAGATAGAGAAGGTTTCTGGGCTAAGGTTGCAGAAGAGCTACACTGGTTTAAGAAGTGGGATAAGGTGCTTGAGTGGAACTATCCATATGCCAAGTGGTTTGTGGGTGCAAAAACCAACATCACTTATAACTGCTTGGATAGACACGTAAAGAACGGCAAAAGGAATAAGGTAGCTTACATCTCCGTTGATGAGGATAATAACGAAAGGAAGATTACATACGGAGAGCTTTTGGAACTTGTCAGCAGAATAGCCAACGGACTTAAATCCTTGGGTGTTAAAAAGGGAGATAGGGTTTCCATATACATGCCCAACACTATAGAGGCGGTTGCGTGTATGCTTGCATGCGCAAGAATAGGCGCTATTCACAGTGTGGTATTTGCAGGCTTTAGCGAAGGTGCTTTGAGGCTTAGGATAGAAGATGCAAAAGCCAAAGTTGTCATAACTGCAAGTTATACCAAAAGGAGAGGAAAAAAGATAGACCTTCTTGCTACTGTACAAAGGGCTATAGATGGACTTGAATTTGTAGAAAAAGTCGTTGTATGGGACAGAGATAAGGATGTTTTAGATGGTGAGAGCAAGCTTTTTGTAAGTCTTGATGAACTAATAAGAATTAGCTCTCCTCACTGTGAGCCGGAAGTTATGGATGCGGAAGACCCTCTTTTCATTCTGTATACTTCTGGGACTACGGGAAAGCCAAAGGGCGTGCTTCACACAACAGGTGGCTATATGGTGGGCACATACTACACTACCAAGGTGGTTTTTGACATAAAAGAAGATGATATATACTGGTGTACTGCAGACATAGGTTGGATAACAGGACACAGCTACATAGTCTATGGACCTCTTGCGGTAGGTACCACATCACTTATAGTAGAAGGTGCACCAGACTATCCAGACCCCGGAAGATGGTGGAGCTATGTGGAAAAGTATAGAGTGAACATATTCTACACTGCACCTACAGCGGTTAGAATGTTTATGAAGTATGGCGAGGAATGGCCTGCCAAATATGATCTTTCCTCTCTGAGAATATTGGGTTCTGTAGGAGAGCCCATAAACCCAGAGGCATGGCACTGGTACTATAAGAACATAGGAAGAGAAAAGTGTGTTATAGTGGATACTTGGTGGCAAACGGAAACGGGCATGCACATGATAACCACCATTCCCTCATACCCCGCAAAACCTGGAAAGGCTGGCAAACCCTTCTTCACCATAGAAGCCTTGGTAGTAGATAAAAACGGAAATGTACTTCCTCCTAACACCATAGGCAACCTGGTAATAAAGAGTCCCTGGCCTTCTATGCTAAGAACTTGCTGGGGTGAGCCAGAAAGATACGAAAAGTATTGGAACACCATACCCGGATATTACCTAACGGGTGACCTGGCATCTTATGACGAAGAGGGTTACATAATGATCTTGGGAAGGGCGGACGACGTTTTGAATGTGGCAGGGCACAGAATAGGAACTATGGAAGTGGAAAGCGCTTTGGTAGATTATCCTGCGGTGGCAGAGGCTGCAGTTATAGGAAAGCCTCACGAAATTAAAGGTGAATCTATAAAAGCTTTTGTGATCCTCAAGAAAGGTTACGAACCTTCAGAAAAGCTCATTGAGGAAATAAAGCAACACGTAAGACAAGTGCTTGGTCCCATAGCTGTACCTGATGAGATAGAGTTCGTGGAAAAGCTTCCCAAGACAAGAAGCGGAAAGATCATGAGAAGGGTGCTGAAAGCTCAGGAACTTGGGCTTCCCGTAGGAGACATATCCACGCTTGAGGACTAAGGCTCTTGGGGGTCCTCCCCCTCCTCCTTCCCTTTAGTAATTAAAAAACATAAGAGGCATTCACATAGAAGGTCCTTCCGGGCTCTGGTACCTTAACACCACTCCTGAAGGGATCCCTTTGGTAAGACAGGTAGTCATAGTACTTTTTATCCAGTATCCTGCCAGTTCGTAAAATTTGTCATCTGCGTAAGAAACAACAGGTGAGAGGTTTATAAAGTTATTGAGCTTGAGGTGAAAGCCCTGCCATAGAACCCTGATGCCTTATATCAAAGGGACCTAGGGCTTCACCCACATCTTTAGCAGAACTCTCCCTTATTTCTCTTACCTCCAAGGTGTCTTTGAAAGTTTCTTTCTTGGCTTTCACTTCCACCTCTTTGAGTAAGAGTTCCTGAGCGTAGCTTACAGATAGCAGGGCGGTTATAACCGAGTATAATCTTATCCGCATGAGCAATAGAAGCCTCTTTTACGGTGAGGGACTTTTTGAAACCATACTCTATAGAGGAAGGACACCAAAGCTATTACGCCACTATAGAAGACTGTCAGAAAGCGCCAAACATTTTCACATACCTTGTCCCGATTATGAGACCTTTTGCGCTAAGATAGAGGAAAAGACAAAGGGGAAAAAGGAGCTTTACGTAAAGGTATGCCTCTTATCTTACGGAAAGCCAAGATACTACGAAATGCCCAGCAGATCCCAACTTAAGGTTTTTGTCTATAGGTATAAGCCAAAGCTTGAGCCTGCAAGCGTGTGCATCTCTCCTTTTCTTAGACACTCCTCTGATCCCATCGTAAGGCACAAGACCCTAAACTATCTTTTTAACATAACGGTAAAGAGACACGCTGTGCAAATGGGCTATTATGATGGTCTGATACAAAACGAGAAAGGACACATTACCGAGTGCTCTTCCGCAAACCTTCTGATAGTTAAAAAGGGAAACATATACACACCACATAGAAACTCTGGGCTTCTCTTTGGCACTACTCTTCAGAGCCTTATGGAAAAGGTAAAAGTGGAAGAAACAGAGCTAACCCTAAAAGACCTATTTGATGCGGATCACGTCTTTTTAACCAACAGCCTTATAGGAGTTTTGCCTGTCATCAGAGTAGAGGACAAGACCTTTAGGATAGACCAAGACCTGACCAAATACCTACAAGCCATAGTTCAAGAAGAAAACTCAGAATGAGGCTTTTATTGGCAGGTTCTTGGCTAAATAGAAGAGGCTTATACGAGGCTCGTGTGCGCAAAGTGATGTTTCTTGATGACCTTGAAAAACTACCCACAGATGACTTTCCTTACTTTTTAGTAATATCCTACGAAATGACAAGGCAGACCACTAACATCCATGTGAAAACTTCTGGCTTTCCTCCCATAGTTGTGGCACACATAGATGGTTTTAAGTCAGCAGATTTAAAAGAAGGCAATACATATCTGAAATTCATAGGAAGCAGTATGTCAGATGAAGATTTCATAAAGGCTGTAAAACTCGTGAAGGAGTATATACAGGACGGAGTTGTCTATCAGATAAACATCAGCAGGAGGTTTGATTTTGAGCTAAGAGGAAGTCCAGATGATCTCTTCTATAGCTTTTACCAAAGACAGCCAGTAGAGTATGCCTTTTTCTTAGATTGTGGGGAATTTTATGTGCTCTCTGGCTCTATGGAGCTATTTTTGGAAAAGAGGGGAAACACACTAAAAAGCAAGCCCATAAAAGGCACGTCCTCTTCTTACAGATCACTAAGGAACAGCCAAAAGGACAGAGCGGAGAACCTTATGATAACAGACATGATGAGAAATGACCTTGGCAGGATAGGTAGCCATGTGGAGGTCAAAGAGCTTTTCAAAATAAAAAGATACAAAACGCTCTATCAGATGTATTCCACTGTTGAGTGTAAAACTTCAGCGTCTTTAAAAGAAATACTTTTTGCAACCTTTCCTCCTGCATCTGTAACGGGAGCGCCCAAAATAAAAGCTGTTGAAGTAATAGATAGCATTGAACCCCACAGTAGAGCCTTTTACTGTGGATGCGCTGGCTTGGTATTGGGAAGGGACTTTACCCTCTCGGTACTCATAAGGACCGCTATAGGAAAAGAAAATAAGGTTTCCTATTACGCAGGCTGTGGTATAGTCTGGGACTCAGAACCCCACAAAGAACTGAGAGAGCTTTATCTTAAAACAAAGGCTTTCAATCCAGAGTTTTCTAATCCATCCATTTGAGAGTTATTCTATAGCCCTCTTCATCTTTGGGTTTTTTCTTTAGCTTTCCTTTGCCTTTCTTATGCTTTTTATCTTCACCTTCGTAGTAAGCATTCACAAGTTCGTTTCTTGGGTCTATACTTTTTGCCTTTTCAAAGTAAAGGACCGCATCATCATCTCTTCCCATGTTCAAGAGAGTGAGTCCTAAGGTGGCATAAACCCTTGCTGTCCATATGGGGTCTGGTGCGTACCTAACTGCTGAGTTTAGTCTCTCGTATGCCTGAGAGTGGTATCCACACATACCTTCCGCCACACCAAGCCAGTAGAGAGCGTAAAAGTTTCTTGGATCCTTTTCAAGAGCCTTGTTAAATTCGTGAATAGCCTGCTTACAGTGTCCTTTGGCAAGCTGTTTTTTACCATTTTCCAATGCCTTTTCTGAAGCTATCGCAAGCCCAGGTGGCCTATGAGTAGGCTCTTCTCTTATAGCTACTGTCTTTTCAGCACAAGAAAGACCAAACAGCGCTACCGATAAAACCAATAACTTTACCTTCATTCTTTCACCCACCTATCTTTTATTATACTCTCCACTTCCACAGGTACTCGTTTGAGTATAACCTTTCCTGCATGCTTCATAGCTTTCTCCAAAAGCTCCTTTACTGCCATTGCGTCCTTTTCTTCGCACTCAACCACTATCTCATCATGCACAAGATTAACCACTTGAGCCTTTAGACCTTCCTTCTTCATTTCCGCATCAAACATGAGTACAGATAGCTTGAGAAGGTCCGCTCCTGAACCTTGTATTGGATAATTCACCGCATCGGGAAAAGTATGAGCCACATACTTCCTACCCAAGAGAGTATAACCCCTTGATTCTTTAAACTCCTTTAGCTCTCTCTTTACCCTTTCGTGCCAGTTTTTAAAGCTCACAAAGTATTCAAAAAACTTATCCCTTATCTTCTGAGCCTCATCAACAGATAGGTCTATACCGTAGCTTTTTGCATACTCAGAAAGACCCTTTGCAGATATGCCGTATATGAGGCCAAAGTTTACCGCCTTGGCAAGCTGTCTTTCTTCCTTACTCACCTCTTCCTCCTTTTTTCCTAAAAGGATGCTGGCTGTGTATCTGTGAAGGTCTCTTCCCTCCTTGAAGGCTCTTATCATCTTCTCATCTCCCACATACTCACTTGCGATCCTCAGCTCAATCTGAGAAAAGTCAGAGATAACAAAAACTTTCCCTTCCCGTGCAATAAATACGCTTCTTAGCTCCCTTGGTATGTTTTGAACGTTGGGATTTAGGCTTGACATCCTTCCTGTTATGGCTCCTATCTGTCTAAACTCTGGATAAACACTCCCGTTTTTTATGTGGCTTTTTATCTCCTCAAGCTTGTCAAGAAGTTTTTTAGTGCTTCTTATCTCAAGAATTTTTTGAACCACAGGGTGATATGTAAAAGAGGACAGTACCTTGTCATCAGTGGATATGTTGCCTTTTTCTGTTTTGGGAAGGTCAAGCCCCAAGTTCTTAGTTAGAAACTCTCCCAGCTGTTTGGGAGACATGGGATCTACCCTATAGGCTACCATAAAGTCCATCACCTTCTTTTGTAGAGACCTTTTGTACTCTTTTATTAGCTCATCCACCTTGCTTTCATCCACACCAATGCCGTTTAGCTCCAACTTGGCAACCTCTTGCACAAAAGCCATCTCTATTATAGCTATGGGATTTTTAAGTCCAAACACCTTAGATGTTCTTGTTTTGAGAAGTGTCTCTTCTTGATGTCTTTCTGAGTTAAGTTTCTCAAGCAATATAAAAAACAGGTCTTTTACCATCTTAACATCAAGGGCTGCATACTCTAACTGCTCCTTTGAGAGAACCGCCTTTGCCCAATTGGACATCTGTAAGCTTTTATCTATCACCTTACCCAAGTAGTGCATAGCAACCTTTTGCAAAGAGTGCCTTTCTATCTCACCAATAAGCTGACTTGCTATCATAGTATCAAAGACTGCGTAAGGTTCTATCCCGTATCTGTAAAGGAACTTAAGGTCGTACTTGAGATTGTGCCCCACTATACCCTTGTCCGCAAGCAGGTTTTTTAAAAACTCCACTCCGTACTCTCCTGTTTCAAAAAGATCCACAATATATATGTTTTCTTTGTCTCCTAACTGCACCAATCTTATCTTTTCTTCCGTAGTTTCCGTGTCAAGAAAAACATAACTCTCGGGCTTTAGCTTATTTTCCATATGTCGCAAACCCTCTCTTGATGTTATATAACTGTACTTCATAAGCCACCTCCTTATATAAATCTAAACCATGAATAACAAGCATCTGTCCATCTCCGGGGTTTTTTGTGAGATGGGAGGTCGACAGGAAAT
>JAGDVY010000037.1:3593-8908 GCA_023255875.1 Hydrogenobacter sp. | reverse complement strand
TATTAAAGCCCATAGCGGACACCTTCAGAGAACAGTTTTACACAGAAAGGCTTTATCACAAAGTAATTGCTAAAGGTTATTTGATGGTGTCTAAGGGTTTGTATTATGCGGGAGACAGGTTTACCATAGATGGTTTTATAAATCTTCTGAGCTTTTTGTACTTCAAGATGGTAAAGTTCTTGTGGATGAAGTTGGATATAATGATGGTGGACCTATTTGTAAATGGTGTAGCAAGGTTTTCTTTCAAAACGGGAAGATACATAAGAAATATACAAACAGGCCTCTTGAACAACTATGTTCTCTTTTTGCTCGTTGGTATAATCTTCATACTTGGTGTTATAACTTACTCCCTGAGGTGAAAGCATGGAAAAGCTTGGAGCGCAGTTTCCGCTCATATCAATAAGTATGCTCATACCCACTTTAGGAAGCTTTTTTGTAGTTTTACTTCCTGAGAGATTTACAAAAGGTATAAGCCTTATATCAACAGGAATAACCTTTTTGATATCATTGTACTCTCTCACGCTTTTTGATTTTTCAAAAGGTGATGTAGTTCAGTTTTACGAACATTATCCTATTATTCCTGAGTTAGGAATAAGTCTGTCTTTGGGGCTTGATGGACTTTCCATGCTCATGTACCTTCTTACCACGCTCGTTTCTCTTGTTGCTGTTCTTTGGTCTGTCCGGGACAAACAGATAAACCACAGAATAAAAGAGTACTTTCTATGGTTTTTACTTACCGAAAGCTTTCTAATAGGTGTGTTTGCAAGCTGGGACCTTATAGTTTTTTATGTATTTTACGAGCTTACCTTAGTGCCCATGCTTTTTGTGATAGGCATATGGGGATACAAACTCAGGCTATATTCTGCTTACAAGTTCTTTATATACATATTTATCTCTTCCTTGTTCTTACTTTTGGGAACAGTCAGCCTTGCGGTACAACACTATAAGCTCTTTGGACGATTTTCCTTTAGTTACTTTGACCTTATGAATAATGACTATCCCCTTGGACTTGGAATATTCCTATTTATGCTCTTCTTTATAGCCTTTGCAGTAAAAACACCCATAGTACCCTTCCACACTTGGCTTCCTGATGCTCACGGAGAAGCTCCCACCGCCGGTTCAATAGTGCTTGCCGCAATACTTTTGAAGATGGGAACTTACGCACTCTTTAGGTTTAACATTGGTCTATTTCCCAAGGTGGTGGCTTTCCTAATGCCTATACTTGTTTTGTGGGGTATATTCTCCATAATGATGGCTTCTTGGTTCACTATAAGCCAGAAAAATCTCAAAAGGTTCGTAGCTTACTCTTCCATAAGTCATATGGGTTTTGTGGTAACAAGTATGTTTTTACTGAATTTGGAAGGGTTTAGGGCAAGTATAATGGAGATGTTTGCCCATGGACTTACATCTGCTTCTCTCTTTATGATAGCGGGGTTTATATACAACAGGCTTCATAGCTTTAATATGGATGCGCTCAAAGGAAGTGCCAAATTCATGCCTCTCTTTGCTATAATTACTGTCATAACCGCTTACTCCTCTATGGGTCTTCCGGGTGGTTCTTCCTTTTGGGGTAAATTTCTCACTGTGCTTTCCGCAAGGGAATATACAACACAGTTGGCTCTTTTGGTCATTGCAGGTGCCTTCTTTAGCGTAATCTACATGCTCTACCTTATGAAGGTCCTCTTTTTGGATACCAAAGAAGAAAGCAGGTTAGTACATTTTGCGGATATAAGGGGCTTTAAGCTATCCGCCTTTTTACTTCTTGTTATCCCCATGTTTATGGTGGGATTATTACCTTCCTTGTTTTTCAACATCTTTGATATGTCTGTAAAGAAGCTCTTACTTTATGTAATGCACAAACTGATAGGAGGCTAAGGCAGGAATGGAACTCAGGGACTTGATAGGTAGTATAGAGTTTCCAAAGATGGCACTGATAATACCTGAACTTATAGTGCTTTTAACGGGCTTTTTAATCTTTACTCTTGATCTTATCTTCAAAAGGGCTAACTACAGGCTCTATACATGGATAAGTGTAGTGGGTTATTTTATGGCAATGCTTTACATAGCCTTTAATCCTTCCCTATCGGGAAGCACTTTTTATGGTCTTTATGTAAGGGATTACTTTTCTTCCTTCTTGCAGTTTTTTATGATACTTTTGACCATATTTGTTCTTGCCTTTACTTACCACTACTATAAACAAAAGCTTTCTCTCTATAGGGAGTTTTATTACATACTCTCCTTTGCCTTGGTGAGTGCCATGTTCTTAGCATCTTCTTATAACCTTATCACTCTCTATGTAGCCTTAGAAGGTGTTTCCATATCCTTTTACATACTTACCGCTCTTTTGAGGGGTGATTTTAACGCAAAGGAAGGGGCTTTTAAGTATCTTATATTGGGTGGTTTAAGTATAGCTTTGGCTTCCTATGGTGCAGTTTTTATGTATATCTACGCAGGGTCTTTAGACCTTCAAAAAATACTCACCTATTCTGGACAGAATAAGGACCTTTTGATACTGGGACTGGTCTTTTTCCTTATAGGATTTGCCATAAAAATAGGTGCGGTTCCTTTCCACTTTTGGCTTCCTGATGCCTATCAGGGTGCACCCACACCCATAACAGCCTATATGGCATCTGTGGGAAAGCTCGCCTTTTTTGCACCCGTTGTGAGGATAATGCCCCTCGTTCAGGAACACTTTGCTTATGCTTGGGTGATAACTGTAGGAATTATATCCGCTATGACTATGCTTTACGGAAATTTAGTTGCCCTTGTCCAAAAGGATGTGAAAAGGCTTCTTGCTTATTCCTCCATAGCTCATTCGGGATACATACTGGCAGGCATAGCTGTTGCGAAGGCTATAGGACTAAAAGCTGTCCTGTACTTTTTGGTAGCCTATGCTCTTATGGGTGCTGGTTCTTTTCTACTTTTGGCACTCTTAGAGAGAAATCCCCAGTGGGAAAACAGGATGGAAGAGTTCTCAGGACTGCGCTTTAGCATGCCGTGGATAGCGGTGTCTTTTATGATATTCATGTTCTCCCTTTTGGGTGTACCTCCTTCGGTGGGTTTTGTAGGAAAGGCTCTTGTATTTACCGCTTTATCCTTTGACAGACTTTGGTGGTTAGCCTTTGTCATGATACTCTCAACGGGTATATCCACTGGCTACTATGTGAGGCTGGTGGTTCTCACCTTCATGAAGGAGAGCAGTAAGTCCATCAAGGTGGAAAGCTCCTTTGCAGAAAAGGTGGTTATATTTGTACTGACACTTTCTGTTGTCATTTTGGGTGCTGTGCCTATAATAATATGGAGTTTTGCCAGTCAGTCTGCAGACATACTTTTCAAGAGGTAGTGGCATGGATTACATGGGATTTTTGATATTTTTAGGTGTAATGCTCGTGCTCTCTTTGCTTCTCATATCCTTGAACTCTTTGCTTGGTCCCAAAACTCCAGAAAGTATGGAAGATTACCCATACGAATGTGGAGTACCTTTGTATGATCTGAGTGCTCAATCTACCTTCCACCAAGGTTATTACCTTCTTGGGCTCTTGCTACTGCTCTTTGACATAGAAGCTGCCTTTCTCTTTCCTTGGACAGTGGTTTACAAGCATCTTGGCGTCTTTGGATTTGTTGAGATGTTTCTGTTTGTGTTTATACTCACCTATGGGCTACTGTATGCTTGGAGAAGAGGTGCCTTAGATTGGCAGTTTGAAGAAGAAGTTTTTGAGAGGTGAGAGCCATGCCTTGGGCAAAGGAAGAGGACTTTATAGAGCTTAAAAAGAAGTTTCCAGACTTGCAGATAGAGGTAAAACCCACCATAACTAACCTTCACATAAGCAAGGACAAACTAATAGAACTGCTAAAAGACCTGAAAGACCTTGGTTTTAAGCTTTTTGTGGACCACTCGGTGATAGACTTTCCAGACAAAAAACCCAGGTTTCAGGCTTTCTACATTCTCTACAATGTGGAAGAGAGAAAGAGAGTGGTAGTAAAGACTTGGACTGATGGTACTCTTCCCAGCATAGAAAAACTTTGGTTTGCAGGCAAGTGGGCGGAAAGAGAATGCTACGATATGTTTGGCATTAAGTATGAAGGACACGAAAACCTTGTGAGAGCCTTCATGTGGGAAACCTATCAATATTACCCACTGCGCAAAGACTTTCCCTTAGAAGGCTATGCTAATGTGGACCTTCCCTCCCTTAATGAGGTACTCTATGGGGACAACCTCACGGGCACTATGAACTACAGCAGGATGCACACCGCTGTACCTACCCTTGAAGACCTTGAAATAACAGAAAAGAAAAGACTGAAAAAGAAGGCTCAGATAGTGCTAAATTGGGGACCACTGCATCCTGGTACTCACGGCACCATGTGGTTTCTCTTTGATCTGGAAGGGGAAAGGGTGGTTCAGTGCGATGTGATCCTCGGACAGCTCCACAGAGGTGTGGAAAAACTCGCAGAAAACCAGATGTATAACCAGTTTCTCGTCTATACAGACCGAATGGATTACATATCTGCTCTTTGTTCCAATCAAGCTTGGGTAGTGGCTGTGGAGAGGCTCTTGGGTATAGAGGACTTGGTGCCAGAAAAAGCCAAGTACATAAGAACTATGATGTCTGAACTTCAGAGGATAAACTCCCACCTTCTTTGGCTTGGCACTTACGCTTTGGACCTTGGAGCTTTGACCATCTTCCTTTATACCTTTAAAGAGAGAGAAAAGATCATGGACATCATAGAAGGCATTACAGGTGCAAGGCTCACCATAAGCTACCCAAGAATAGGTGGTGTTAGGATGGACCTGCCAGAAGGTGCTTTAGAGGTGATAAAAGCCTTTATAAAGAGGTTTCCAAAAGAGCTAAAAGACTGGGAGAACATGCTCACCAGAAACAGAATATGGCTAAGGAGAAATGTAGATGTAGGAATAATTAGTAAGGAGGATGTGTATTTTTATGGTCTTACTGGTCCTGTGGCAAGAGGATCGGGTGTGCCCTATGACATGAGGAAGCTTGAGCCTTACGATGCGTATCCTTATGTAGATTTTGATGTGCCTGTAGGTGAAAAGGGAGATGTGTATGACAGGTATTTGGTACGTCTTGAGGAGATGAGACAGAGCGTGAGGATCATAGAGCAGTGTGTTGCTGTCTTGGAAAAAATGCCTCGTTCTGCTCCCTTCTTTGCGGAATCTCCAGACCCTAAAAAGATAAAACTTTCCATTGATGGAATAGGACTTAAGGTGCCAGAAGGTGAAATATACTCTTCGGGAGAAAATCCAAGGGGCGAGCTTGGGTTCTTTATATACTCAACGGGTGGAGTAAAGCCCTATA
>JAGDVY010000037.1:0-3493 GCA_023255875.1 Hydrogenobacter sp. | reverse complement strand
CCAAGGGGCGAGCTTGGGTTCTTTATATACTCAACGGGTGGAGTAAAGCCCTATAGGGTCAAGATAAAGCCCGGAAGTATGTATAACCTTTGCATATATCCCAAGCTTATGCAAGATAGAGTTATAGCGGATGCGGTTACCATACTGGCAAGCTTAGACCCTGTGGTGGGAGAGATAGACAGGTAAGGAGGAGGACATGGAAGGACTTTTATCCGCTCTTATCATCATAGGTATAAAAATACTGGTGATCCTTGCTATAGTGTTGGGTGTGGGTGCTTACCTTACTTTGGTAGAAAGGAAGGTAGCTGCGCATATTCAGAGAAGACCAGGACCTATGGTGGTAGGATGGCACGGATTACTTCAACCTTTGGCGGATGGTCTTAAGCTCTTGACCAAGGAGGACCTTTTCCCAAGGTACGGAAACAAGTTCCTTTACAACTTGGCTATAGTTATGGCGCTTGTTCCCGCATCTTTGGTTTTTGCGGTAGTGCCTTTTGGTCCCGAGTTTGAAGTATTTGGCATAAGGGTAAAACCCATACTAACAGATGTAAATGTGGGACTTTTGCTCTTTTTTGCTCTTGGTTCTTTGGCTATCTATGCCATAGCCTTAGCAGGATGGGCATCTAACTCCAAGTATGCTCTCATAGGCTCTATGAGGAAGGCAGGTATAGTGATCTCCTACGAGGTGGTCATCACTTTTGCCCTTATGGGACCCATAATATTGGCTCAGACCCTCTCCACCTACAGCATAGTTCAACAACAGATAGAACAAAAACTTTGGTATATATGGCTACAGCCTGTAGCTTTTGTGGTTTATATGTTTGCCATGCTTGCAGAGACAGGAAGAGTTCCTTTTGACATACAAGAAGCAGAAGCTGAGCTGGTCACAGGCTTTACTGTGGAATACGGTGGTATGAAGTTTGGACTATTCCCCCTTGTAGAGTGGTATGTGGAAACGCTGTCTTTATCCGCTATAGCGGTAGTGGTCTTTTTAGGTGGGTGGTCTCCCATAAACATACCTTTTGTGGGCTTTATAGACCCGCTTTTCTTTTTAGGTCCTTTGTCTCCCTTCGTGTGGTTTGTGCTCAAGGTATCTCTGCTCTTCCTCTTTGTCCTTTGGCTTCATTGGACACTTCCAAGATACAGAATAGATCAGATCACATCAACCGCTTGGAAAGTTATGCTACCTCTAACGCTTGTAAATTTGGTCTTTACCGCTATTATTGCTCCTGTGGTGTGGCGCTAAGATGAGAGTGGTCATAGTAGGCAACGGTCCGGCATCTGCAAGTGCCATAGAAGCCTTCAGGCAGGTGGACAAAGACTCTGACATTATAGTTCTTTCTGATGAGGAGTATCCCACATACGCTCCCAACTGTATGGAAAATGTGATAAGAGGAGATATATCACAGGAGGCGCTCTTTTACAAAGGTGGATATTCCTTCTACGAGAAGTATAAAGTGGATTTCAGACCCAAAAAAGAAGTGATAAGCATAGACAACAAAAGAAAGGTAGTGATAGTAAAGGGTGGGGAAGAGATACCTTACGATAAGTGTCTTTTGGCAGCTGGGGCTAACAGCTTTGTGCCACCCATACCGGGAAAGGATCTTGGCGGAGTAACCACAGCCAAAAACTTAGATGACGCAAAAAGGATAAGGGAATGGATACTCTCTGGAAAGGTAAAAAGGGCGGTCATAGTGGGAGCTGGACCCATTGGAGTGGAAGATGCGGAAACCTTAAGGCATATGGGAATTGAGGTGCATGTGGTGGAGTTCTTTGACAGAGTGCTTCCCCGTATGTTAGATAAGTCTATGGCGGACAGATACATGAAGGCTTTGCAAGATGAAGGTATAAACTTTTATCTTAATCATCAGGTGGTGGCTATTCACGGAGAGGACGGTTGGGTGAAAGCGGTAGAGATAAAGCACTTGGGTTCTGACGAAAGCAAGTTTATAGAAGCTGACATGGTGATACTTTCCACTGGTGTGAGACCAAGGACACACCTTATTCAGAATACGGACATAAAGCTACACATAGATGAGAACAAAAACAGGGTGGTGGGCGGTGTGCTTGTAAATGAGTATCAGCAAACCTCAGACCCTGATGTGTATGCTGCGGGGGACATATGCTCTGGAAAAGATGCGTGGGGAAATTACAGGTGGATAGCTCTGTTTCCTACCGCACAGCAAGGGGGAGCAATAGCGGGATACAACATGGCTGGGCTAAAAGTAGAAAACCCAGGGCTTGTGGATTATAACGCGGTCAAGACAAGGGGAGCGGTGGCAGGTAGTGGAGGTACTTTTGAGGATGCGGAAGAAGCCTTCATCGCAGAGTACGAAAACTACTTTATAAAAGTCTTTCTTAAAGAAGGAAGGGTCTGTGGATATCAGTTTGTGGGCATACCTAAGGGAGGGACACTTAACTTGAGGAATGCTTTCTTGCAAGGAAACCAAGAGTTTATAAAGAGAGTTTTAAAGGACAGAGGTTTGGGACTTGAGGCTTCTGGAGTTCTCTTTCATCACTTTATGAGGTTTAAAGACAGGCGCGTATCTCCACAGACTTTAAAAGCAATAAAGCTGGGTATGTTAAGGAGTCTTGCCAATCCCAAATACGAAGTGCCCCTATTCCATGTTTAAGGTGTTCTTTGGCGGTAGCTTTGACCCAGTGCATATAGGCCATCTCATTGTTGCAAGAGATGTCCTTGAACAGCTAAGGGCAGAGAGTATAGTGTTTATACCTGCTTTTCAATCACCACTCAAAGAGCCTCATGTAGCAACACCAAAGGAAAGACTTGAGATGCTCTCTTTGGCAGTAGAGCAAGAGAAGGGTTTTGAGGTTAGCAGTTTAGAGATAGAAAGAGGAGGAACATCTTACACAGTTGATACAGCTCAGGAACTTTTCAACGCTTTGGGTGAAAGACCCACTTTCTTGGTGGGAGCGGACAGCATAATGACCTTGCACCTGTGGAAAGACCCCCAAAAGCTTACAAAGATAGCAAAGTTTGTGATAGCGGATAGATACGCAAAAGCGCAGGAAGTAAGAAGTTATATGAGCTCTGCCTTTCCCAACCTGAAAGAAGGTGAGGACTACATGATTCTTAGCACCAGAAACATAGATGTATCTTCTACAGAGATAAGAAAGAGAATAAGGGAAGGCAGAAGCATAAAGTGGCTTGTGCCAGAAAGGGTAGAAAAATACATACTCCAAAAGGGTATCTACATCAGAGAGAGATGACAGGCTTGAACTCTGCGGGTTTTACGCTGTAGCACTCTCTAAAGACTGCGTAGGGACACCTCTTTGCACAGTATTCGTGATCCAGCCTGTTGAAGAGTTCCACGATAGACTGACCTTTTGAATCAAAAATGAGGTCTGTATTTACATGCTTGTCAAACTCAGCTCTCTCAAGTATAGGATACACATCGCAGGCTATGTTCGCCATGGCAGGCTCTACGCCTTGTTTTTTAACTTCGTCAAAAAGCCTCATTAGGGTAGAGAC
>JAGDVY010000015.1 GCA_023255875.1 Hydrogenobacter sp. | reverse complement strand
ATTTGCTTAAATGCGTAAGTGCGGATAAGTATGGTTAGGAAAAATGGGACGGAAACACTTACCTGGCTTTTAGTAGTTATGGGCTGGGCGGGAGTCGAACCCGCGACCCACGGATTAAGAGTCCGTTGCTCTGCCAGCTGAGCTACCAGCCCTATAAGATTTAATTATAGCACGTTCTAAAAAATCTAACAGACCAGGTACCTCAAGAGAATAGTCCAGATAATAAACATTTTCATAAGGTGGGAGCTTTATCACATCTTTGAGAGTAGTTATGTAAAGGTAGTTTGGTGATATCTTAAAGTCTCTGTAGTGATAGTGATCGCTAAAGGAAAGCTTTTTGATTATTTTCAATCCCATGCGTTCCAGTGTCTTGAAGAACTGTTCGTTATCTCCAAGTCCTGCAAAGGTTATAAACTCAAACTTCTTAGCATCTTCTAAGGTATTTCCCCAAATATCTTTAATCTTCCAATCCCTCCTGTAAAGTTTAAATACAGGCTTGGTAAAGGTATAGTCCCACTCTTTTATGTCTTGATAAGACAGGATCAGAGCATTCGCTCTACTTATAGAAGAGAGAGGCTCTCTTAGCCTACCAAAAGGTATAAGATGATCCCTTAGGTCCTTCTCCTTTATGAGGAGTAAGTCTATGTCTCTGTAGAGTTTTCTGTGTTGGAAGCCATCGTCAAGTATGATAAGATCCACCTTCAGCTCATTGACTGCGTATGCACCACCTCTACACCTATTTTCATCAACTACCACGCTTACCCCTTTGAGCACTTTGGCAAGCATAAAAGCTTCGTCTCCTGCCTCTTCCCAATTGGTCTTTATATCTCCCTTGTAAGAAACAAGCAAGGTGCCCTTACTCTTTCTTTTATACCCTCTGGAAAGTATGCACACATGGAAACTCTTTGAAAAGTGATCCGCTATATACCTCACAAGACTTGTCTTTCCAGTACCACCCACGGACAGATTGCCCACGCTGATAACTGGAACATCAAGCTCACAAGTTTTGAACACTTTCTTATCGTAAAAGAAGTTCCTCAAACTGATCGCAAAATAGTAGGGATTTAAAAGGTCCATTAATGTGATCACATAAGCATATTATAGTCTGTTCTTGATAATCACATTTGTGGAACTAACTTTAAAATTTAAGGAGGGGTATTAAAATGCAAGTGAGAAAGGCGGTTCTTCCAGTAGCGGGATGGGGTACAAGATTTCTACCTGCTACTAAAGCCATGCCCAAAGAGATGTTTCCCATAATAGACAAGCCAGTTATACAGTTTATTGTTGAGGAGTGTCTTTCTGCAAATATTGATAACATAATCTTTGTAACGGGTAGGCACAAAAGGCCCATTGAGCACCACTTTGATATAAACACAGACTTGGAAAAACACTTGGAACAGTGTGGGAAAACTGAGCTTTTAAAAAACATAATGGAGATAAGCAGGTTGATAAATCCCATATACATAAGACAGAAGGAACAGCTGGGTTTAGGTCATGCGGTTTTAGTGGCAGAGCCTGTAGTGGGTTATGAGCCTTTCATAGTTGCCTTGGGAGACATTATAGTAAAGGACGAAAGGAATGTATTGGAAAAGATGATAGAAGTGTATAACCGCTTTGGTAAGAGCGTGATAGCTGTTTTTGAAGTGGATACAAAAGATATTCCCAAGTATGGCATAATAGATGGAAGACACATAGAAAGAGATATATACATTATAGATGATCTTGTAGAAAAGCCCAAGCCCGAAGAAGCACCCTCTAACCTTGCCATAGTGGGCAGATATCTTTTCACTCCAAAAATCTTTGAAAAGCTCAAGATCACACCCCCCGGGAAAGGTGGTGAGATACAGCTAACAGATGCCATAAAGCTCCTTCTTGAGGACGAAGCTGTTTATGCCATAAAGATAGATGCCAAGGTTTACGATACAGGAACACCCATTGGGTACATACAGACAGTCCTTGATTTCGCACTTCAAAGGGAAGACCTAAGAGATGAACTCATAGCTTACCTAAGACAGCTTATCAGTAATAATATCCTACAGACAGATACAGTCTGAGCCTTTTGGGTGTGTCCTTTTCAAGGGGAAAGGCTACATCAAACCTGATGGGTCCAACAGGTGTTTTTATACCCACGGACGCACCTATATCCTTTTTAGGATTTCTTATGGTATCAGAAAGTCTATTTCCCACATTTCCTACATCTGCAAAGGTTATGATAACAAAGGGACTCTTTATGGGAAATTCAAGCTCTAACCTTCCAAAGGTGTAGTATCTCCCACCACTGGGTTGTCCAATACTTTCAAAACTGTAGCCTCTTAGGTCTCTTAAACCTCCCAAAAAGAATCTATCAAAGATAGGTGCGGACTTTCCCACGTATCCGCCAGCCACTTTAAAGCTCAGGTTTATACTTTCTCTTAGTGGTATCAGATAAAAGCTTAAAAGCTCAAACTTTGTGTACTCTCTATCACCTATAGCTCTAGTGAAGGTTATACTGTTATAGCTTATCCTTTTTGGAGAGAACAAGTTATCTTTGTATTCCCTTAGCAAAAACAGTCCATACTTAGAAATATCTACAAGCTCGCCCAAGGCAGAGTTTGTAGTTCTTGATAATATAACACCTACAGATGCGTTATTTGTTATCCTGTACCCAATGCTTGAACTAAAACCTTTTGATGTGAGTGTGTAACTAAGGTGTTTTTCGTAATTGTTAAAAAAGGAAGTTTTTAGCCAAAGTTTTCTTGTGAGTAAAAAGTTATCAGAAATATCTAAGCTATAAAGCTCCCTTTTCCCCGTTCTTCTGTAGCGTAGGTTCGTATTTAAACCTATCCCAAACAGATTTTTTAAGCCTAAAAATGAGTCCAAAACTACCTTTTCTTCCGTGTTGTATCCCAAAGATATATCGTATATACCCCTTTTGTCCTCAGAGATTTGTATAAGCCTGTGAACTTTTTTCTCATTCTTATCAAGAAAGGTATCTATTTTTACACCGCTAAATATGTTGCTGGATATGAAGTTGTTAAGGGTCATGTCATTGTCCTTTTCGGAGTAAAACTCGCCCCTTACTGTCATGTAAGATAACTCTTTGAAACTCGTGTGCAGATAACCATAATATATGTCCTCTCCCCACCTATACCTTGGTCCTTTGCTTATCCTGTAAGTATAAGTGTAATAAATACTATCCTCATCTTCACTGATGGATACATTAGCATCAAAGTCTCCTTCCATATAGCCTGTCTCTAATAAGTAGTTTTTTATCTCAAGATTGAGTTTTTCTATAGTGTTAGTGTCGTATATGGCAGGTAATCCCTCGTTATACCGTTTGAAAATTCTTGAAAGTTTTTTATCATCACCTTGGTAAATGAACTCTTTGAGTATTTGTTTTTTACCTTTGTTTATAGTGAGCTCCACATAAACCACCTTTTTTTCTTTGTCCAAGCTTAGATGAAAAGATCCTTCTGCTAAGGTGTATCCTTCTTTTTTGAGTTTTGATAGCCTCTCTTCTAAGATGGACCTTATCCCATCCTCATCGTAAGGAAATTCTGTATCTTCCAAGATGGCTGTGTATCTTTCTCCTTCTTCTATGTAAAAAACCACACTGCTTCCCGTAGCTTTGTAAGAGACATCTACATCAAAAAAACCCTTTTTCTTGTACTCAGATACTATGTTCTCTTTTGCTTCTTCAAGGGAGAAGATATCCACACCTTTTTCTTTTAGTCCAGAAACGTTTAGAAGGTAGTCATACCCAAAAAACTTCGCCTTTTCAAAGACTATACTGTACTTTTCTCCTTCAATAATGTTAAACACGGGATAAGCTATGCGCCCTTTACCAGAAAGAGCCTTAAGAGTGCCTAATGGATGCCTAAAGAGGTTAGAGATGCCCTCAAGAAGAGAACCCACTAACCTAAGAGGCTTTCTCTTTATCTTCTCATCCTTGGGAAAGATCACATCAAAAAAAGGTCTTTTGGCTTTTTCTTTTTTTATGCCTTTAAAATAGACAAAGCTGTCCAAGTATCCCTTGTCTATGTAAAAATCTTCCAAGGCAAATACTTTCTCCTCAAACTCGCCCTCTCTGGCTATGCGTCCTTTGACAATACCAATTGCTTTATTTAACTCCTCCTCTCTGAAAGTTGAGCCCTCATAAATTCCACCTCCAGTAAAGTAAATGTCCCCCTCTTCTATCCCTATGTATAGATAGATGTATCCGTCTTGAGTGAGTTCAAGGGTTACACCCACATTTGCATCAAGAAAGCCTTCGTCTTTATAGATTTTTTTTAGTCTTTCTTGGATGTTCTCTTGGCTTATCTCCTTTACAGGCATGCCTTCGTAGAGTCCTAACCTGCTCATTATAGTATCCTTTCCAATAGCCAAGTTGCCCCTTATTATTACCTTTTTAAGGATTGGGTATCTATCTATGTATATGTAAATGTCCTCTCCTTCCTCAACGACAAAAACGTCCTTTACACCTTCTATATGTTTGATTACCTCTACCATATCCAAATAGTTTTTTTCATTTATCACCTTTTGTATGTTGTTGTTAGGAAGAGGGTAGTTGGATATGAGGAAAACCTTTGATAGAGCTAAAATTGGGAATAAAAAAACGAGAAGAAAAAGCATAGTATAATTTTACTTACCTGGAGGCTCAAAATCTTGAAAAACAGGGTAGTATCCGTTATAGGTTCCTCTTCTGCCACAGAGGAAGAGTATGAGGTAGCCTACCGTGTGGGGTTTGAACTTGCAAAGCGTGGCATAATGGTGGTGTGTGGAGGAAGAGGGGGTGTTATGGAGGCGGTTTGTAAGGGTGCAAAAGATGGTGGTGGCATAAGCATAGGTATATTACCTTCCTACACGGGAGAAGAAGCTAATCCCTTTGTGGATATAAAGATAAAAACGGGCATGAATTGGAATAGAAATCCTATAGTGGTAGCAAGTGGTGATATGGTCATTGCCATAGGTGGGCATTGGGGCACTCTTTCAGAGATAGCTTATGCCATGATCCTCGGAAAGTATGTAGTGGGCTATAAGACCCATCCCATACAGGGTGTAGATCACGTAAATAGCGTAGAGGAAATCCTCCAGAAAGTTGATGAGTATTTTAAAGCATCTTGAGAAACTCTTCCATGCCCTCTGAAGCCTTCTTTCTTATTCTTATGTGTGCTATTTGGGATATGGGTGTGTCTTCTGGGTTTATTTCCACTATCTTAGCTCCCTTTTGCTTTGCTAAAAAGGGAAGCGATGCTGCAGGATACACCACACCCGATGTACCCACTACCAAAAGCATGGAACAGGAACTTACAAACTCTAAAGCGGTTTCCCACTCTTTTTTTGGCAAACTCTCTCCAAACCAAACTACATCTGGTCTTAATAAGCCATTACAGTACTTGCATCTTGGTGGTATCTCCTCTAAAGGCACTTGATAGTTGTAATACTTTTTACCACAGGCTGTGCATAGCACTCGCCATATGTTGCCGTGTAACTCAACCACTTTCTTTGAACCCGCTTTTTGGTGAAGACCATCTACATTTTGAGTTATAAGAAGAAAGTCCTCAAAGAGCTGTTCCAAGTGAGCTATAAGGATGTGTCCTTTATTTGGTTTTGCTTTTTTGATAATACTCCTTCTCCAATCGTACCACTCCCAAACAAGCTTTGGGTCCCTTTCAAAGGCTTGAGGTGTTGCTAACTCTTCAGGTTTAAAGGTTTTCCAAATGCCAGATGGACCCCTAAAGGTAGGTATCCCACTTTCCGCAGAAATCCCAGCCCCAGTAAGAACAGCTATCTTCATCAGCTAAAATTTTAGCCTAAAAAGCATCAAAGCCCATCTTCTTTTGTTTGAGTTTGATTTGTGTTTTGAAAGCGGGAGGCAGGAAAGCCTCCCAAGGAGTTTTACTTCCTAATTCTTCTAAGCAATACTGCAATAGGAACAAAGAGCCATGCAATTAGGTTAACGGGAGATGCACTTGCCACCATAGAGCATCCGCCACCACCTCTAACATTATCAGTATCATCAGTATCATCAAATCCGCTACCTCCACCACTTCCACTACCTCCACCACCGCCTGATGTGCCAGAAGAAAGATCTGCATCAAACTTTGAGATAAAAGCATCACCACCATTAGAGGTTGTGTAGTAAGCCCCTGATTTGGTTGGAAAATCGCTTGATGATGTTTTTCCTGCCACATACACATTACCTGAACTGTCTACGGCAAGGGCATAGGCTTCATCATAACTACTTCCCCCAAGGAACGTAGAAGCAAGGAGTGGGTCTATATACAATGGTTTGTTTTTATCATAACTTTCTACCACAAAGGCATAGGTGTTGTTTGTCCTGTCAAGCTTGTAGCTCACTTTCACTGGCTTTTTCTTATTCCCTTCTTCCTGCCATGCTATTGGCTTGGAAAACTCCACATCTCCATAGTCTGTCTTTACCACTAACTCTCCACTGTCCTTTATCTCTATTCTTTTAGCTCCTTTTACTGCTATCTTTATCTCCTCTGGATTTGCTCCGGGCTTTACTATAAATATCTTCTCTACACTGTTTTGTTTTGCTTTTAGCTTAACTTCTATACCTTTCCACACCTCTCCAAGAGAGACTATCTCATAGGAAGGCAGACCTGCTTTGTGTTTGCTTGGATCACTTCCTACAAAGTAGCTCACTTTTGTGGGTAGTTCTTTTTCTCCTTTTACTTCTTTTACGCTACCACCTACAAAGCTTTCAGATATGACCCAAGCTTTTGTGGGTTCAGCCAAAATAACGTGTCTTAGCTCGCCGTCTTTGGTAATCCAAGTGTTTCCAAAAAATCCCGGAGCGGAAAAGAGGGCATCTTCATGCCACTGACCTTGGTTAGGGACAAAGCCTCTTGGTAGTGTTTCTATAGCTTTTAGCATTGCCTTTTTGTCTGGTACGGAAGGTCTGTGATTCTTTTGGTAGAACCACGCAAAGGCAAAAGCTACCGCCACCGCTAAAACTATCGCAAGGGCATAAAACCGCTTCATGCCTTACCTCCCCAAAGGAGTTATATCTAAATATATATTGCCTCTTCATTGTAGAGAGCTTTTGCTGTTTTCTTAGATTGACAAAAAGATTTTGAGACTGTATATTAATTCCATAACTCTACAGGAGGTAGGAAATGAACCTGGAAGATGTAAAAGTTGGTGCCAAGGTGATGATACGCGATCTTAAAGGAAAAGAGGAAGTTATCAGAAGAGTAGAGGCCATGGGACTAAGGCGTGGCAGAAGTGTTGAAGTGCTTCAAAAACTCGGTAGGACCATACTGCTAAAGCTTAACAATTCAAGAATTGTGATAAGCAAAGATATAGCAAGAAACATATATGTAGAATGAAGTCTGAAGAAAAAAACATAAAGGTTGCTCTTGTAGGCAATCCTAATGTAGGTAAGACAAGCTTACTCAATCATTTGGCTGGCACAACTCTAAGGGTAGGCAATTGGCCAGGTGTCACTGTAGAAAAGAAGGAAGGAAAAACTTTCTATAATGGATACACTATTTACTTTATTGACTTGCCTGGTATATATACCTTAGAGCCCCTTTCAGAAGATGAGTATATAGCCTACAGGTTTCTTACCGAAGAGCCTCCAGATATGATTTTGAATGTGATAGAAACTCCCAACATGGAAAGAGACCTCTTTCTTACCGCTGAGCTTCTTGAACTGGGTATTCCTATGGTTTTAGTTCTTAACATGATAGATGAGGCACAAAAGTTGGGTGTAGATGTAGATACAGAAAGGCTTGAAGAACTACTGGGGTTAAAGGTAGTAAAGACCAATGGGAGAACAGGTGTAGGAATAAAAGACATACTAACTGCGATAGTAGAAACCTACGAAAAGAAAATAACACCTAAGGAGATAAGGTATTCGGAAGATTTAGAAAGGCTTTTGACATCTTTGAGAGAGTCTGTAAAGGAAACAAAACAGCAACTTATAAAAAAGCTTCTTGCTCACAAGGAGTATCTTCACGAGATAGAAAGGCTTTATGGAAAACCAGCCCAACAAGTGATAAGAGAAAACAGGTTTGCTTTTGCGCATGGCCTTTACAACGAGGTAGTAAAAAGAAAACCCATCACCTCTACGGATATAACCACTCTTTTGGATAGATTTTTACTTCACCCTTACATAGGCACTGTGGTCTTTTTCTTGATTATGTTTATTCTTTTTAAGGTATCTTTTGATTTTTCCAAGCCCTTTATGGACTGGCTTGATGGTTTTTTAAACGATTTTGTATCACCTGCTTTGGGATTGGCTCTTATAGAGCTGGGTATGCCCGACTTAGTGCTGAGGTTCTTTTCAGAAGCAGTCATAGGTGGTGTGGGTTTTGTTCTTACCTTTACACCCCTTATAGCTGTTATATACCTGCTTCTCTCCTTTCTTGAGTTTACTGGATACCTTCCAAGGATAGCCTTCCTTATGGACAGAGTCATGCACAGGTTGGGACTTCATGGGAAGAGCCTTATACCTCTACTTTTGGGTTTTGGGTGCAATGTTCCTGCCATTGTGGCAACAAGGACCATGGAAAGTAAAAGGGACAAGCTTTTAGTTATAGCCATGATCCCCTTCATGAGCTGTCCCGCAAGGCTTGTGGTCTTTTCCTTCTTTGCCATAACCTTTTTCAAGAACCCCGCTCTGGTGATATTTTCCCTATATATTCTTGGTATTGTAATAGCTTTGATCACCGCCATAACCCTCAGAAAAACCATCTTAAGAGGGTCTTTGGAGCACTTTGTTATGGAGCTTCCACCTTATCGCCTACCTACGCTAAGATTACTATTTGGTGTTGTTTGGGTGTATCTAAAAGACTTTCTTTATAGGGCTGGCACGCTCATATTTGCCGTCTCCATACTCATCTGGCTAAGTATGAACTTACCACCTGGTGTGGAAAAACCCGAAGATAGCATAGCAGGAAAGGTAGGAAAAGCCCTAATTCCCATCTTTGAGCCCATAGGTATAAAGGATTGGAGGGTCTCCACATCCCTGATCCCTGCCTTTCTTGCAAGGGAGATAGTGCTTAGCTCCATGGCAACTATATACTTAGCGGAAGGAACAAAAAAGAAGGAAGAGTTTTCACTCTCTGAATCCGCAAAAGAACAACTCTTTGGCTTGTTGT
Organism: Hydrogenobacter sp.; assembly: GCA_023255875.1. Taxonomy (GTDB): domain Bacteria; phylum Aquificota; class Aquificia; order Aquificales; family Aquificaceae; genus Hydrogenobacter. The sequence goes on along the minus strand of JAGDVY010000015.1, from coordinate 34,115 downwards.
CTGCAACAAAGGAAGCCTTCTATTCATTAATAAACCCCCTTCCTAGGACTTTTGAGGTTTCTGAGGAATACAGTAATTTAAGAAGTGTTGTTTCAAAAAGCATGGACGAGCTCAGCGCTTTATCTTTTATGATATTCATTCTCATTTATACATCGTGCTTGGGAACTATATCCGTCATGTGGAGGGAAGCGGGTAAAAAGTTTGCCCTTGGGTTTTTAATCTACAGCTTTTTAATGGCTTGGCTGAGCGCCTTTATAGTTTACAAAGTGGGAAGTATGTTATGAATTAACGCTTTATGCCTGTAGAGAGCTCTGTTATGGGTAGTATAACACTCAAGACAACAAAGGCAACTACAAAGCCTATAATGAGCATAGAAAGAGGTTCCGCAAATCTTATCCAAAAGGATATGATCCTCATAGCCTGTCTGTCATAAAGCTCCTCAATGAGTGAAAGCATTCTCTCCAGCTCTCCACCTTTTTCTCCACTGCTCACCAAGTTAATAAAGAGAGGAGGAAAGACGCCTGTCTTTTTAAACACTTGGGAAAGGCTCATGCCCTTAGAAAGCTCTTCCTCTATACCTTCTAATCTCTTCCTAAGATATTGATTAGTTATACTTCCTCTGCTGAGCGCTAAGGCTTTTACTAAGGGTATGCCAGAAAGGAGGCTTATACGCAAGCTACCCGCAAACCGTGAGATATTAAAAAAGTAGGAAACCTTTCCAAAAAGAGGGATTTTTAGAAAAAGCATATCTAACCTTTCTCTGCTTATAGTGTTCCTCAAAAGGAACAAAAGTACCAACAGAAAGGGCAGAAAATAAAAAAGGTAACCTATACCTTTGGAAACAAATAGCAGAATTTTGGTTGCCAAAGGTAATTCTTTGCCAAAGCTTGCAAGCACAGACGCAATTTTAGGAACAACAAACTTTATTACTATAACTATAGAAATAAGGCTTGTTGCCAAAACAAAAGCGGGATAAGTGAGAGAAGAAAATATCCTTGCCCTCACTTCTGATATGCGCTGTAAAAACTCCCCTGCTATACTAAATATCTCTTCTAGATTTTCACCCCTCTCTGCCACCTTGAGCATCTCTACAAGAAACTCGGGAAATATTTCAGCCTTTTTGAAGGCAGAGTGGATAGCTTCACCTCTTTCTATGGACTCTTTTACGAGGTTTAAGGCGCTAAGTAAGGACTTATTATCTGCTTGTTTGCTGAGCACCTCAAGAGCTTTTGTCAGGCTAAGCCCCGAGGACAAAAGTAGGGAGAGCTGTATAAGTGTAAAAGATATTTCTTCGTCAGAGACCCTCTTTCTTATTATTTCCTTACGCAAAAACCTACTTTCTTCTTCTATGCTAATGGGTTTTATACCCTGAGCTAAGAGAAGTCTGTAAGCGGTTGCTTTGTCTTGGGCTTCTATCTTTCCTTTCCTTAGGTTTCCTTCCTTATCTATACCTGTGTAAAGCAGAGGCATTTACTCTACCCAGTAGTTGGGCGCTTCTTTGGTTATTATCACATCATGAACGTGAGACTCTCTATATCCTGCATAAGTTATCTTTACAAACTTTGCCTTTTCTCTTAGCTCTTTTAGGTTTCTAGCTCCTACATAACCCATACCTGAGCGCAAACCACCTACCAACTGAAAGATTACATCACTCAGCTTACCTTTGTAGGGTACTCTTCCTTCTATACCCTCTGGAACAAACTTTTCCATTTTTTCCTGTCCGTATCTGTCGCTGGAGAGCCTGCTCATCATAGCACCCAAGGACCCCATACCTCTGTAGACCTTGTAAGCCCTTCCCTGATAGTATATGGTCTCTCCGGGAGCTTCTTCTGTACCTGCCAAAAGATTACCTAACATAACCGCGCTTGCACCAGCAGCAAGAGCTTTGACTATATCGCCTGAGTATCTTATACCACCATCCGCTATGATGGGAACTTCATAGGGCATGGCAGCTTTGTAAGCCCACATGATAGCAGTAATTTGCGGAACACCAACACCCGCAACCACTCTTGTGGTGCATATAGAACCTGGACCCACACCTACCTTTACAGCATCTGCACCTGCCTTTATAAGATCAATCACACCTTCTGCAGTTGCCACATTACCCGCTATCACATCCACATGCGGATAGTTAGACTTTATAAACTCCACTGTCTCTAAGACCCTCTTTGAATGTCCGTGAGCGGTATCCACCACTATAACATCCACATGGACAGATACAAGAGCCTCAACACGCATCTTTACATCAGGTCCTACACCAACAGCAGCACCTACCCTTAGCCTGCCTATCTCATCTTTACACGCATTAGGATACTTCTTGCGTTTAACTATATCCTTTATGGTTATGAGACCACGGAGTTTTCCTTCTTGATCCACTATGGGTAGCTTTTCTATCTTGTGCCTTTGGAATATCTCTTCCGCTTCTTCAAGTGTGACCCTCTCCTGAGCGGTTATAAGGTTATCTTTGGTCATAAAAAGAGATACAGGTTTGTCGTAATCTGTGCTTTTCAAAAAGCGCAAGTCTCTGTTGGTAAGTATGCCCACCAGTTTGCCGTCCTTTTCCACAACAGGCACACCTGAAATCTTGTACCTCTCCATAATCTGCAAAGCGTGCCTTACCGTATCTTCAGGACTCACAGTTATAGGCTGAAGTATCATACCGCTCTCTGACTTTTTCACCTTTTCTACTTCTTGAGCCTGGTTTTCTATGCTCATGTTCCTGTGGATTATGCCTATACCACCTTCTCTGGCTAAAGCTATGGCAAGTCTCGCCTCTGTAACTGTATCCATTGCAGCAGAAACGATGGGTATGTTTAGCTTTATCCTTTTGGTAAGATAGGTGGATACATCCACCTCGTTAGGTAAAACTTCAGAGTACTGAGGAACTAAAAGTACATCATCAAAGGTATAAGCTTCTAAAAACTGCGCACTTTCCATATATAAATTATACACGCACGCATAGTATAATTTTCTATCCTTCCAACATGGAAAGAGTGGATAAGATAAGCTCTTTTTTGGTCATGGACATATTCAAAGAAGCGGTAAGTATGCACGATGTAGTGCATATGGAGATAGGAGAGCCAGACCTTGATCCACCACCTGAGGTTCTTGAACATCTCCAAAGGGCCATAAAAGAGAGAAAGTACTTTTATGCACCAAGCTTAGGTATATGGGAGCTAAGAGAAAAGATTGCAGAACATTACTACACAAAGTATAAGGTAGATGTGTCTCCAAACCGTGTAGTAATAACTCCAGGAAGTTCTGGAGCGTTCTTAGTTGCTTATGCCATTACCATGAGCGCAGGAGATAAAGTGCTCCTACCAGACCCTTCCTACCCATGCTATAAGAATTTTGCCCATCTTCTTGATATAACACCTGTTTTTGTAGCGGTTGATGAAAAAAGCAGATACACGCTAAGCGCAGATATGCTTAAAGAATACAAAGATATAAAAGCTGTTCATATATCATCACCCAATAATCCCACAGGCACTATATACACCAAAGAAGAACTCTCTCAGTTGGCATATTACTGTCAAGAAAAAGGCATCTACTTTATATCTGATGAAATCTACCACGGACTTACCTACGAGCAAGAGGATCACACCGCTCTTGAGTTCTCAGATAGAGCCATAGTTATAAGTGGTTTTTCCAAGTGGTTCTGCATGCCTGGCTTTAGGTTAGGTTGGATGATCCTACCAGAAGACATGATACAAAAAGCCGAGAGAGTCATCCAAAATGTGTTTATATCCGCTCCTACCCTGAGTCAGTATTCCGCTCTTGGAGCCTTTAACTACACCTACTTGGAAAGCGTAAGAGAAACCTACAGAAGAAGAAGGGATATTCTTTATGAAGGATTAAAAGACATCTTTCGCATACCGGTAAAACCAGAAGGAGCCTTTTACATATGGGCAGACATAAGCGATTACGCTGAAGATTCTATAGTTTTCTGTAAAGAGCTTTTAAAAAACGCCAAGGTAGCTCTTACACCCGGTATTGATTTTGGTATGAACAACACTAACAAATTTATAAGGATTTCCTTTACAAAAGAAGAAAGCGCCCTCAAAGAGGGCATAAGGAGAATAAGAGATTACTTGATGAAGTAAATCCTAACCACTCTTTGTTCTGTGTGCTTAGGACTTAGCATTTTAGCGACTTCTTTACCATATGATGCTATTCTTATCCTTCCTATATCAACGCCTTTCTTTGCAAGGTAAGATGCCACCATTTGCGCTCTATGTGTGGAAAGATCAAAGTTGTATTTGCTTGAACCTCTGGTATCTGCAAAACCAACCACGAGCACCTCTCTGGCATCAGCCTTTATCTTTTCTGCTATCTCATCAAGCTTTTTCTCCTGAGACTTCTTTATATTGAATTTGTTAAAGTCAAAGTAAACTACTCCCACTTCCTCAAGTTGCCATTCACCCGTGGTTCTTTCTACCTTTCTGCCTTCCAAAGCTCTTATTCTCTTTTCGTGATCATCTACTGTGCTTTCAAGTTTGTTAACTCTTCCCTCAAGATCGTTGGCTTTGTTTAGAGCTTCGTTAGCTTTTTTCAAAGCCTCGTCTGGCATTTTCTTTAATTCCATTATGGTTTTAAAGTATCCTTCGTAACACTTATCCAATAGATACTTGCTGTACACTTCTTTGGGGCTACCGCAAGGATCAAGACTTTGTTCCGCAAAAGCTACTCCACCTAAGAGCGCGAGAGAAATAAGCAAAGACCTCTTCATTTTACCACCTCCTAATGTAATCTTACACCTATGATTATATACCCAATTAGTGAAATTTTCATGAAACTGTTATAACCAGCCTAATAACGGTTATTGGAATAGTTACTCAGTTGCTAAACAAACGCATTGATGACCTTAGACAAGACATGGACAGAAGGTTTGTTGATGTGGACAGAAGGCTTGACAGGATGGAACAGGACATAAAGGAGATAACACAGCTACTTTACAAGGTGTTTGAAGTGCCACACAAGGAGGATAAGTGAAGTTTTCGTGAAGAAGCTTGACACTTCAACAAATTACATTCATTATTAAACTTAACAAAACTTTAAAGGAGGGTTTAGCCATGAAACAACTTTATCAAGCCACAAGCAGGTCCGCAAAGATGAACAGCTCAAAGGGTTTCACCCTCATTGAGCTACTCATCGTCATAGCCATCATAGCCATACTGGCATCCTTGGCAATACCTCAGTACCTAAAGTACCAAAGGAAAGCCAAAGTAAGCTCTTACGCAGAACCCATAGCCAGAGGTTGTATGATGGACATAGCTGCCTTCTGTGCTGAAAATCCTAATGGAACTATCACACCTGCAGTTCTTGGGAACTGCTCTTCCACAACAGTATCTACCGCTGGTGGAACTGTTACTCTAAATGCGCCCGGAGGTACTTGCACAAACGATGGTCAGCCTCCCGCAGGTGTCAGTGTCACAGCGACTCTTTCTGGTGTTGATGACTACACCGCTGTGTGCAAGTATGAAAACCAAAGCATCAGGTGCACCGTACAAGGTTAATCTAAGCTGAAGCTCTTAGCCCCTTTGTGGGGGGGCTTTTGCTATGAAAAGGGGCTTTACTCTTGTAGAGCTTCTGATAGTTATAGCTCTTTTGGTTATACTGGCTTCTATGGCTATTCCTTCTTATCTTACGTATCGTGACAAATCCAAGGTGGCTAACTTTGCCCTTTCCATAGCTTCAGCATGTGCCAAGGATGCTATGGCAGATTGTGTGTCAAGGTTTGTAGATGCACCAACCGTTTATAACCTAAGCGCTCTTCCTAACTGTTCAGGGGTCAATACCGCTATGGGAAATGTTGAGGTTTTGCTTGATGGAAACTATACATGCATGCCAAACGGTGTGGCAAGTGGCACTGTAAAAGCCGTGCTTACAGAAATAAACAACTATACAGCGGTTTGCGAGTTTTCAGAAAACAGCCTGAGGTGTAGCGTTAGGTGATATTCCTTCTTCTGTCTGTTTTTGCCTTTTTTTACATTTTTTCATCGAGCAAAGTTATAAATACGGGGGACGCAGGAGAGTTTGCGGTAGGGGCTATAACCTTAGGTCTTGCACACCCTTCTGGATACCCTCTGTACATGGAAGTTCTAAAGCTTTTTAGTTTTTTACCTTTGGGAAGTATTCCCTTCAGAATGGTTTTAGTTTCCGTGGTGTTTTCTCTGCTATCTCTTTATATGCTTTACAGACTTATGCGCACCTTGACAGGAAATGCTTACGTTTCTTTGTTTCCTGTGGCTCTCTTGGGTGTTTCCTACTCCTTTTGGGGACAGTCTGTAGTTATGAAGTTCTACACGCTCAATCTTTTTATAATATCTCTTCTTTTGTATCTTGGTCTAAAAGCCATCCTTGATGGTTATGACAGAAGGCTTCAGCTCTTTGCAAGCTTTTTATTGGGGCTTTCTCTTGCCAATCATCACACAGCTGTTCTTGTGATTATACCCCTTGTGTATGTTTCCATACTTTATTTTAGACCATTCTTGAAAAACCTACCCTTTAGCATCTTCTTTTTCTTGCTTGGCTTTTTGGCAAACTTGCACATGCTCATAAGAGGCAACAGGGTGTTTGCACCCAATCCCGTTTATGACCTAAACAGCTTTTGGGAAGTGTTTCTCAGAAAACCCTATCAGCAAGGGTCATCTCCGGAGGTAGCAAAGGGTCTGTTTGCAGACCCAATGGGCTATTTTTACGCGCTAAAAAACCTTTTTATTATTTTTAAGACTAACTTTCCTCTCTATGCTTTTCCTCTCTTCCTATTGGGTATTTTGTGGGCTTTTAGGTTCTCAAAAAAGGTAGGCATATACCTTAGCCTTTTCTTCCTTGCTTACTCTCTTTTGCTTGCCAAGATGACTTTTTCGTTCCCTCTCATAAAGGCTGATGGGTGGTACATAAGCGCGCATCAGTACTTTTTACCTGCGCTTTTTGGATTTGCTCTTTTCTGTGGTCTTGGGCTCCATTGGGTGATGGAACTTCTTAAAAGAACGGAGCTTTTGAAGACCGCGCTTCCTGTATCTCTTTCTGTATACGCTTTGACGGGTGTCTTTGATAGGCTTATAGACCAGAACTTTAATGACAACTATGTGACTTATTCCATCTCCAAAAGCATCATCTCTTCCCTTCCAGTAGGAAGCCTGTACCTAACTTACGGAGATAACCACACCTTTGGCTCTTGGTACTTTAAGTACTTGGCACGCTACAGGCAGGATATCTGCTCCAACGATTATCTATCACCAGATAGCAACACTCTAATACCAAGAGGGTGCTATCCCCAAAACCTTTATAAAGATAGCTATATCTTTTCTGGCTTCTTTAAGGGTAATCTTGCGGAGTTTGCTGGGTCTGGAAGGCTCTACAGCATAATCTTTTTAAAGCCTCCCAATCCTTTGGCTGAGTTTTTCAAAAACGAGTTTTGGGTTTTTTCCTTTGCCCTTATACCAAAAAATGTACAAATTCCTGAGGATGTTTGGAAAAAGAGACTGTTGCGCTACGAGGAACTTGAAAATCTTAGCATGTTAGACTGTGCTAGCTACATAACTGACGATAGGTTTTCTGCCACCCTTTGCAACTACTCTCTGCCTATGTTTGCCTACCTTATTTCCAGAGTGGAGGTTAGCAAACAAACTGGACTTTTGAATTACGATGTGAGATATATGGGAAACACCTTTAGAGTGTCCATAAACAGACCCGGGGATAAGAGCTACCCTGGCGCAGAGTTTGAGATAAGGGTAGGACCAGAGAACACAAACCTTATAGACCTTTACAATAGGGTGATGCAAAACAACAAGCTTGAAAGGTTTATCTATTACCCTTACACTGCGGAGGCAAGGGGAGGCTCAAGATGAAGTGGTTGTTGGTCATCTTTGTTTTGGTTATAAGCGCTGTGTTTGTGCTCTTTCAAAACCAGAAAAGACTTATTAGAGAAGGTGATCTCCTTTTGGTATCTGGAAAGCCTCTTATGGCTATATCCATGTATGAGAGAGCACTTCTAAATTATGTGCCCTTTAGTCCTTACAACCAAGAGGCGGTAGAGAAGATAGAAAAGCTCTGTCCTAAGCTCAAAGAAAAGGAACACAGGCTCTTTTGCTACGAAACGCTAAGGTCTGCCATATACCAAATAAGAGGCATATACACTCCATACTCGGAAAAACCCCAAAAGTTAGACAAAGACATACTGCTCCTAAAAACGGAGCTCTACATACAGAACAACCTCCCACCAGAGGACAAGTATCAGCAGATATACAAAGACCTAAAAGCTATGCAGGATTATGACCCATATCCTTCTGTTTTTTGGAGTATTCTTGTAGTGCTGTCCCTTTTGGGATGGGTGGGGTCGGTGATCTTTATGATTTATAGGTCCTTTAGAGTAGGTTTGTTATCCTTTGTGGTCTTCTTCTCTTTGTGGGTGCTGAGCCTCTATAGAGCATGAAGGTGCTTTTTCTCAATAGGAGATGCACAAAACATCCTCAAAGGGGTGGGGCAGAGGTCTATACCATGGAGCTGGCAAGGGCGCTAATTAGCATAGGCGCTAAGGTAGAGTGGTTTGCCTCAAGACCCAAAGGACTACCCGCAGAAGAGTATATTGAGGGTATAAGGTTCATCAGGAAAGGCAACGAGCTGACCACACACATCTATGGCTTTCTTCACGCTCTTAAAAAGCCCAAAGACTGGCTTGTAGTGGAGGAGTTCAACGGCTTGGGATACCTTACCTTCTTTTTGAAAAACTCCATATTGCTCATACACCAGCTTTATGAAGAGTTTTGGACCGCAGAGCTGGGACCTCTGGGCTACCCTTTCAGGCTCTTGGAGAAGCTCCTTCTGAGACTATACAGAAAAAAGCCTACTATAACTGTGTCTGAATCTACCGCAGAGGATCTTAGAAGCATAGGCTTTAGGGACATCACCATCATACACAACGGTCTTGATATAGAACCTAGTATTTCAGAAAAGAGCCAAACCCTGACCTTGGCTTACATGGGAAGGCTCAAAAAAACCAAAAACCCAGAAGACGCTCTAAAAGCTTACATGATAGTCAAGGAAAAGGTAAAGGACGCAAAGATTTATGTCATAGGCGATGGTCCCCTTAGACCTTATCTGGAGAGCAAATATGGAACTGTAGATGGTGTGGTATTCACAGGGTACGTAGAGAATCAAGAAAAGTACCAGCTTTTAAGGAAATCCCATGTGCTTTTGGTCCCGAGCATAAGAGAAGGGTGGGCTCAGGTGGTGATCCAAGCCAATGCGGTAGGCACACCAGCCATAGGCTACAGGGTCCAAGGATTAAAAGACAGCATAAAAGATGGCACAACGGGGTTTTTGGTAAGAGACTACCAAGAGATGGCACAAAAAACCCTCTTGCTTTGGGAAGATAAGGAGCTCTACAAGAGGCTCTCCACAAACGCTGTGGAATGGGCAAGGAACTTCTCTTGGGAGAAAACAAAAGCAGAGTTTATAAACTATCTCAAAGACAGAGGACTGTTATGAAAGCGTTGGTAGTACTACCCACTTACAACGAAGCGGACAACATAGATAAGGTGCTTGAGAGGACTTTACAACATCCCTTTGTGGATGTGCTTGTAGTAGATGACAACTCACAGGATGGCACACAAGAGAGAGTTTTAAGGTGGATGGAAAAGACCAGCAGAGTGAACCTCCTAAAAAGACATACAAAGCTTGGACTTGGCACTGCGTATGTGGAAGGTTTCAAATGGGGTCTTGAGAGGGATTATGAGCTTTTCTTTGAGATGGACGCGGACCTCTCTCACGATCCTTTGGACATACCAAGGTTTGTAGAAAAGGCAGAAGAAGGGTGTCATCTTGTGATTGGTTCCAGATACACAAAAGGGACTATAAGCGTAGTAGGTTGGGACTTTAAAAGACTTCTCATATCTAAGTTTGCCAACTTTTATGCAACTACTATACTTGGTGTAAGTCAGTTTACAGATATTACCAGTGGATACAGATGCTACAAAAGAGAGGTATTGGAAAAGATAGACCTAAAGGGAATAAAGTCCAACGGTTATGCTTTCCAAATAGAGATGTTCTACAAAACTTACAAGCTTGGCTTTAGAGTATGCGAAATTCCTATAATATTTTACGAAAGAAACAGCGGTTCTTCAAAAATGAACAAAAAGATAGCATTAGAAGCAGCAATTATGGTGTGGAGGCTAAGGCTTGGAAAAGCATAAAGGTTATCAGGAGCATCTTGCAAACATTAGAGAGATAGGACTAAGACCCTTTGTAAGAAAGCTTTTTGAAAAGTACGCCATTACAGAGAAGCTCTACTACAGACTTACTAACATATCTGTGAAAAAGCTAAGCGGGATACCCAACATAAAGACCTCCTCTAAGATCCTTGATGTGGGCTGTGGAACGGGAGAAGTACTATACTTTATAAGGAAGTTTCTCAACCCTTCTGCAGAGCTCTTTGGAGTAGACCTTGAGAAAAACCCTTTACTGCCAGATTATGTTAGCTTTTCTGCGTGTGACATAGAGGAACAGAGCCTTCCCTTTGAGGAAGAAAGCTTTGATGTAGTCCTTTCCACCTTTGTACTGGAACACCTAAGAAATCCTCAAAAGCTCTTTCTGGAGAGCTTCAGAGTTTTGAAAAAAAACGGATACTTTTACTGCACTACTGAGTATTACACTTCCCTTTTCTGCCCAGAAGGCTATAACTTTTACTCAGACCCAACTCACATAAGACCTTGGACCAAAAAGAGCCTAAAAACCCTTGCCCAAATGTGCGGTTTTGAAGTCTATCAAGTGAAGGTTTTAAGATGGTGGGAGTACTTGCCTCTTCTACCTATATATCCTCTGCTTAATCTTCTCACACCCAATGATTTTTCCTTTATACCCTACGAAATATTTGGAAGAACCGTTTATATAATAGCGAAAAAACCATGAGAATAGTTCACTTTATCTACGACCACATAAACAACCCTTGGGTAGGTGGAGGTGGAGCGGTAAGAGTTTTTGAAATATACAGAAGGCTTGCCCAAAAAGGCTACCAAATAACGGTAGTGAGCGGAAATCATCCAAAGGCTCAAGAAGGCGAAAAAGAAGGCATAAAGTTTTTGTTTTTAGGTTCTGACAAAAACTATATTATTAGCACCTTCTCTTACGCTTTAAGAGCCAAAAGTTTTTTGGACAAACATTACAGAGATTACGACCTAATAGTAGAAGACTTTGCACCTTGGAATCCCATTTTCGCATACAGGTATCAAGATAAAAAGCCTGTGGTTCTTCAAATCCACCACTACGAAGGTATAAACATCTTAAAAAAGTATTTTCTTTTTGGGTTGCCTTTTTTCTTGGTGGAAAGGTTTTATCCCAAAAGATACAGGCACATAATTTCCGTCTCTGAATTTTTAAATAAAGTGTACAAAATCAAAGCTCAGATAATACCCAACGGTGTTAATAAAGTCGAGAGTAGTTTTGAATTGGGACATTATGTTGCATACCTTGGCAGGCTTGATATAACTCAAAAAGGATTGGATCTTTTAGCTAAAGCCATAAAAGAGTTAAAACGCATAAAATTTAAGATAGCTGGGGACGGAAAAGACAGAGAGAAGTTTTTAAAAATGGTAGATGGTTGCAAAAATGTGGAGTATTTGGGAAGACTAACGGAAGAGGAAAAGTTTAATTTCATCAAAGGTTCAAAATTTTTAGTCATGCCTTCAAGATACGAAGGACAGGGGATAGTAGCTCTTGAGTCTGCCTCCTGCGGAAAGCCTGTGATTGTTAGCGATATTCCCGTGTTCTCTTATGTGGTGCAGGGAGGATTTGGTATTAGCTTCCGCAAAGATGACCCTAAGGACCTTACGGAAAAGATAAAGTTCTTGTATGAAAGAGATGATCTGGTGCTTGAGATGGGCAAAAGGGGTATAGAGTTTGCCAAAGAACACACTTGGGACAAGATATCCCAGCTCTACGAGGAGTATATAAAGAGTTTGGTATGATAAAAAACCTCTCTTTTGTAAGCTTTGCCTTTTTGTATGCCAACGCCGTAGGCTATGCCTTTCACTTTTTTGTAAGTAGGCATCTGGGAGTGCATGGATACGGTGAGTTTATGGTTATTTATGCTCTCATGCTAAGCGTAGGAAACTTCATAAATCTACTCTCTACTCCCGTGGTTAAAGAACTACTAAGGCATGGGCAGGAGATCAAAAAGGTGCTTTCTTATCTCAGATTATTGGGCTTATTGCTTGGAGTTTCCATTCTTATATTGGGGATTGTGTTTTCTGAACTCCTAAGAGAATTTTTTAGGATATCAAAGGCTCAGTATTTTTGGGTAGTAGCTGGTGTGTGGTTTCTTCAACAGATGCTTATGATAGAAAGAGCTTATCTTCAATCCTTAGAAAGGTTTAGCCTGCTTGCTATTTCCGTGGTTTTTGAGCAGAGCATAAGGCTTCTAAGTGTCATCCTCTTTGTAAATTTAGGGATCATTGGTGTGCTCTTCTCATTCATTGTTAGCACTTTTTCTACTCTTAGTATGCTTTTTGGTATAAATAGAGTGTTTTTTACAAAACCCAAAAAAATATCTCTTTTGAGTCTTATTAAAGCCTCGCTTTTTACTTCCCCCGTTGGCTTTTTTGTGTATGCGGACGATCTTTTTATAAGGCGCATCTTTGAACCTTCTGTTGCAGGGCTTTATGCTTCGGTATCTTTGGTAGGCAAGGTGTTTATATGGCTTATTCTAACGTTTATGACTGTGTTCTTTCCCAAATTCGTAATGTACTCACAGAAGGAAGAGTTAGTGATAAGTTTTCTAAAAAAAGTGCTACTTTTAGTGTTTTCTGTATTTATACTTTTTGAAGTTTCTTTGATCTTTGTAGGCAAATATCTTTTTGTGCTTCTGTTCTCTGAAAAGTTCCTTCCAGCCTTTACTTACCTACCTTTTTATCTTTTTGCAGTGTTCATTTTAACTTTAACATTGGTCTTCATTTATCTTCTTACCGCTTTGGGTACCAAACTTTGGTTGCCTTACTTACATCTTTTTACTTATTACACAGGATTTTTAGTAATTCCTTTTGGAAGTGTTTGGTGGTACATGTTTTACATATTTTTCCTAAACCTGTGCTTTTTATTACTTTATGCTCTTTCTATACGCAGTCGGTAATGAGAAGTTAGTACTCCAGAAAGACAGCCACCCACAAAGAAACCAAAGAGAAATAAGCCAAAAAGCTTTACAAGACTTCCAAAAGGTGAGCTAATTAGCAGAATACCCGCTATGGGCATAAGCATAAAGGAAATAAAGATTTTTATATCCTTGCTATTTATCACATATCTTACTTTGAAAAGATATCCCACAGGTGTTGTCTCAAGATTCTGCACAAAGCCTGCATACAGAAGAAATGCAACAAAGAGCTTAAATATGGAGATGAAGGACCACAAGAGCACTTGAGATGCAAAAAAACCAGATACTATACCTTCCAAGTTTAAACCTTTTGAAAACCATTCAGAAAGCGAAAAAACCAAGAAGGTATCCAAAAGAGCTAACGCGGTAAAGCCCAAAGGGGATACAGTTTTTACGTAAGGTTCTTCTTGGTAATAGCAAAGTTTGTCAAGGACGTCTTTCCATTTGTTGTAGACCTCTCTCTCTGCATCAAAAACAAAGGGTTTACCAGCGTTTATAGACCTGAAAAATTCTGATATGCTCACTCCAAAATTCTCTAAAGCTTCAATGAGCTTCTCTATGTTTTCTTCTTCCCTTAATGAGATGATCCTTATCCTTACATTATCACTCATTCTCTTATAAGTACTGGAGTTAGGAATATGAGGAGTTCGGTCTGAGTGTTTTGTAATCTTTCTTGTCCAAAGATCCACTTGAGTATGGGCACTCTCACAAGACCTGGAACCCCTTCGTTAGTCTTAGACTCTTGGTTGTCTATTATACCTCCTATAACTAAGGTGTCTCCATCGTTGACTACCACCTTTGTGGAGGCTTCTTTGGTGTTTATAGCAGGCCCCTGGGGAGTTTGCTGTCCTGGTGTATCCCTCTTGAGGTTTATGTCTAAGAGTATCCTACCGTCTGGTGAGACAACTGGCGTGACATCAAGCTGAAGCACCACATCTTTAAACTGTATGTTGGCAGCCTGAGCACCCCCCGCAACTACAGTGGTTTGATAAGGTATCTGCACTCCCTGTTTTATGGTTGCCTTTTGAGCGTTTATGGTCACTACTGTAGGTTTGGCTATGTTTCTTGCCAAGGATATACGTTCAAGAGCGGATAGTCTTAGGTTTAGGGCATTTAAAACTCCCTTCCCATAGGTAAAGGTGAATATACCACCTGGAGTGGAAGAAAGCCCAGGCGTGTAATATGGAGGAGGGGTAGGAGGTCCAAATATAGTACTAGGAACAGGTGGCGAAGTGCCTATGTTGGCTCCTTGTCCTACTCCACCGCTCCAAAACTGAGATACCTTTGTATTAGAGAGCAAAACATTCCAATTTATACCCAGCTCCCTTAAAGCTTCCTCTCTTATCTCAATGATCCTTGCCTCTATCTTGACTTGGACGGGTGAATCACTTATGTAATCTTTAAATCTTTCTCTTATCTTCTCTATAACTTCTGGATAGTCTGTGATCATCACCGCGTTGAACTCTTTGAGTATGGGTGAAGGAGGGGTTTGTTGTTGTTGAGTTTGCGCCATTTGTGGCTGTTGTATAGGTGCTTGTGTCCTTAAGGCTCCACCGCTCAATATAGTGCCAGCCTCTGACCTAAGGGGTTCTATCATCTTTATAAACTCGTCCGGGCTTATGTACTTAAGGTAGAAGATCTTGGTTACAGGTCTTCTTTCCGCAGGTGTCATGGTGAGAAAGTTTTTAAGTACTTCATGATACTTTTCCATCTGCTTGGGGGTATCTGTTATCACAAGAGCGGAAAAACTATACACTTTAGTAATTACCGTATCTGGTCTTTTATAGGCACTCAAAAGCCTTTCCGCTTCGTCTAAGGATATGTTTTTAAGATAGAAAACTCTAGTAACACGTTCTTCCGCGGGTGCCACTTTTTCCACAATCTTAGTATAGTCTTTGAGTATGGGCTCCAGCTTCTTTATATTGCTTTCTTCATCTCTTATATAGACTGTCTTTAAAGTTTTGTCTATGACTATTTCCGCAGATGGGCTCACTCTTGGCTTTAGAAACTTCACAAACTTATCTATTTGAGTGTCATCAAGTCCAGAAAGGCTTATGCTTATCTCTCCAGCCTTGGTTATCTTATAAACGCTTTTATCTACTGGTACCGCTATAAGTCCGTACTCCTTGAGTATTATGTTCATAGCTTCTCCAACGGGCACTGGCTTGTATATGGCTATACTGACAGTTTTGGACACTTCTTGAGATACCTGAGGATCAAAGATGACATTCATGTTAGCAACCTGAGACAGAGCTTTTAGCACTGTTTCCAGTTTTACATTTTCAAACTTCATTTCTTTTATGATCTGTGCCAAAGACACGCTCAGCAGAAAAAGTATAGACAAAACTACCTTCCTCATTTCTTCCCTCCTTCTTCAGTCTTTTTTAGAAACTGCGATGGGTTCTGGTTTACCCTAATGGTCTTTACCTTTCCGTCCTTTTCCTCTACTACTATGTAATTTTCTGTCCTTCCGTTTTTTTCAATAACTATATAACCTACAGCACCCTCTAAACTTTCAAAAGCCTTCTGCGAAAAGGCTACACCCACCAAGGCTAACAAAAGCAAATTTCTCACTTTTCCTCCTCCTTTATAAGAACAAAAAGTTCTAATTCTCCACGCAATTTTCCTGATTCCGCCTGAGATAGCTGTATGCTTGAAGGGTAGGATAAAACACCACCCTCTGACAGACCTTTCATAAATTTTTCAACCGCTGGGTAAGGTCCCATAAAGCTCACTTTTATGTTCTGCTTTATGTATTTCACACCTTCTGGTTTCTGTTGCTGTTGTTTCTGTTGTTGTACTTGTTGTGCTTGTGGGGTTTGTATTTGAAGTTCTTTAACGAATTTTTCATTCCCTACAGTTTCAAGTACATAAAAGGTTTCTTGACCGGGTTGTATCTGTACATTGGTTATGGTAAGTCCGCTCCTCTTTGCCAAAAGACCTATACTTTTGACTATAGTGCTTACATCTTTTTTTGTAGGAATGTTTCCCACCATGGAAAAGAGCTCTTTTTCCTGTTCTTCTAAAAGTCTTTTTGTTTCCTCTTCTTTCTTCCTTAGATTCTCAAGAACCTTTGGGTTTGTGGCACGCCTCAGGTTTTCTATCTCCGTCTGTATGTTCCTTTCCTGATCCCTTAATTTATTTAATTCATCTATTTTAGGCTGGAGATATACAAGGTAAAGGAAAATAATAAGGATAATGGGCATTATCACAAAGAGAAACATTCTCTGCCATTGGGGAAGTTCATTGATTTTCTGCATTCCCTTGCCCTCCTTGTAATGTTTTTGCCGTGGAAAGCCTTGCGCTATAGTATTCAAATCCGTACTGGTTCACTTTTCTCTCAATACTTGAAACTTCTACCGCTTTTGACAGTGATGCGAGCCTTTGGGTGTAATTGCTTATTCCATAGTAATCAAGGGATTGAAGCTCCAGTTCCGCTTTTATGAGCAAGGCGTTAATATCCAAGCTCTCTTTGTATGAGGATATCCAAGAAACTGATGGCACTGATCTAACATGGAAGAAAAGGGTGCTGTTGAAGGGTGTATAGTAAGATTTAAGCCCTACGATTATGTCCTTACTTTTTTCTACATCCTTTATTCTGTTTTCAAGGTTCTTTATGTTATCTTCGATGAGTTTCTTCTCTTCTGCAAATTTTTTGGCTTTCACTTGCAATTGCGTCTTTTGCACATTGAGTTCATCTATTCGTTTTTTGAGGTTTTCCGTGTTTGAGCGAAGCTTAAGATAATAAAGTAGTGTTAGCACAAAGCCAAGCCATAAGATGATGGACAGATAGTAAATAGCATTCTCTTTTTGGGTGGGAAGAGCTATCCGTGGTACTCGTCCTGCTGTAAGCTTTAACTCTTTTTCCTCCTTCTTTTTCACAAGGTTTATCTTTATCATCCCTCCATACCTCTTAGGCTAAGTGTGTACGGAATAAAAAAGTTAGGTTTTAAACCTTCTATGTCAAGAAGGCCAAGTATGGGGAGGTTTTCAAGCACGCGTGTAAGAAGTTCTTCCTCGGAGAGGATGGGTCCTGCTATATATATATTAGTGAGTTCATTTATTATTAAGACATTTCTTATCTCTGCAAAGAAACTTTCTAGTGACTGTTCGTCTCCTGTCTTTAGATATTCTGTATAGTCCCAATGAGTTACAAAGTAAGCCACGTTTAAAGGCGAATAGGTTACTAGCAAAACATAACCATAGTCTATGTAAAGCACGGAGAAAGGAGTAGCTATTTTGTTATAAAGTCCATAATTTATTATGGTTGTAACTTCGTAATCTAGTATCTTTAGCTCCATGCCTGCAGATTCTATAAACTTTTTCAAATTGTTTACCGCTTCCTCTCTTGCAAACACTGAAACCACAATGATATTTTTTTCGCCTTTATCCCTTTGAAGCACAAAGTAGTCATACAAGGTACTCTCTTTTATCATAGAAAGTTCTCTTCTAATAGCATAATCTATGGCATCTTTAAGATCCTTTTGGCTCATAGTAGCAGGATATTTGTAAAACTTCAAAAGGCCATCATTAACAGGTAGGCAGGATATTACATCTCTGTCCTTTAGGTTGTATTTTTCCACATAAGTTTTTAATATGCTTAGTTTTTCGCTCTCGCTTTTGCCTTCCCAGCGAACCTCTACATCAAAAATTGGCTTTTTTTCCTCATTTAAGTCTAATATTCTTAGCACTCTATCTGTTATTTGCACAGATAGAGAAACCTTGGTTTTTCTGAAAGCAGGCAGTTTTAGCTTTGGTAATGTTAGTTTCATCTTACCGCCTCCCCGAGCTTTTCTTCCGCTTTACTTACCACAAGTATGGTCTTTAGAACAGAGTCTGGGTTTAAGGATATGCTGTCTATACCTTCTTCCACTAAGAAAACTGCAAAGTCAGGAAAGTCAGATGGTCCTTGTCCGCATATGCCCACCTTTTTCCCTTTCTCCTTTGCTACCTTGATAAGCTGTGATATGAGTCTCTTTACCGCTTCGTTGCGCTCATCATACAGATGTGCCACTAAAGCGGAATCTCTATCTAAACCCAAAGTAAGCTGTGTAAGGTCGTTAGAGCCTATGGAAAAACCATCAAAGATCTCCGCAAACTTATCTGCAAGGAGCACGTTGCTGGGAAGCTCTGCCATCACATAAACCTCTAAGCCGTTATCACCTTTTCTGAGATTGAACTCTTCCATGACCTGAAGCACTTTCTTTCCTTCTTCGGGTGTTCTGCAGAAAGGCACCATAACTTTAGTGTTGGTAAGTCCCATTTTGTTGCGCACTCTTAGGATGGCTTGGCACTCAAGCCCAAAGGCGTGTTTGTAAGTGTCTGAATAGTACCTTGATGCACCCCTCCATCCGAGCATGGGGTTTTCTTCTTCTGGTTCAAAAAGCTCTCCACCAATGAGCCCTCTGTACTCGTTAGACTTAAAATCAGAAAATCTCACTATCACAGGATTGGGATAAAAGGCTGCAGATATTTTAGCAATTCCATAAGAGAGCTTTTTCACGAAGTACTGAGCTTTGTCTTCGTATCCAAAGGTGAGGTTTTCTATATCTTCTATGATCCTCCTTAGTGGTATAGCTTTTTTGTCTCTGCCTTTGACCAGCTTTTCTGCAAGCTCTCCTTTGGCGTGATTTTGAATAACGGACATAAGGCAGTAGCCCTTTTCATCAATTAGTCCTTTCCTCTCAAGCTCTAAATACAGTTCCTTTAGTTCTTGGAAATGTATAAGAGCCAAGGGATGTATCTTTATGTAGTTGGCTATTATGAACTCTTCTCTGGCAAGTCCCACACCATCGTTGGGTATAAAGGAATACTTAAAGGCGGATTCTGGGTTTCCTACGTTCATCATTATCTTTGTCTTGGTTCTTGGAAGGTTTTCAAGGTTTATTTCCTCCACCTCAAAGGGTATGTGACCTTCATACACATATCCTATCTCACCTTCTGCGCAAGATACGGTAACTTCCATGCCTGTTTTTAGTATCTCGGTAGCTTTGTGAGTACCTACCACTGCAGGTATGCCAAGCTCTCTGGCTACTATAGCTGCGTGAGCGGTTCTGCCTCCTCTGTTGGTTATTATGGCGGATGCTTTTTTCATTATGGGTTCCCAATCTGGGTCTGTGATGTCTGTAACTAACACCTCACCTTCTTGGAACTTGCCCGCATCCTTAAGGTCGTATATTACTCTTACCTTACCTACCGCTATTTTATCACCTACCGCTATGCCGTAAACCAGTCTTTTCTTCTCCCTTTCCTCTATGGGCTCTACAAATTTATAAACTTTGAGCACTCTCTCTTCCTTTCTTGAATGCACTGTTTCTGGTCTTGCCTGAACTATGAAAAGCTCGTTTAGGATGCCATCTTTTGCCCACTCTATGTCCATAGGTGTCCATCTTCCGTTTTTCTTGGAGTAGTGTTCCTCTATAATTATTCCCCACCTGGCGAGCTTTAGGATCTCGTCATCTGTTAAGGCAAACTGCTTTTGTTCTGATATGGGTACGTTGACTATTTTTGTTCTCTCCCCACCCACACCGTAGACCATTTTTCTGTCTTTGCGACCAAGCTTCTTTTCTATTATTGCGGAGTAACCTGCTTGAAGGGTGGGTTTAAAAACCATGTATTCGTCAGGTGTTATAGCTCCTTGAACTATAAGCTCACCAAGTCCGTAGGCGGCGTTTATTACCACTACATTTTTAAAACCAGACTCAGTGTCAAGGGTGAACATAACACCTGAGGCTCCCATGTCTGACCTTACCATCTTTTGCACACCCATAGCCACGCCTACTTTGAAGTGATCAAAACCAAAGGACTCTCTGTAAGATATGGCTCTGTCTGTAAAGAGAGAGGCAAAGCCGTTCTTTATAGCAGTCAGTACATTTTCTGCACCTACTACATTCAGGTAAGTCTCTTGCTGACCAGCAAAGGAAGCGTGAGGTAGGTCTTCTGCGGTTGCGGAAGAGCGCACCGCCACATCTACCGCAAAAGAGCCGTATTTCTCTGAGAGCTTAGCGTAGTATTCTTTTATAAGTTCCTCTATATGTGAAGGAAACTCTCCACCTCTTATGAGCTCTCTGACCTGATGCCCTCTTTTAGCCAAGTCCTCTATGTTTTTGGTGTCAAGCCCCTTTAAAATCTTCTTTATCTCCTCTTCTAGTTTGTTATAGCGCAAAAACTCGTAATAAGCTTCTGATGTCACCACAAAGCCGTAGGGTATGTTTATCCCCAGAGAGGACAAGTTCCTTATCATCTCACCCAAAGATGCGTTTTTGCCACCCACTAAGGGCAAGTCTTCTATCCCCACTTCGTCAAGCCAAACTAAATAGCGTTCAGCCATCTTTATACCTCCTCGTACACCAATTTCTCAAAGTTTGCAAATTTATTAAAAATCTGTTTTACATTTAAAAGCAAAGCTAATCTGTTTCTTCTTATTTGTTCATCTTTGTCCATAACAAGCACCTTGTCAAAAAAGTTATCTATGTACTCTTTCAGAGGTTGAAGATCAAGAACATCTTCCACCTTTAGTTCCTTTAGCTTTTCCCAAAGATTTTTTTCCTCCTCCTCTCTGAAAGCCCTTTCATCTACCAAGCTGTCCCCCCAGTCCTTAGGAAGGATCTTCACTACCCTCCTGTATGCACTTACTACATCTTTAAATTTTTGCTCTTCTTTCAAATTGGCAATCCTTTTGGCAGTATTTATAATTTTGAGTGGTTTTAAAGGGTCATGCACCTCAAGCACAGCTCTTGCCACATCATACCCGTAAGGTTCAAGGTAAGTCTCAAGCCTGTTTTTCAAAAATTCCTCCAATGTATTATCTACACCACCATAGGTCTTTTCTATCAGCTCTCTCAGATTTAGGTCCCACTGGGTATCTTCAATTATAGAAAACACCGCATAAGCGTATCTTCTAAGACCGTAAGGGTCAGAACTACCCGAAGGGACTTCGCCTACCCTTATTAACATCACAAGGTTATCTATTTTATCCGCAAGGGAGAGCACCCTGCCTACTGTCCCTGATGGCAGAGGGTCAGAGGGAGATTTGGGAAGGTAATGCTCGTATATGGCAAGAGCGGTCTCTTGGTCTTCACCCTGAAGAAGGGCATACACGTATCCCATATATCCCTGAAGCTCATCAAACTCCCTCACCATGTGGGTAAGTAGGTCCGCCTTTGAAAGGTAGCTGGCTCTTTTTAGCTTTTTAAGGGTGTTTTCATCTAAGCTTAAAGCCTTTCCTATTTCTTCTGAAAGAGTTGTAAGTCTTTGGGTCTTTTCTAACATACTACCCGCTTTTGGATGGAAAACCACTTGGGAGAGTTTTTCCACAAGGTCCTCAAGTCTTACCTTTTGGTCTTCTTTGTAGAAAAAGAGGGCATCCTCTAACCTTGCCTTTACCACCTTTTCGTAGCCTTTGACTATAAGGTTATTCTTTGGGAGATTTCCGCTTATGGCTATAAAGTTGGGAAGGAGCTTGTCCTGTTTTTTCACACAAAAAAACCTCTGGTGATGGGCAAGCACTGTGACTATAACCTTTTGGGGAAGTTGAAGGTACTTTTCGTCAAAAGTACCCACTACCGCAAAGGGAAACTCCACAAGGTTTGCCACCTCTTGGTCAAGTCCCTCTGGATACTCAGCAGAGCCACCCAAAGCGTAGCTCTCTTCTTTCAAAAAGTTCAAGATCATACCCCATCTCTCTTTAAAGTCAGGTATTACATAATGCTCTTTGAGTCTCTCTTCATATTCAGAAGCGGACCTTAGCTCTATCCACCCCTGGGATAGAAACCTGTGTCCCTTTGTTTTCCTTCCTGCCTGAACACTACCAAAACTAAGAGGAACTACCTGATCACCATAAAGGGCACATATCCACCTTACTGGTCTTGAAAACCTCACATGGGTTTTGTCCCATCGCATACTCTTTGGTAGTGGTGCGGAAAGGAGGATACCTTCAAACTTTTCTACAAGAAGATCAAGGGGCTTTTTACTCTCGTGGACTTTCCTTACCGCCACATACTGAGCTGTTCCCTTTTGAATGGTTATCACATCCTCTTGAGAAGCTTGAACTCTCTGGAGAAAGCCTAAAAGAGCCTTTGTAGGTCTTCCCTCTTGGTCGTAGGCTATGCTCAGTGGTGGTCCAATAATTAGCTCTTCGTGCGTTGTGCTAATGTTTTCAAACTCTTTGTAATAGAGAGCTATCCTTCTGGGAGTTGCGTAAGTTTTTGCGTCCTTTCTTCCCAAAACATCTCCTATCGCCTCTTTGAGATATTCTGAAAGGGGATTTATCACCTTAGCAGGTAGCTCTTCCGTGCCTATCTCTATAAGAAGATCCATCTATCTTTCCTCCATCAAAAGAGCTCCCGCAAGATTTCCAAAGTAAGTGCCTTTGGCTGATTTTTCTACCTGCACATAGATCTCTTTAGCCTGATCCTTTTTTCCCATCTTTTCTAATACCATACCTTTGAGGATCTGTGCGGAGTAATAATTGAAACTGTCCTTACTAATTTCATTTAAGAGCTCAAGAGCCTTTTGGTTGTTTCCCACAAGGTAGTAAGCGTAAGCCAGTCTCTCTTTATACAGAGGCAGAATGTCCTCATCTTTGAGAGAACTTATCAGGTCTTGAAGGGTTTGGACTTCATCTACTTTAACGCCTTCCTTCTCTAAGTAAAGTCTGTAGGAAAGCACAAGGGGTTTATAGGGAGATTCATCACTTTGAATTTTTTTTATGAGCTCCTCTGCTCGCTTGTAGTCTCCCGATTGAATGGCACGCCTTATTTCATACTCTTGATAAGAAAGTTCTGAGAGCTTTTTGTCCCTCCACCGCTTTAATCCCAAAAAACCAGCAACCACAACGAATAAAACTACACCTAATAGCACAATCCTTATAAGGGGATATCTCAGCATATCATAGACATTATATCAAAAGCTACACCCTCTGGAGAGCTGTCTTAAAGAATTTCCTCTTTATGTCTAACATGAGGGCACTCGCAACAAAGATTGAGGATAAAGTACCTACCGCTATGCCGATCACAAAAGCAAACATGATGTTAGAAAGTGCTGGTCCACCAAACAAAAAGAGAGCAAGGGCAACCACAAGGACCGTCAGAGATGTCATAATGGTTCTTGTTAGTGTCTGGTTTATGGATAGGTTTATCACTTGCTTTAGGTCCATAGCCTTTCTTATCCTGAGGTTCTCCCTTATCCTGTCAAACACCACCACCGTATCAGATACAGAATACCCCGCCACTATCAAGAAGGCAGCAACCACATCTAAGTTTATCTCTCTTTGCGTGAGAGAATAAGCACCCAAAACTATAAACACATCGTGAGCAAGGGCAACTATGCCACTCAAAGCCCAAACGGGCTCAAACCTATATCCAAGGTAAAGCAGGATCCCACCTAAAGCGGTCAATAAAGACCATATGGCTTTCCTTCTTAATTCATCGCTTATCACACCACCTATGCTTTGCATACTGACAATCTCAGCACTTCCAAGCTTCTTAAGAGCACTAAGAGCTTTTTCCTTTGGCTCTCCCACTTTGAGCTTTACCAACAGCGTTCCAGAGGCAGTATCCTGAACCTGTGCAGAGTTTAAACCTTCATCTTCTAAAACTTTTCTCACTTTAGATATGTCTATTTTTGTAGGATACTTCACCTCTATGATGGTTCCTCCTGTAAAGTCAAGTCCCAAGTTCAAACCCTTCCAGTATAAAGAGAACAAGCTAACAAGGATAAGTAGCACTGAGATAATGTAAGCGTAAAGTCTCAAACCCATAAAATCAATTTGCTTCATTGGTGTAAATTATACTTTATGGAGAAAAAGTACGGAGAGCTTGCTATAGAGTCTGCGGAGTTAGAGCCTTGGGAAAACCCAAACCCAGAAAGGGACTATCTTATAGAAATTACCTTTCCTGAGTTTTCTTGTCTTTGTCCAAGGTCTGGCTACCCAGACTATGCCACTATAAAGATACGCTACATTCCAGACAAGTACATAATAGAACTTAAGTCCCTCAAGCTTTGGCTCAACAAATTTAGGAATAGGTACATATCCCACGAACAGGCAACTAACGAGATATACACAGCGCTTTATGAGAAACTAAAGCCACGCTTTCTTGAGGTTATAGGTGATTTTAACCCAAGGGGCAATGTGCATACGGTTATAACAGTCAGGAGCGACGGGCGCTATCTTTAAGGATCTTCTTCATAATTTTTATGGATTTGTATCCTGTGAGGATCTCGTCTTCATACACTTTATATGGTGAGAATCTGTGCCTCTGGTAAAGTTTTACTATGTACTCAGCATAGGGATATACTTCTGAACCTTTAAGTTTTTTAAGTAATTCCTCCGGCAGAAGATTACTTGGCATGTTTAAAAGTTTGAGCATCTCTCTGTAGAGGTTTTCTGGAGTCTTCCTGCTTAGCATATAAAACTTAAAAAGTGCATACAAAAGGAAGATCAGTAGAGCTATTTTTAGTACGCTCAAAAGATACTTTTTCAAATTCTCAGTTTTCATGCTGAGTTTTATGTCTCTTTGGAGTTTTGCAAAGAGAGAAAACTGCTTTTCTGAGGAAAAACCCACTACATTGGAATACCAAAAGCTTATTACCGCGTCCCTGATGAGGGAAAGTTTGGATATTTCCTTCAAACTGGGTGATGTGTAGGGAGGTGTGGTATCTACTCTTACCCAACGATCCTTTATGTAAGCTTCAACCCACACGTGAGCCATGGAGTTGGTAATCACATAGTAGTTGCCATAATCATTCCATATGCCTCCTCTAAATCCTCCTACCACCCTTGCAGGAATGCCCATTATTCTCAAAAGTATGGCGGTGGCACTGGCATAGTACTCACAGTTTCCTTTTTTAGAAACAAAGAGAAAGTAATCAAGGGGATCTCCACTATACCTTCCAAGTTCAAGAGAGTATCTAAAACCCTTTGAAAAGAACTTTTCCACATTTTTGAGCATCTCTTCCTCGTCTTTTGCTCCTTTAGAGAGCTGGTGAGCAAGCTCTATAATGCTCTTTGATATACCTTTTGGTACTTCCGTGTACTCTTGTGGATCTTCATAAAAGGGCGGTGTGTCCGAAGAGATGGCGGTGTATTTTATGGGTCTATTTATCTCCTTTGAAAATCCGAGAACTCCTCCAGAAAGCATAAATACCCTTCCTGAAAGACCCTCTAAGCTTTGCACACCCACAGGGTAATCAAGAGCTGGCAGGTACTTCTCAAAAGTAGGTTCAAGCATTACCGTATAATAAGTAAGCTTGCCTTTGTAGGATAAAACGGGTATCTCTTGCTTTTTTGTGCTTATCCACTCATTTCCCACATAGGTATCAAAAACAGAAACCCTCCAGTACATATCTTTTAAACCTTTGGGAAGACCATAAACTCTGAAGGCTACCGTGTTATCTTGTTGTATCTGTCCTACCTTGCCCAAAACCACACTATCCGCTATGCCTGTCTTTAGCCCTGAGCCTACCCTTCCAAAAAAGTCAAAAATAGGTGTTTGGGTCCTTGGAAGCAAAAAGAAGAAAGGCAGTGTTAAAAAGCTCACCCCTAAGAAAAAGGCTACGGAAACTAAAGCATAAACCTTAATTACGTTTTTACTAACTACTCTATTACCCACACTTCTGTAAAGATTTATGAAAACTAAAGAGGAAACACCAAGAGCTATCTCAAGTAGAAGCAAAAAAGCAAAACTTATGCTCAGGTTATAAACGGTAGATATGGATACTGCAAAAAGGCTAAGAAGTAGTATCTGATACAGGTCTCTGGGTTTTTTTTCCTCAAGACTCTTCACCGCAAGAAGCAAAAGCACAGCGTTGGCAAAGGGCTTTAGCAAGTCATCTAAGCTTATAAAAGACAAGAAGTATAAAGATAAAATCACCGCAAAGGTGTTTAGGATCCATCTTTTTATAGGGTAATGTTCTTTTACGTCTGCGTATATACCTACAGCATACAAAAAGAGGAAGAGAACATAAAATACCTGCTCCGCAACGCCATATAAAGATAACGCTCCCACCAAAGCACACAGATGCACCAAAAAAAGGGTTATATACCTAAGGCTTACCATGGTATCCTTTTGAGACTAAAAGCTTTCTTATCTCATCTTTTAGGGACTTTTCTGCATAGACCCTGTAGATTTCAATGTCTTTTAGATGGGATATTATATCTGAGACTTCCCTCAAAGACACGAGGGTGCCGTTCTTAGAGATTAGCACATCATCGTCCATCACCTTTTTACGTGCCACATCAAACCGTAGCACATCAGGTTCATACCGTGATATTAGCTCCTTTTTCACCTCTTGGAACTCCTCATAGGAGTTTGTACTAAATACCTCTCGGAAGTGTTCCCTACCTATGAGTCTTTTTATGTATATGTTGTCCGGATCCTTTAAGGCTACCCCAAGGAGCTCTCCGTCTGTTATACTCATAAGAGAGTTCATATTTAAAAATTGATCCTTTCTAAAAAATTTCTCTATCAGCTCAAGAAGGTGTATGTTGAGTATTCTCACTACTTTGTGGAAGTAAATCTGAGCGTACATGAAATAGCGCCCAAGGAAGAAGCTCTCTAAGGTCCTTATGGCACTGATATTTACCGTTTTTTTGCCCTCTATTAGATCAATGTGATTTAGGAGTCTCTCGTAATCAAAAAATCCGTAGTGTGTTCCACAAAAGTAGGCATCTCTTCTAAGATAGTCCATCCTGTCCGCTCCAAACTCGCCCGTTATTATGCCAGAAAGAAGTTTTTCTTGATCATCTTTGTATCTTTTGAAGGCAAGCCTTGCTATAAGCTCAATTTCATCATAAGAAAAGCCTTCTCTCTTTAGTATCTCTCCTACAGGACCTTCTGTTATAGCTTTGTAGCCCACATCTTCGTGGCTCTTGTCTCCCAAAAGAACTTCTGTAGTGTGTGAAAAAGGTGGGTGTCCTATATCGTGCAAGAGCCCAGCCAATCTAACTATCTGCAAAAGTCTTTTGTCTTTTAGACCCAAACTGTTGTATATGCGCGTGGCAAGTTCCATAACTCCTATTGAGTGTTCAAAGCGTGTGTGATGTGCAGATGGAAAGACAAGATAAGCCACGCCAAGCTGTTTTATGTACCTTAATCTTTGAAAATACACAGAATCTATCACCTTTAGCTCATGATCTTCCACCCTCACAAAGCCATATATGGGATCAGAAAAGTCTTTAAACATCAATGACTTTCATTTTTCTCTTTTTCAAGCTCCTTTATCTCTTTCATAGCAAGGTCAAACTGATAAAGATAAAACTTTACATCCTTGAGATACTTTGCGGTACGCAGGTATGCCTCCTTTAACTTTCCGTCAGGAAGTTTTTCCGCTTTTTCGAGCAATCCTCTATGGAATAGTAGTAAGCTGTTTCTGAGATTGTTAAAGTCCATCTTTTGCCTCCTTTCATCCTTTTAAAGAAGTTCCTTATACTCTTTATAAGCTTCCTCCATGTGGATTCTTTATTTTTTTCTCCATTTACAAACTCTATCTTAATGTTCTCTAAAGATTTGCCCTTTTGAAGTTTTTTTAGAAGTTTTGAAAGATCCTTTTTTAGCTTTTCAAGGTTTATACTGTAGTAAACATCACCCAAAGGAGCTATTTTTTTGAGGCATTGGTTTATGTATTCTACTGCATCTTTCTTTTTCCTATAAGCTAAGGATAGAGATGATAACGCATCAAAAAAGTCAGCTTCTTTTCTAAACCTCTCTTTCTGAAACTCACAGTAGCTTAAAAGCTCATCGTAGAGTCCTTCGTTGAACATAATAGCAGACACATACACCGCATCGTAGGGCGTCATACTTCTACCATAATGAGATAGTTTATTTACCACTCCCCAATATTTGGCAACTTTTGAGCTAAAGGAGCTTAGGTCTCTGCAGTACTTATGATCTATGCTTATGAAGTAAAAGCCTTTCTCATCTACGCGGTATATGTCTTTGCCAGTGTAGATATTGCCATATAGGTCATTGATGAAAAAGATGTTCATCTCTGTCAGTACGTCTTTCCAAGAGTTTCTCATGCTGATAAAGTTCCTGCTGGCACACCTCAAAAATTGGTCCAACGGAATGTTAACATTGCCTAACTTCCTTACAAGCTGGATATAGCAAAGGAGATAAAGGATAAGCTCCTTTTTGGATATGTCATCAAGCACCTCAAGGAAGATACCTTCAAGTCTGTCAGTTTCTTTTATGGAATCTAACATAACTTAAATATTAAGCTTTTTTCAAGCCTTCGGCAAGTTAAGTTAGTCTATCTTTGCTCTAGACTACATATAAGTCCTGTCAAACCTCTCCTATAAAGGTAGATATCTGAGTGGTCATGCTCATGGATCTTTGAAATAACTCCGTCCCCAAAAAGCTCTTACTGAGGAAGGAGATGAAAAAAAGAGTGGCTATTTGGGCATTGGAGACTTTTAGCTTTCTTCCTGCCTTAGTTTTTCTTTCGTCGTCTTCTATGTGTTGCATTACTTTAAAAGCAATTATTTGACAGTTTGGAATTTCTCACTAAGCGTATATAAGTTAGCTCATTCTGACCTGCTAAGATTAATCCCAGTGATTTTTAAAAAAAAGACACGCCTATAGCGGTTGTTTACTACTGTGATTTTCCACAAGAAGCACGCTTAGGTAATCATCTCTCTGTGTACAACAACGATCCTTTCAAGATAAAGATAGTGGTAGTGGCACATGGTCCTGGTATAAAGTTCTTCGTGAAGGACCTTTCGGGAAGCCCTTGGTAGAATGAACCCATAAATGTTTCGGAACTTGCAAGAAGAGAAAAGGACTTGACATTTTACGGTGTTGAATACTACATATGCAACAACGGATACAAAAGGAATAACCTTTGACTTGCATTTGGGTTATCCAAGAGTGCCTAGTTTCAAAGAGCCTACGATAATATAGATTTAGACAGGATAAACGCTTCTTTAAGGTGGGTGTATTTAGCGATTGTGGCTGAGGTAGGTCAGGTGAAGTTAACAACCTGCATCCTGGAAGGAGTATAAAGAACGACTTTTGGCTTGTTAAAGCTGGCTATATGATAAACCCTAATGCGGTGCATAAGTTTGAACCTTACATTAGCTACTCAGAGTACAAATCTCAGATAGTTCAGGTAGGTAGCGGTGCAAACGCAAAACTGTATGGAGATACTACCAACTTTGTAGGTACCAACCAACTCAAAGCAGGTCAAGACAGGTCAAGCCTTGGGAAGATAAAACAGGTAGGCATAAACAACGATACGGTGACCCTACAGTTTCAGTGGATCTTTTAGAAGCTATCAAGCCCCTACTCACTTCCCTTCTCTTTCTCTTTTTTTCTTTTTAAATACTCATCAACGATTATGCCTTCCTTGAGTCCCCAATCACTCACGAGTATCTCCTTCTTTCCAAACATCACCATGCTCCTGTAAAATATGACTATTCCTGGTATGATAACCTTTGCTCTCTTTGGCTCTATCTGAGGGAAGCTCTTTATCCTTTGCTCTTCCTTCATGGAACTTAGGGTCTCAAGCCAGAACATGACACTATCAAGACTGAGCCTTTTGCCATGCACCATGTGACCTTTGTAAGGAAAAACTCCGTATTCTATGGCAGCAATGGTGGTTATAGTACCTCCCAAGCCTACCAAAGTTTGGCAGTCTTCCTTTACTTCCCTTATCTGCTCATCTAAAAAGTTCTTTAGGGACTCAAGCTCGTAGTTAAGAGGCGGGTCGTTATGTATAAACTCTTCTGTTAAGTTCACTATACCAAAAGGTAAAGAGACTACTTTTTCTGGCATAAGGTCCTGACCGCACACATACTCCGTTGATCCTCCTCCTTGGTCTATTATGCAAAACTTACCTTCGGGCTTTAGAGAGTATCCTACCGCAAGGAAGGAGTATCTGCCCTCTTCTTCTGGACTGATCACCTTTACTTCTAAGCCAAGGCTCTCTTTTGCCATGCTAATAAACTCTTGAGCGTTTTTTGCTATCCTAAGAGCCTGTGTGCCTACCGCAACTATGCTATCCACCTTAAACTCTTTGGCTTTATTTATGTAATCCTTTAACACACCGATGGTATATTCCATTTTCTCTTTCTTTAAAAGTCCAGAGCTTTTGACACCTTCACTTAGAGCGGTTATATTACCTTCTTCGTAGATAATCTCAAGCTCATTTTCTATACTCCCTATACTGAGCCTGCAAGAGTAAGAACCTATATCTATGACCGCTACCCTCAAAACAGACCCCTCAAGTAAGGATTGAAAACTCTCTCGTGTCCTATGGTGGTCTCTTCGTAGTGTCCGCAAACCACTAAGGTATCATCAGGAAGCTCGCTAAACACCCTCTGCAGGGATTTTTTAAGATCTTCTAAACTGCCACCTGGTAGGTCCCATCTTCCTACGCTACCTTTGAAAAGGAGGTCTCCTGCAATAAGAAGGTTATGCTCTGGAGCGTAAAGACAGCAGAGTCCGGGTGTATGTCCCGGTGTATGAAGTACTCTAAGAGTGATCTTACCTACCTTTATTTCCTTTCCATCTTCTAACAATTCGTCAGGTTCAGGACACGGAAGATTAGCACCTATGTGTTTTTCAAATCCTGGCCATATGGGATCGTTTATAAGATAGATGTCTTCTTTGTGTAGGTAAAAGGGTACGTGATACTTTTCTTTGAGAGTTCTTACATGACCCACATGGTCTATATGCCCGTGCGTACATACTATGGCAGTGAGCTCAAGCCCTTCAAGCTCCTTTTCTATCTTTTGTGCGTCCGCACCAGGATCAAACACAATAGCCTTGCCTTCCTCCTCATCAACCAAGATACAGCAGTTCACAGAAAGCAATCCCACTGGAAGGACTTTGAGCATCATAGCCCTTTGAGTATAAGCTCATAAAGAACGTTAGGGAAAAGACCTAAAAACACTACAGCTATCGCACACACTAATATAACAAAGGCTTCTCCTACAGATACTTCTACCTTTTGCCACTTTCTTTCACTTCCTTCCATAAACATATAAACTATCACCTTAAGATAGTATCCTGTGGATATAAGGCTTGCAAGCAGAAAGAGTAAAGCCAAAGGCAAAAGATCCAGCTTTACAAGACCTGCAAAGATTCCCAACTTGCCTATAAAGAGAGCCATGGGTGGTATGCCTATCATGGCAAAGAGAAAGAGAGATAAAAGTACCGCTAAAAGCGTATCGTATCTTCCAAGTCCTCTATAGTCCATAAAGTGGTGTGTAAAGTTCTCCCTCTTTTCAAGGACCGTAAGTACTACAAAAGAGCCAAGAACCGCAAAGGCATAAACTGATAGGTAAAAGAGCATAGCGGAGTTTAGGAATTTATCCCATACAATTACACCTAACAGAAAATAGCCTGCGTGCGCTACAGAAGAGTATGCCAAAAGCCTCTTTACAGACCTCTGAACATAGGCTATTAGTCCAGCGTAGAACATGGAAAGAACAGAAAGAATAATCACTAAAAGCACCCACGCTTTCATCTGTGAGAAGAGCATAGCCATCTTAGAAAGCAGGAAGTAGAGAGCTATCTTAGGAGCTGTTGATATGTAAGCTGTTATAGGTGTAGGAGCTCCTTCATAGGCATCTGGTGTCCAAAAGTGAAAGGGAACAGAAGAAACCTTAAGAGCCAAAGCGGAAAGGATCAAAAACATACCCAGTAGGAAAAGGGTGTTGTCTTGTGAGTATTGCTTGAGGGTTAGACTACCCACCGCACCGTAATAAAAGGCACTTCCAAAAGCTAACATAGCGGTACCTATACTACCTATAACTAGATACTTATAAGAGGCTTCCTTTGAGAGGTATTCTCCTTTAAAAGTGCCTATGAGTATGTACATGGTTATTGATGCAAGTTCCAAGGATAAAAAGAGAAGTGCCAAGTTAGCAGAAGAGACAAGAAGAGAAAGCCCTAAGGAAGATACAAGAACAAGATATGCAAGCTCACCATACTCTGAACCTTTTTTGAGAAAGTAGTCATAGCTTGCAAAAAGACTCAAACCAGTGATAAGGTATATCAAACCCTTGGCGATAAGGCTATATGTGTCTGTGTAAAGAACACCAAAGAAAGCTTGAGCAGGCGTTTGCACTAAAAACAAGGAAAGCACACTCAGTAGGGGAACAATCCCTGCTACAAAAACAAGGAATTTGTAGTATTTTTTACTCAAGAAAAGTTCAAGAAAGAACACCACAAGGATACCTATTGAAAGCAGAAGTTCGGGCAGAATAGCATTCCAGTTCACCTTTAGCCCCCTAAAACGTATCTTGAAGTTTGTTCCACTATTTTAACGAAAGGTAGAGGATATAGCCCCAGCAGGAAAGCACAAGCTAATATGATCACAAAGGGTATAAAATGATGAAGTTCTAAATCCTTAAGATGTTTCCACTTTTCAAGCCTGTACTCTGATATGGTTTCTTCCTCAAACATAACCCTTTTATACATGTACAGGAAGTATGCAGCGCTGAGTATCATACCAGTTCCCGCTATAAAAGCCCAAAGAGGAAAGTTCTTGAAAGTGCCCAAAAATACCAAAAACTCTGCCACAAAACCAGCAAGTCCAGGGAACCCTATTCCCGCAAGACCGCTTATCATAAAAACTACCGCAAGTTTTGGTAGGTATCTGGCAAGGCCTCCAAGGTCATCCATATGATAGCTGTGTATCCTGTCGTATATAAAGCCTGCGGACATAAAGAGCGCTGCAGAAGATAGACCGTGAGCGATCATCATGTATATGGCACCATTTAAGGCATTTATGTCAGAAGCAAAAGTGCCCAAAGTAACTACACCCATGTGGCTTATAGAAGAGTAAGCTATAAGCCTTTTTATGTGGGTTTGAGCTATTGCCATCATGGCAGTGTATATGATGGCTATAATGCTGAGCGTAAAGATAAGGGGAACATAGTATTTGCTGGCTTCTGGAAAGAGAGGTAAAGAGTAGCGCACAAAGCCGTAAGTGCCCATCTTAAGAAGCACTGCTGCAAGTATCACAGAGCCTGCGGTAGGAGCTTCCACGTGAGCATCAGGAAGCCAAGTGTGGACAGGCCACATGGGGATCTTTACCGCAAAACCTATTCCAAAAAGCAAGAAAGCTAAAAGTTGTAGCCAAAGAGGATAGCTAAAGTTTCTGTGAAATGTGTAATCAAAGGATATCTGCCCTGTGTTTATGTATGCGTAAGCTATCAAAGACGCTATACCCAAAAGTAAGAACAAACTACCAAAAAAGGTATAAACAAAAAACTTGTTGGCAGCATAAACCTTCCTTTCGTGCCCCCACAGGCCTATAATGAAGTACATGGGGATGAGCATACCTTCCCAGAATAAGTAAAAGAGGAAGAAGTCAAGAGCGGAAAAGACACCCAAACACGCAGTCTCAAGTATCAAAAATAGAGCATAATACAGGTTGGGTCTATCTTCTATTTTCCAAGACCAGATAAAAGACGCAAGGAACATGATAGCGGTCATTAGTAGTAGAGATATTGCCATGCCATCAACGCCTACATGATAGGAGATCCCCAGCGTTGGTATCCATGGGTACTTGGTCTCATACTGAAAACCCGCCTTGTTCCAGTCAAAGCCAAGAAATAGGTAAGTTACAATCAGAAGCACTACGCCTGAAGTAATTAGGGATAAAATCTTGGAAAACTTCTCCTGCCTTACTAAAAGTACCAATATACCAGCAAGCAGAGGTAGGAATATGGCCACGCTTAACATCCATCACCTCCAGAAGATTATTAGAAGAAGCATAAGAACAAAACCTATGTATATAAAAAGACTGTAATGATTTATCTTGCCTCTTTGGAACAGCGTTAAAAAGCTACCCAAAAACTGCGCGCTGTAGTATGCGCTGTTTACTGTACCATCTATAAACTGTCTCTCCATAAAAATGTGCAAGCCCTTAGATACCATCAGATAACCTTTAGCGATCACCTTGTGGTAAAGCCTTTCTGTGTAAAACTGTTCTCTGAAGGTGTCCGCTATGGGCTTTAATA
>JAGDVY010000026.1 GCA_023255875.1 Hydrogenobacter sp. | reverse complement strand
ACACAGTGGGCTTAAAAACCCCAAAGGATCGCAAAACATATTCAGTTGTCAAGTTTTACAGCCATATGGCTACGCTAATAATGTACCCAAAACTCATGTGTGTGTCAAGTGAAAAAAATTTCCTGTCCACCTCCCATCTTGCAAAAACCCCCAAAGATGGACAGACGCTTGTCATTCATTGTTATATTGTTCCAAAAGCATAAGGTTCTTTTTGGCTCTTTCTCTGCTTTTGTGATCAAACTCTCCTTCTATAAAGCTCTCTAACATTAGTCTCAACTTGTCCCTCTTTTCTTCCTTATGAACGAGTCTATTGTCTACCCATACCTCTTCTTTTGCAAAATCAAGTATTACTTGACCACCGTTTATGATCCATCTTCGTGATGGTTCTGGGTACTGCCATGCGGTCCTTATAGAAAAAGGCACATCATCTGCCCTGCCTTGAAGTTCCCACACCTTGTTTATGTTAAGCTTTTCTACTTTTATGTCTTTGAAAAACAGCTGAAGTAAGTAAAGGTCATGCCATGCAAGGTCCCATAGAGGGGATATGTAACCTTTTCCTTTTCCTAACCTTTCTATCTGGATGCTCTCTACCTCCTTTGGAAAAAATTTCAAGCATGAAGAGAAAGTTTCTATCTCGGACACATAGAGATTAGGGTAGTGGTATATTCTTTCAAACTCTTCTGTGCTAAGAGCGGGTGGTTTTTCAAGAAGAACGGGAATGCCCTTCTTTAGGAAGTTTTCCGATACGCTAACGTGAGATGCGGGATCTATGGCAACTATAACTGCCTTTAGCTCTTCTTTCACTTCACCCAGGTGGCAATAAAAAGGGTGCTTATCTGTAGCCTTTTGAGGGTCTATATCGCAAGCTACAATCTTGTGTCCCAGCTCTTCCAACTTGGAAAGGTACTTCCTTCCCATGTTTCCAAGACCTACGATCAGTATATGCTCATTCATACGATGCCTTTCTCTCTATTAGCGCTCCAAGGTTTCTTAGCTTTTCATCCAGCCTCTCATAGCCTCTATCAAGGTGGTATATGTCTCTTACGATAGTTTTTCCTTCTGCTACAAGGCCCGCAAGTACTAAACTAGCAGAAGCCCTAAGATCGGTAGAGAAGACCTCCGCACCTGTGAGCTTTTCTACACCTCTTATAAAAGCGGTCCTACCCTTTACATATATGTCTGCACCCATCCTTTTTAGTTCTGCCACGTGCTGAAACCTATTTTCAAAGATGTTCTCTGTTATGTCTGACCAACCATCTGCCAAACAGCACATAGCCATAAACTGAGCCTGCATATCTGTGGGAAAACCAGGATACTCCGAAGTAGAAATAGAAAGGGGTTTTATGCCATTTCCTTTTGAATAAACTCTTATCCTATCAGTTCCATACACCTCTATGTGCGCCCCTGCCTCTTTGAGCTTCTCTATAACGCTACCAAGATGGTCAACGCGGACATTCTCAAGCTCTATATCCCCTTTAGTCATAAAACCCGCCACTAAAAAAGTACCAGCCTCTATTCTGTCGGGTATGACTCTGTGAGTGAAGCCTCCAAGTTCAGAACAACCCCTAATTATGGCAGTTCTACCCTCTACCTGTATGCTTGCTCCCATCTTTCTTAAAACTTCTATCAGGTCCATAACCTCTGGCTCTATGGCTATATTTCTGAGTATGCTCCTCTTTTCACACATGCTTAGGAACATAAGAGCGTTCTCTGTGCCCGTTACAGTCACCACTTCAAAGGTGTATTCAACGGGTTTTATGTCTTTTAGCTCTAAGTGGATGTACCCATGTTGAACTTTTATGTGTGCCCCTGCTTTTTCAAAGACTTTCAGATGTTGATCTATAGCCCTCACACCTATGGAACAGCCACCTGGCATTGCAACCACCGCCTTTTTAAAGCGTGCCAAAAGAGGTCCCATAGCGAGTACAGAAGCCCTCATCCTCCTTACTAAGTAGTCGGGTGCTATATAACTATTTACTTTTGATGCATCAATAGTCAGAAAGTTAGGACCTTGTATTACCTGTGCGCCAAGCAAACGCAGAAGTTCCACACTGTTTTTAACATCAAGCAGGTCTGGTACATCTTCTATATGGCAGGTCTCTTTGGTAAGCAGTGTGCTCATAATTATGGGTAATGACGCGTTTTTAGATCCCGAGATCCTTACCTTTCCCTTTAGCTTGAAACCTCCCTCTATGATAAGACTTTCAGAAGTATATGATGTGGTGCTTATCATCTTTTTTTATTATAATTTTGACTATCTCTCCCTTCTTTGAGTAGTAAAGCACAACTCCATCGTCCTCTTGATTGTAAGCGGGTTCTTCAAAAGAGTATATGACCACTATTCTGTCTTCATATTCCATCACCTGTGGATATTTCATATCTTAACTACCACGCAGGTGAGAGCTTCCTTTACACCTTCTAAGGAATGTATCTTGTTTATAACTAATCTACCAAGTTCATCTTGATTACGAAGTTCTGCAAAGACTATTATGTCATACGGTCCTGTTACCACATCTGCGGTTCTTACCCCCTCAAAGGTGGAAAGAGCCAACATGATGGAGGGTATCTCTCTTGGATCCGCCTTTATGAGTATGTAGGCTTTTATAGAATACTCAGATTCAAGTTCCATCAGCTCTGTTATGGACATAGGATAACCTTCTGAGCGCGTTTCCATTATCTACCTCCTCAACGAATATTTTAAACAATCTTTCTGCAAGAGAGGGTTGTTTTCTTATCTCTTCTATGGCAGAGTGGATAAGCTTTCTTACCTTGGGCTCTCTTAGTTCCACATCGCTCCAAGTTTCCTTTATCTTTATGATGTAGCTTTCTACCTTGAGAAGTTCAAGCCACCTTACGAACTTTTCCACTTCATCCCAAACTATGATCTCTCCCTTTTCTTTCTCTTTTAACCTCTCTGATAAATTTTTTTCCGCTACGCTTTTTAGGTCATCTATGTTGTAGAGGAAAACTTCATCTAAGTCGTTTATGGAAGGGTCTGCGTTTCTTGGTACGGATATATCTATGATAAACATGGGTTTATAGTTCCTCAGCTTTATAGCTTTTTTGACAGTCTCTTTTTTCAGTATAGGCTCTTTGGAGCTTGTGGAGAGTATAACTATCTCAAACTCGTGAAGGTAATCTTCAAGACTCTCAAACCTAAGGGCATGCCCTTCAAGTTCCTGAGCAAGTTCTACCGCTTTTTCATATGTCCTGTTAGTTATAAAAAGACTCGCCTGAAGCTTTTTAAGATACCTGGCACAGAGCTCTCCCATCTCGCCAGCACCCACAAGGAGTACCTTTACTTTCTTTAGGTCTCCAAATATCTTTCTTGCGAGCTCCACAGCAACGTAACTTACAGATACCGCATTTTTGCTTATACCCGTTTCTGTTCTTACCCTCTTTGCGGTTCTAAGAGCCTTTTCATAAATCCTGTTTAGGATCTTTCCAGTAGTGCCTGTCTCTTTAGCAATTCGGAAAGCTTCTTTAAACTGGGAGGTTATCTGAGTTTCACCTATAACCATAGAGTCAAGACTTGAGGCTACTTTAAATATGTGGAATAGAGCCTCCTTTCCTTCCAAAAGAAAAGAGTATTTCTTTATTTCTTTGCTAACACCTTTGAGTTCAAGCAAGGTATCAATTAGCTCCTCTATAGCACCCAAATGTTCAGCAACAGTGTATATTTCCACCCTGTTGCAGGTGGACAAAAGCATTATTTCCTTTACACCTGTTATAGTCTTGAGAACTCTAAGTAGGTAAGTAGTTTCGTCTTTATTACAGGCAAGCTTTTCTCTATACTCTATGGGAGCGGTTTTAAAGTTAAGACCCCATGCAAATATGCGTTCCATCACATAATAAATATAAGCTTGATCAAGTTCTCTTTCCAAACAGTAAAGTACCTATGCGCACTATGGTAGCACCCTCTTCTATGGCTACCTCAAAGTCATGGGACATACCCATAGAAAGGTGAGGAAGCTTTACAGAAAATTCCCACTCAAGCTTTTCTTTGAGTTTTCTGAGCTTCTCAAAGTAAGGTCTTACCTCATTTGGGTCTTCTTTGTAGGGTGGGATACACATAAGTCCTAATACTTTTATGTTGTTAAAGGTAAGCACGCGTTCATAAAAGCTAAAAAGTTCCTCTGGCTTTAACCCACCTTTTGATGCTTCCTCTCCTATATTCACCTCTATAAGAACTTCCTGAATTTTGCCTATGGCTTGTGATCTTTTGTTTATCTCTTGCGCCAAACTTTCTCTGTCCAAAGAGTGTATGAGACTCACTTTGTCTATTATGTACTTTACTTTGTTGCTTTGGAGCGTGCCTATAAAATGCCAGTCTATACTTAGGTCTTTTAGATCCTCGTACTTTTTTAGAAACTCTTGTACCCTGTTCTCTCCAAACACAGAAAGCCCACACTGATAGTATTCTTTTATTTTTGATGAGGAAACGCTTTTAGAAGCTCCAAGTAAGATAACTTCCTCTCGCTTTCTTTTTGCCCTTTCACATGCCTTTCTTATTCTGATCTCTACCTCTTCTAACTTTTTGCAGGCTAACTCAGTCCCTTTTTCTTGCAAAAACATGGTTTTAACGGCACAATACTTGTATTATACTACTTGACCTATGAAAAAGTTGCTTTTTCCTTTCTTTGTCTTATCTTCTGTTGCGCTTCTTTTGGTGTTTTTAAATAGAAGCAATAAGGTTAAGGTTTTTGTAGTAGAGGAAAGACCCATAAAGAAGGTGGTTTATGCCTCTGGCTATGTGAAGCCAGTAAATTACGTGATAGTAAAGTCTGAGGTATCTGGATATGTGCAGGAGATTAGGGTAAAAGAAGGGGATAAAGTAAAGAGGGGACAGATACTCGCAGTTATAGACCCAGGACCACTGCTTGCTTCACTCAAAGAGGCTGAAGAAAGACTAAAGCTAGTAAGAGAGAGGCTAAAAGAAGATTCAGATTACAGAAAGAGCTTGCAGGAGCAGGTGGATATAGCCAAAAGAAACATGGAACAAGCTCAAAGGTATCTTGAAAGGAGAAAAAGCCTTTCAGAAAGGGGACTTATACCAAGGGAGCAGTACGAAGAGGCAAAAAGATCCTACGAAAACGCTAAAAGTGAATACAAAAGAACACTCGCCATATACGAAGATGCCATAACTTCCCTTAGGTCAGAAGAGAGAACTTTGTATGCGAGCATAGAGAGGATAAAAAGAGAGATAGAAAGGTACTCCATAAGAAGTCCCATTGACGGAGTAGTGTTAAACAAATATGTGGAAGTAGGGGACTATATAAACCACATGAGCGATAACAGACTTTTCAGCGTAGGACAAGATAAAGAAAAAGAGGTCCTGCTTGATGTGGATGAGGAGTATGCGGGTATGATAAAAGAAGGTATGAAGGTGTTTCTCTCCCTTGATGTTTATCCAGATAAGGTGTTTGAGGGTAAGGTGGTGCTTGTAAAGAAAGAGTTGGACAAAAACAAAAAGACAGTTGAGGTAAAGGCATTAGCTAATTTGCCTCCAGAAGTTCCAGCAGGTGCCACCGTGGAAGCTAACATATTGGTAGAAGAGAAAAAAGCCCTGGTCATACCCATCTCCGCTTACAAAGACGGATATGTATATAAGTACGAAAGGGTCAGAAAGGTCAAAGTGCCCGTCAAAGTGGGACAGCAGATAGATGGCTACCTTGAAGTTATTGAAGGACTAAAGAAGGGAGATAAGGTGATTGTAGAATGAATCATGTGATCTTTGTAGCTTACAAGCTCCTACTTGAGAGGAAAAGGCAGACCCTTGTCTCTGTAGCAGGTGTTGCCATAGGAGTCTGTGCGCTAATAGTTATGAGTTCTCTTATGTTTGGATTTCAAAACTACTTTATCCAACAAGTTATAGACTTAGAAGCCCACATAAGTATAAAGCCAAAGGAGTATCAAGATGAAGACAGGATAGTAAAGAAAGTAGATCCCAACTCCCTTTGGGAAGTTTATGGAAATAAACCCAAAGAAAAGGACAAGATAATAGGCTGGAGGGACATAATCAAAGACATACAAAAAAGGCAGGATGTGGAAGGTGTAGCGGTGCATTTGGTGGTTAGAGGTATTCTCAAATACGGTGCTAAGGAAAAACCCGTCACGCTTATAGGTATAGACCCTGACATGGAACCAAAGGCATCTGTAATAAACAGGTTTCTTGAAAACAAAAGATTGGAAAGGCTCAAGACCAATCGGGACGCCATAATAGTTGGTAAGCTTGTAGCCAAGGACTTGGGCATAAAGGACACGGGTAAGAAGGTGATACTCTCTTTGGCAAATGGTCGCATCGCCTTGCTAAAAGTAGAGGATTTTTTCAATTCGGGCATAACTAACATAGACAACACAAGGGTGTATATGCACATAAACACACTTCAGGCACTCACAGACAGAATTGACGAGGTGAATGAGATAGTCATAAAGGTAAAAGACGTAAATGACGCTCAAAAGATAGCCTTAGAGCTTCAAAAACACCTAAAGTATGATGTGGAGAGCTGGCAGAGAGCCTATATAAACTTCCTTCAGATATTCAAGATACAGAACATCATAACCTACATGATAGTCTTTGCCATACTGATAGTTTCCGCTTTTGGCATCTTTAACATCATTATGATGACCGTTTTAGAAAAGAAAAAAGATATAGCCATACTCATGGCAATAGGATACAGCAGAAGGGACATACTTTTCATATTCCTCAGTCAAGGGTTAGCTATAGGCTTTTTGGGAGCTATACTTGGGTTTATATTGGGATATGCGCTTCAGGAGTATCTGTCTTCTGTAAGGCTTGATGTGGAAGGGCTCATAAGGACAAAGGGCTTTATATTAGATAGAAGACCCATATACTACTTTTATGCTTTTGTGTTTTCCATGTTCTTCTCCTTTATTGCCAGTTTTTACCCCTCTTATAGGGCAAGCAAGCTAAATCCCGTAGATATATTTAGAAGTGCCTGATGGTGCTGATAGAGCTTATTAATGTAAAAAAGAGAATAAGAAACGAAGAAATACTAAAGGGCATAGACCTAAAGGTTTATAAAGGCGAGTTCTTAGCTATCATAGGTGCTTCTGGTTCTGGAAAAAGCTCTTTGCTTTACATAATGGGACTTCTTGACTTTCCCACAGAGGGTAGGGTCATCTTCAACGGGCATGAGGTTAGCTCCTTGGACCAAAAGACGGTGTCTAAGATAAGGAATGAAAACATAGGTTTTGTTTTTCAGTTTCATTACCTACTTCCTGAATTTAACCTGCTTGAGAACGTCATGATCCCTTTAATTAAAAAGGGCGTACCCAAAGATGAAGCAGAAGAAAGAGCTTATGAACTTCTCAAAAGGCTGGGACTTGGTGGCAAAGAGAAGAGGAAAATTTACCAAGTATCTGGTGGTGAGATGCAAAGAACAGCCATAGCCAGAGCCTTAGCCAACAACCCAGAAGTGATATTGGCAGATGAACCCACAGGAAACTTAGATAGCAAAAATACCCAAATAGTCATGCAGATATTACAAGAGATAAACAGCTCGGGCACTACTGTGGTTATGGTTACCCACGAACTTGATCTGGCAGAAAGGGCAGATAGGATAATCCAGATGAGAGACGGACTTTTGGTGTTGTAAGGAGGTCCCAAAAGCTTATATTATATAAAATTTAAGGAAGGAGGTAAGGCATGCTGAGTAAGGATAACCTACAAAAGCTCATGGAGCTTGGCGAAAAAGGTTATATAACCTACGATGAGCTCAACGATGCCTTAGGAGAAGAGGTCACAGACCCAGAGGTATACGAAGAGATAATGGACTTCCTTCAGGAAAGGGGTATAAAGATAGTAGAAAGCGAAGAATTCACAGAGGGGATAGAAAGCGGTGATGAGTTTACTGTATCAGCGGACAACCTCCTTCTTAGCACCAGAGATGGCGATCCAGTAAAGCTATATCTAAGGGAGATGGGGAAAATACCTCTACTCAAAAGGGAAGAGGAGATCATGTACGCAAAGCAGATAGAAATGGGTAGAAAGATCATGAGACGCGGACTTTTAAGAACTTCCTTCCTCATAGACAGAGTGCTAAGGGAGTGGGGAAATGTCTGTAACGGAAAGATTAAAGCCATAGACATTATGGACACCTTGGATGACAGTAAGACGGTAGAAGAGTATGAAGAGAGCCACGAACAGCTTGAAAGGTACTTTATGGAAAAGGGGCTTGAGCTTGCCAAAGCTTACAAAGAAGCTATGACTTGGAGGGAACTTTACCTAAGATACGGAACACCCGAGTATAAGAAGGAGTACCTCAAAAGGCATGCCAAGATGAACAGAGTTCTAAAAGACATGAAACTAAAATACTCAAAGTTTGAAAAGATAGCAGATGAGCTATTGAACCTTTACAACAAATACACAAAGAAGTTAAGAGAGTACGAAATTAGAAAGCAAAAGTTAGAAAGCATACACCCAGATATAGAGGAGCTTATAAAGTCCTACGATTACGATCAAAACTTACAGCTCAAGGCGGAAAGGGCAGGATACAGCTTTGCCAAGTTCCAAGTTCTGAGAAGCGAATACTTAAGCCTTGAGAAGGAAGTAAAAGAGCTAAGAAAAGAGTTGGGAGTTCTTCCTGAGGAGTTAGACAGAGTGATGAACATCATAAGGGAGGGCAGAACCAAGGTAACCAAAGCAAAACAGGTTATGGTAAAGTGCAACCTAAGGCTTGTGGTATCCATAGCCAAAAAGTATGTAAATAGGGGCTTGCACTTTTTGGACCTCATACAAGAAGGTAACATAGGGCTTATGAAAGCGGTGGATAAGTATGACTACAGGAAAGGTTATAAGTTCTCTACCTACGCCACTTGGTGGATAAGACAGGCTATAACAAGGGCTATAGCGGATCAAGCAAGAACCATAAGAATACCTGTACATATGATAGAGACCATCAATGACATCACAAAGGCACACAAAAAGCTCTTTCAAGAACTTGGGCGTGAGCCTCTACCAGAGGAGATAGCCAAATACTTGGGCATATCCGTAGAAAAGGCAAGAAAGGTCATGAGAACTTCCCAAGAACCCATATCCCTTGAGACACCAATAGGAGATGACGATGAAACCCACCTGAAAGATTTTATAGAAGACAAGAGCGTTCCATCACCCGAAGAGCAAGTCTCAAGAAAGCTTCTAAGAGAACAGCTTATAAAGGTGCTTAATACCTTGGGAGAAAAGGAAAGAGAAATACTCATGTACAGGTATGGGCTTGTGGATGGCACAGAATACACCTTAGAGCAGGTGGGTAAGATGTTCAATGTCACCAGAGAGAGGATAAGGCAGATAGAGACAAAGGCTATAAGAAAACTCAGACACCCTGCCAGAGCCAAGTATTTAAAAGACTTTGAGATATGAACCTATAGTTTGGTGCGTGTCATAAGCTCCCTTATGAGTGTTGCGGGTTCTACCTCCTTTGGGCATACATGATTGCACTTATTACAGGAAAGGCAGTGGTAGAGCTTGCCGTCCCTAAGTGCTTGAATGAGCCTCTCCTCTTTGTTTTCTTCCCTTGGGTCTTCTAAGAACCTGTAGAGCTTTGCAAAGATAAGGGGACCTGCATATTCCTCTTCCATCACTTGCGGGCAGTAGGATTGGCAGGCAAAACACAGTATGCAGTCTGCGGAACTTTCTAACTTTTTGCTCACCTCTGGGGGTATCCTTGGGTCTCCTGCATACTCCTTTATCCAAGCCCTGACCTCTTTTATCTTTCTTATTACCTTCTCGTTGTCCACCGCCAAGTCCCTTATGACCCTAAAGC
Organism: Hydrogenobacter sp.; assembly: GCA_023255875.1. Taxonomy (GTDB): domain Bacteria; phylum Aquificota; class Aquificia; order Aquificales; family Aquificaceae; genus Hydrogenobacter. The sequence goes on along the minus strand of JAGDVY010000026.1, from coordinate 529 downwards.
CTTTGAGGGGTTCTACGATTACCTCCGTGTTGGAGATGACATAGGGTAGGACCTGTTCCTTGCAAGCAAGCTTTGGAAAGCCGTTTATATACACAGTACAAGTGCCACATATACCTGCCCTACAGAACTGCCTAAAGGTAAGCGTCTCGTCATACTCCTCTTTTATCCTCTGGAAGGCAGAGAGAAAGGTCATGCCCTCTTCGTAGGGGATCTCAAAAGTTTGGTAATAGCATGTTCCCTTTTGGGGGTCTTCTCTTCTTATCCTCAAACGCAAAACCATGCTATAAAAATATACACCTTTTTTAGATGAAATGATCTAAGTGTTGCCTTCTATTATTGCTATCTCTTCTGGAGTGAGTCCATAAAGTTGATATACAAGTTGGTCTATTTGTTTTTCAAGTTCTTTGACTTGGGCTTGTTTGGTTGGGTTGGTTTCGTAGTCCTCAGATTGGGTAAGGATTAGGATTTGATCTACAACTCTTGGTATATCACAGGCAGAGCGGAAAAGTAAAAGTAGCCTACCAGAATC
>JAGDVY010000007.1 GCA_023255875.1 Hydrogenobacter sp. | reverse complement strand
GGAGTAGCCAGAATATCCGGAGAGACCGCTCCCCTTCTATTTACTTCTTTTAACAATGCTTACATGAACCTAAACCTCATGAAGCCTGTAGCTTCCCTTACCGTTACCATGTTTGATTATGTTATGGGACCATACAAATACTGGCACGAGCAAGCATGGGCGGCAGCTTTTGTGCTCACCATGGGTGTGCTTCTGCTTTCAATAACAGCTAAACTTGTGTTACACGGTAATCTTATCAAACCCTTAACATACATAGTTCGTTCCTTCACAAGGAGTAAGGACAAGGAGGAGTAATACATGCCAGAAGTTATGACATCCCTGAAAGAGAGAATGAAGGTAGTAAATCTGAGCTTTTATTACGGAAAAAACCAAGTCCTAAAAAACATAAACATGCCCATATACGATAAAAGGATAACCGCGCTGATAGGCCCATCTGGATGTGGAAAGACCACTCTGCTAAGATGTTTTAACAGAATGCACGATCTGTATCCGGGAAATAGGTACGAGGGAGACATACTCCTTGATAATAAGAGTATCTTTGACAGAGATGTGGATCTCATAGACCTAAGGAGCAGGGTAGGTATGGTGTTTCAAAAGCCTACCCCCTTCCCCATGTCCATATTTGATAATGTAGCTTTTGGACTAAGGTTAAAAGGCATAAAAGGAAGCGAGCTAAAGGACAGAGTAGAGCAAGCCTTGAAGGATTCTGCTCTTTGGGATGAAGTAAAAGACAGGTTAAAGGATAGTGCCTTTTCTCTATCAGGAGGACAACAGCAAAGACTGTGCATAGCAAGAGCTATAGCGGTTGAGCCTGAGGTTCTTCTCTTTGACGAGCCCACTTCAGCCCTTGACCCCATATCCACCGCAAAGATAGAAGAGCTCATAATAGAACTCAAAAAGAAGGTAACCATAGTTATAGTCACTCACAACATGCAACAGGCTGCAAGGATATCCGATTACACAGGCTTTATGTATCTTGGTGAGCTCATAGAGTTTAATCCCACAGAAAAGATATTCACAAAGCCAGATAAAAAGCTCACAGAGGATTACATAACTGGTAGGTTTGGATAAGCTATAATTAATATCAGGCGAGGTGCCGGAGTGGACGAACGGGGCGGTCTCGAAAATCGCTGTGGGTTCAAAGCCCACCGGGGGTTCGAATCCCTCCCTCGCCGTAAGGGAAGGAAATGAGTTATTTGGTAAGAGAAATAAAACCCCACTTTGAGAGAAGCATGGAACCTCTTTTGACGGTGCTTGCAAAAGCACACGTAAATCCCAACGCAATAACTCTTCTAGGTTTAGTTTTTGTGATAATAGGCTCTGTATTTCTTTACAGGCATATGTACTTTTGGAGTTTTGTATTCCTCGCTTTGGGTGGTCTGGCAGATGCCATAGATGGCTCTCTTGCACGAAAAAGCGGAACTAAAAGCGATTTTGGTGCCTTTTTAGACTCCCTTGTAGATAGGTTTTCTGATGCCTTACCTTTCATAGCCATTAGCCTTTCAGCAGAGGAAAGGTACTTATCTTTTTTGTCCCTACTTGCTTTGGTATTCTCTTTTGGCGTAAGCTACGCAAAAGCAAGAGCGGAGGGACTTGGACACACTCTAAATGTGGGAACTTTTGAAAGAACAGAAAGATGGCTAACATTACTTGTAGGGGTAGCTCTTAACATGATAGAGATATCCGTTTTTGTTATACTTTTTGGTTCTCTTATAACTGTCCTTCAGAGGGTTTTTGCCTTTAAAAGACAGTTAAAATAGTTAGTATGAAACTCCTTGCACCCTCTGTGCTTTCCGCGGACTTTTGGAAGTTGGGTGAGCAAATAGAGGCGGTAATAAGAGGTGGTGCGGACCTTATACACCTTGATGTGATGGATGGACATTTTGTTCCCAATATAACCTTTGGTCCCGTGCTTGTAGAAAGCATAAGAAAACACTGCAAATTACCCTTAGATGTACATCTTATGATAGAAAATGCGGACAGATACATACCTGAGTTTATAAAGGCAGGAGCAAATTGGGTGAGTGTGCACATAGAGAACAACCCACACATACACAGGACACTACAGCTGATAAAAGACCTGGGTGCTAAAGCAGGTGTGGTAATAAACCCGGGAACATCTCTGTATGCTATAGAGGAGGCCCTTCATTATGCAGACTTTGTCTTGCTCATGTCTGTAAATCCAGGCTTTGGTGGACAAAAGTTTATAGAGAGATCCATAGACAGGCTTAAAAAACTCAGGCAGATGGTCAACAGCATAAATCCCAACATCCTCATAGAGATTGACGGCGGTATAAAGGAAGAAAACATACAACAGGTGGCACTAGCAGATGTGTTTGTCATAGGCTCTGGTATATTCTCCCATGAGAATGTGGAAGAGCAGACAAGAAGGATAAAGGAAAAGCTCATCTCTTTAGAGGCAGTGTAAGTCTTTGCAGATCAAACACGTTGAAAGTCAAAAATATTTCCTTTATATACTTCTTCCTATTGCCATCGTAGGCATCTCTTAAGAGCAAGCCAAAACTCCAACACGCACCTGTGTAATCTAACCTTATGTTTCTTAAAAGGTCCTTGTTGATTCTATTATCATGTATTATCCCAAAGCCCATATTTACGTTCTTGTAGGAAGAATTTGCAGAAATAGAAATTTGATCATTGAGTCTGTTTCCCGAAATATCCTTTGACTGCACATAACCTAAGGTAATATTAGATGGTTTTAAATAGATGTTAAGGTAAGTAGCATTGTTCAAGATCCGCGTATGGTTTGGATCGTAGAGAATGTCACTGTTTATATTCACAAAAGGAAGAGGAGACACAAAAAGCGTACTTCTTACAGGAAAAAGTTTTTTATTTATTTGCTGTCCACCAAAAGAAAAGCTTTCCAAGAAGCTATATCCTCCCTCTAAATGCCAACTCAGAACCTGTCTTCCTCCGTAGAAGGTATAGTTTCTGAGAATTATCCTAAGGGTGTTATCTTTATCTATGCTGTCAAGACTGTCAAATCTTGGATTGTTATAACCCTTTGGTCTGTAGTTATAGGAGAGCTCTAAAAGATTTTTAAGGTCTAAGTCTTTCCACTTTTTATCAAAGAAAAAGGGCAAGCGCTCACTCAGATGCACAGTAGAGAAGCTTTTATCTTTGTTGGATAAGTTAGATGAAAAATAAAAACCTTGCTCAAAAGTCAAAGTGGAGTATATAACCCTGCCAAATACATTCAGTGGAAGAGCTAATTGAGGAAATAACAGCACTCTGTGGGCTCTTGGTCCCACTTCTCTATAAAAGTTGGTGTAATTGAAAACCGCATTAAAGTAAAGGTTTCCAAAAAGCGGTCTGTCTTTATAGTATAAGCCTATCTCTGGCAATCTTTGAAGTGTTTGTTTATTGTTCGGAGAAGTAGTATCGTAAAACCTTTCCGCATTGAAGTTAAAGAGAAGGCTATCGGTATCCTTAGTGTAAGAAATGTAAGATGTTAAGTAAGGAATAGTCTTGTCTTTGGTGTGTAAATAAACATCCTGAAGAAAGTAAGGGTCAGATGCTGTATCAAGCCCTGTCTTTAAATTACCAAGATCTAAGTCAAACTTTACTCTATATCTGTTTTTCCTAAAAGTGCTAAGGTCTCTTCCTTCCCACCACTTGCCGGGAGGAGTAGGCTCTTTGTATAGACTGATATTTGCATATAGGTCTTTCTCTTTTGAGATAGCCTGTCTGTATTCAAGGGAAAGTCCCGATGCTTGCTTGTCTCTGATATCAAGGGTAAGAGTGGCGTCTTTGTCTTGTGATATGGCCCAGTATATGGGTTGCTGGTATATAAAGGTGTTGTATGTATTGGAGCCTATGACAGGAGGTAAAAGCCCCGAGCGTCTATCACCCACAGGGAATACAGAAAAAGGTAAGTAAGCAATAGGAAGCTTAAAGAGCCTCAGTGAGTTATTGTAAGAAAACACATACTTTTCGGTAACTTTGGCATGGGAAAAACACAGTGTCATCTCCTTTCTGTTTGGTGGGCATGTGGTTATGTCTCCCTTCTCCACGTTATAAACTTCTTTATCTTTATCTACTCGCTGTGCGCTAATGTAAAACTTTTCAAACCGTCCGTTAGTGTCCAAAAAATATCCCGTGTCTTCTTTAAGGTTCAAAAAAGCGATCCTACCCCATGCCTCAATCCTGCCATCAAAGGACTTAACATAAACATTTCCCTCAGCATAAACCTCCTTAGTTTCTGGGTTATATCTAACATAATCTGCCTCTAAGTAGTATTTTTCGTAGTAAGCCTGCACACGACCTTTGGCAATAAGTGTTTTATCAGGCAGTCTTTCAAGGTAGTCAGAAAATATCTCTACAGAGAAGGCAAAGGATGTGCATAGTGCAAGGATGAGCCCTGCTCTTAACACTTGAATATTATACGCTAAAGTCTAAATTTAAAGAATAAACAATTGATATTCTTATTGTATTATGATTGTATTATGATAGAATATAGATATATGAGGTGAAAAATGGTAGAGGTGGTTCCCGAAGATAAGTTAGAAGCTTGGGCAGAGTTCCTAAAGGCTCTGGCGCATCCCATAAGACTTAAGATCATTTCTATGCTTATAGAAGGTGGGCAGTGTGTAAAAAACCTCAGTGACCTTTTGAATATCTCACAGCCTAATGTATCCCAACACTTGAGTATTTTAAGAAGTAAAGGTATAGTAGGTTGCAAGAGAGACGGTTCTATAGTGTGCTACTATATCAAAGATGAAAGAGTGTTAGAAATTTACAAAATTCTTAGTAAGGAGGTTTATGATGGGCGTGATCACACTTAATGAGAGCAACTGGCACAGTGAGGTGATAAACTCTGATAAGCCAGTTGTAGTGGACTTTTGGGCACCTTGGTGTGGTCCCTGCAGGATTATAGCACCCATTATAGAAGAGCTTGCTATGGAACTAGGTGATAGGGTGAAGTTTGGCAAGCTAAACACAGATGAAAACCCAAACATAGCTATGCAGTATGGTATAAGAGCCATACCTACCATAATGCTCTTCAACAAAGGTGAGGTGGTAGACACAAGAATAGGGGTCCAACCCAAAGAAGCTCTCAAACAGATGATACTTAGTCACATCTGATGGTGGAGATCTCCGAGGATATTCTCTACGACTGTGTTATTGTAGGTGGAGGTCCTGCGGGTCTTACCGCAGGTCTTTACTGTGCAAGGGCAAAATTAAACACCCTTTTACTTGAAAAGGGGACCATAGGTGGACAGATAGCCATAACAGACCTTGTGGAAAACTATCCAGGGTTCCCAGAAGGTATAAGCGGTAAAGAGCTATCTTTGAGGTTCAAGGCTCAAGCAGAAAGGTTTGGCCTAAAGGTGGTCAAAGCAGAAGCTGTAAAGTTAAAGAAGGAAGGTAAGGAGATATTTATTCATTTAAGAGATGGGCAATTAATTAGGGCAAAGACTGTTATTATAGCATCAGGCTCTAATCCAAGGAGGCTTGGAGTTCCTGGAGAGAGCGAATTTTTAAACAGAGGAGTGTCTTACTGTGCCACTTGTGACGGTGCTCTTTTTGAGGGATCTCCTATAGCGGTTATTGGCGGTGGTGATTCTGCAACACAAGAGGCTCTTTTTCTCACAAGGTTTGGTAGCGTAGTTTATCTCATACACAGAAGGGACACGCTAAGAGCACAAAAACACCTGCAGGAAAAGGTCTTTTCTAATCCTAAGATAAAGTTCATTCCTGACACGGTGGTGGAAGAGATAAAGGGAAACTATGCTGTTGAAAAGCTTATACTCAAGAACACAAAAACGGGTCAAATATCTGAGTTGGAAGTGGAGGGAGTTTTCATATTCATAGGCTTGGAGCCTAACACGGGATTTTTGAAGGGTTTTGTTGATCTTGACGAGAAGGGGTATGTGATAACTGATGAGAGGATGAGGACTAATGTGGAAGGAGTGTTTGCAGCGGGAGATTGTAGAAAGGGCTCAACGGGTCAAGTAGCTGTTGCGGTAGGTGAGGGATGTATTGCAGCTATAGAAGCGGAAAAGTACATAGAGCATAACTTTTAACTTATGGAAAAACCCAAGACACCTCTTCTTGCAGTAGACGGTATAGTAAGGCTTTGGGAGGGAAATCTTTTCAAAGGTATAGTGCTTATAGAGAGGTTATATCCACCTTACGGATTTGCACTGCCAGGTGGGTTTGTGGAGGTAGGTGAAACAGTAGAGCAAGCTGTACTCAGAGAGGTAAAAGAAGAGACTGGGCTGGATGCAAGCATAAAAAGGTTATTTGGAGTTTATTCCCATCCTGAGCGAGATCCAAGGTTTCATGTGGTGTCGTTAGTCTTTCTCTTGGATGCGTGGGGCAAACCTCATGCAAGCAGTGATGCCAAGAAGGTTTATGTGTTTAAACTTGAAGATATACCCTTTGAAAAATTAGTTTTTGACCACAAGCAGATACTTTTGGACTTCATTAGAAGTTAGGTATAGTATACTTTTAGGGAATAAAGGAGGAAAATAAAGTCATGAAAGGTTTTATACTATCCCTTCTTAGCTTTTTAGGTATTGCATCTACAGGAGAACCTATAAAAGAAGGTCAGCCCGCATACAGATTTGCTCTTTACTCTGATGAAGGAAAGATAGAAAAACTGGAAAACTATATGGGCAGATGGGTGGTGCTCTACTTTTACCCTAAAGCGGACACTCCTGGATGCACTGTGCAGGCAAAGGAATACACAAAACTTATGCCAGCTTTTGAGAAAGCCAACATAAAGGTTTTTGGTATAAGCACAGACAGTGTAGAAGCCATAAGGAAGTTTAAAGAAAAGTACCAACTGAAGGTTACTTTCCTTTCAGATCCTAAGGGACAAGTGGCAAGGGCATACGGTGTTACGGTTATAGCGGGTTTCTGTTCCAGAGACACGGTAATAGTGAACCCACAAGGTATGGTGGAGAAGATCTATAGAGGAGTGGACCCTGCTTCTGACCCACACCAGGTGCTTCAGTACATAACATCCAAAAAGAGCTAAAATGAAAGAGATTCTGCTTGAAAGTACCTTTGTGAGCATTGACATAGAAACTACGGGTTTTGACGAAAAAAGTGCAGATATAATAGAGATAGCTTGCGTGAGGGTGGAGTGTGGTGTGATTACAGAAAGGTTCAGCTCTTTGGTAAATCCAGGCTATCTACTACCAGAAAGGGTAGTTAAACTCACAGGTATAACAAACGCTATGATAGTGGGAAAGCCAAACATCTACGAGGTACTACCTAAGTTTCTCAAGTTTATAGGAAATAGCATTATAGTGGGACACAACGTAGAAAAAGACATGGCTTTTATTGATAAAGCTTACAGAGTCCTCTACGGAAAGAGATTCAAACATCCCCACATATGCACCTTGAGCCTTGCTAAGAACATACTTCCCCATATAAAAAAATACTCTCTCAAAGACCTTGCGGACTACTTTAACATAAAGTATAAAAGATTACACAGAGCTCTTGATGATGCAGAAACTACCGCGTACGTTTTTATAGAGCTTTTAAACCTCCTTTGGAATCAGTTGAAGGTAGGCAATTATTTAGAAATAAAGAAGATATCTAAAGCTTGAGTATGCCTAATATTTTGTTTATCATTCCACCTCTGTAGTCTATTCCTTCTTCTCCCATCTCTTTGGCAAGCTTTTCAAGAATGGATCTCATGTTTGCATTTGCATTTTTTGGAACTTCTATTCTGAAGGTGATCACAAGGTCTCCTCCGGGAAAACCCAAACCTTTAAGCCTCTTTGTAGAACCACACTCGGTACCAGGTTGCACAAACACTTCGTAGTAAGTGCCATCAAGAGCTTTTATCTTGGTGGTTCCTCCCAAAACCGCTAAAGGAAAGGAAATAAAAACCTCTGTGTGAAGATCTTTACCTATCTTTTTAAAAACGGGATGAGGCTTTAGGCTTACCCTGAGGTATAAGTCCCCTGCTTCTCCTCCTCTCTCTCCCATGTGTCCTTTGCCCGGAACTTTCAATATTTCACCTTCGTCTGTACCCTGAGGAACTTTTACCTTAATAACACTGTGTTTGGCTACTCTTCCCCTTCCTCCGCAGGAAGGACAGGGATTTTTCACTATGAATCCTCTACCTTTGCATACAGAACAAGGCCTTGGAAAGTTGAATATACCGCTTACTCTCCTACCAGTGCCCTTACAGGCATGACACACCACTTTTTCCATCTGCCCCATGTAGCCCTTGCCTTCACAGGAAGGACAGTCCATCCACCTTTCATACTCTATCTCTTTTTCACACCCAAAGACTGCCTCTTCAAGGGTGAGCTCAAGTTTTAGTCTTATATCCGCACCTCTTTTGGGTTTTGGCGCTCTTCTCATACCCTGCCATATGCTCTCTAAAAACTCCTGTATATACTCCATAAAATCCTTGTACCTTTTCTCATCACCTGTTGCCAAGATGCTATCGTACTGCCTTCTCCTCTCTTCGTCAGAAAGCACGTGATAAGCCTCGTTTATCTCTTTGAACTTTTCCTCGGCATCTTCTTCAGAACTAACGTCTGGATGGTACTGTCTGGCAAGACTTCTATATGCCTTCTTTATCTCATCAATTGTAGCGTTTCTACTTACACCCAATATCTGATAGTAATCCTTTATGCGCATAATTACTTAATTTATGTTTCACTTTGTAGGTCTGAAGGCTTTGATCTTTTTTTCGTCTGTAGTTATGTAAGGTCCCCCTATGAGGTCTATACAGTAAGGCACTGCGGGAAAAACTGCATCTAAGCAAACCTTAATGGACTGGGGCTTTCCCGGTAGGTTTATTATTAAGGTTTTACCTCTTATCCCTGCCAGTTGTCTTGAGAGTATGGCTGTAGGTACTTGTTTCAAAGACACACTTCTCATAAGCTCTCCAAAGCCGGGTAAGATCTTTTCACAAACTGATTGGGTTGCCTCGGGGGTAACATCCCTAGGGGCTGGGCCAGTACCTCCAGTAGTGAGTATAAGACAGCAGTTTTCCACATCAGCCATGTGTATAAGAGCACCTTCTATAATATCCCTTTCATCAGGAACGATTCTGTAGATCACCTCAAAAGGCGAGGTTATAACTTCATTAAGGTATTCTATAATGTACTTACCGCTTATATCTTCGTACTCGCCTCTGCTAGCTCTGTCTGATATAGTAAGCACTCCTATCTTAGCCTTTTCTTGCACGGAAAAGATTATACAAAAATCACTGGAGAAGATCCATTACCTTTCTTGTCAGAAGAGACTGTTTGAAAAGTTCCAGAACAATAAGAAAATAAGCTGTTTTTGGAGTTTGAAAGCAAAGAGGGATGACCAAGGTCTTGGGGGACAAAGCTTTAGGATTTTACTATTAAAAAGTCTATATCCTTATGCCTGTTTTAGTGTGGATATTTTTTCTCTAAGTTCTGGATAAAGTGGGAACTCCTCGCACATCTCTATAACTTCCTGTTTTACCTGATTGATTACCTTTTCATCTGTTATGTTCTTTATAACTTTGGATATGAGTCTTGCTATTCTTCTCATTTCGTCTTCTTTCATGCCTCTTGTGGTCATTGCTGGAGTGCCTATCCTTATACCACTGGTCTTTACTGGAGGTAATGGATCAAAGGGCACTGCGTTTTTGTTAACAGTTATGTTGGCTCTACCAAGTGCCTCTTCTACTTCTTTACCTGTAAGGCCTGTATTTCTCAGATCCAAGAGCACTATGTGGCTGTCTGTACCTCCAGAAACCACCTTAAAACCTTCTTTCATAAATTCTTCCGCCATAGCTCTAGCATTGGCTACCACCTGCCTTGCGTACTCTTTAAAGTCCTCACTCATAGCCTCTTTGAAGGCTACCGCCTTTGCTGCTATGACATGCATGAGAGGTCCACCTTGAGTGCCGGGAAACACAGACTTATCTATGTCTTTCGCAAACTCCTTTTTACAGAGAATAAAACCTCCTCTTGGTCCGCGCAAAGTCTTATGAGTGGTGGATGTTACAAAGTGAGCAAAGGGTACTGGATTGGGATAGACACCTCCGGCTATTAAGCCTGCGTAATGCGCCATATCCACCATAAAGTAAGCACCTACACTATCTGCTATTTCTCTCATCTTCTCCCAATCTATAACTCTTGGGTATGCGGATGCACCTCCTATGATGATCTTGGGTTTGTACTCTTTTGCTAATTTGTACATGCTGTCGTAATCTATGGTTTCCGTTTCTGGGTGCACACCATAATAAACTGCGTTGTATATCTTTCCTGAAAAGTTGACTTTAGCACCGTGAGTGAGATGTCCACCGTGTGCCAAATCCATACCCATTATGGTATCACCTGGCTTTAACACCGCCATATAAACCGCCATGTTTGCTTGACTGCCCGAGTGGGGTTGTACATTGGCATGCTCCGCGCCAAAAAGAGCTTTTGCTCTCTCTATGGCTAAGTCTTCTACAATATCCACAAACTCGCAACCTCCGTAATACCTCTTGTGGGGAAGGCCCTCTGCATACTTGTTGGTCATAACCGATCCTTGAGCTTCCATAACCGCAAGAGAGGTAAAGTTCTCTGAGGCTATGAGTTCAAGGTGGTAAAACTGCCTTTCATACTCTCTGACTATAGCACTATAAACCTCTGGGTCCGTGTTAAAAAGGTGTCTCATCTATACAATTATAATGCATACCTTATACGCTGAGTGAGAAATTAGTTATATGCCAAAACCTTCTTTTTTCTAAAGAAGCTATATCCCAAAGCATCAGTATGCAAAGGAGCTATTTAGTCATTGGAGACTTTTGATTTTCTT
>JAGDVY010000039.1 GCA_023255875.1 Hydrogenobacter sp. | reverse complement strand
TACGAGCCCAAGCTTTTACTCTGACCCTTAACGATTTTTTAACACACCGTCCCTAAAATAACATCAGCGGAGGAGGTACAAGGATGAAGAAAGGTTCTTTGTTTCCTCTGACAGTTTTGGAAGGACTTGTAACAACTCTTGACAAAAGGTAGTGGCAATATAAATTTTTTTATAGCACTATAAATTCTTTTTATAAAGGAGGTCTAACATGGTGAAAGGAGGAGTAAACATGATAGAGTTTGCTGATGATCTAATCACGCATGTAGAAGAAATGGATCAACAGCATATGAGATTGGTAGAACTGTTAAATAATACCTACGAGCTCTTAAAAGAGGGTAGAAAAGAAGAAGCCATGAAGCTTTTCAAAGACGAACTTTTGGCTTACACAGAATATCACCTATCTGAAGAAGAAAAGTTTATGGAAAAGATAGGCTATCCTGAGCTGGAAAGTCATAAAAAAGTGCACGAAATTTTTCGCAGAGAGATTCAAAACCTAGCTCCATACGTGGAAAAAGGAGACCCAAAAGCTTTTAGAGAGGCTCTATCTTATGCATGGGGATGGTTGTATAACCACATTGCTAGAACGGACAAAAAGTATGGGATTTATGCAAAAGAAAAGGGATTGATATGATGAAGGATTATGACAGCAATAAGAATATCTTTTTTCTATATAGGTGCTACCCTTCTGCTTGTTGGTTCTGTAACTCCCCTATTTTTTTTATTGGATACCCAATTACATAGCTTGGAGGAAAGAACACCTAGAAGAGAAAGTACCTCTTGCGGTCTTTGGCATTCTAGTAAATCACATCATGTGGGTTATTATGCTTGTCCCCTTAGTAACTACTATGTGTTTCAAATGATACCTCTGTCTTTTGGGTATTATCCAGGAGGCAAATCCATCTCTTAACAGAACACTCTTTTGGGCTTTTTTACATCCTGTTGTTTAATTCTGGCTAATACATGGTCTCCAAACTCATGGGTAAGGCTCTTTAGAGTACAAAAGAAAATAAACAAATACTGTGGAAACCAGAATCTAAAAAGGCTCTGGGCAAAGAGGACTTTCTTGAAGGAACAAGACCCTATCTCTTTTTTGTAGGGCTCTTGGGTTTTGGTGCTTCTTCTTTGTACCTACTTTTAAAAATCTTCAAAAGATGATATAATAAATATTGGTAAGGAGCCGTAGTTCAGCCCGGTCAGAACGCCGGCCTGTCAAGCCGGAGGTCGCGGGTTCAAATCCCGTCGGCTCCGCCACCTTGCTATGAGGGAAATACTTTATAAACTGTCCAACTTTGAGAACCTCACTAAAGAAGAGATAAAGACCACCATAAGGGATATAGTGGAGGGAAGAGCCACAGATGCACAGATAGGTGCCTTTATCATAGCCACCAAGATGAAAGGAGAAAGCATAGAAGAGATTGAAGGTTCCGCAGAAGTCTTTAGAGAGTTAGCTACAAAAGTTATTGTTTCAAGACCCGAAGAGCTTGTGGACACTTGTGGTACTGGTGGGGATATGCAGGGAACTTTTAATGTATCCACCATTACAGCCTTTGTGCTTGCAGGTGCAGGTGTAAGAGTAGCCAAACACGGCAACAGATCAGTTTCCTCAAAAAGTGGAAGCGCAGATCTGCTGGAATATATGGGAGCAAAGATAGACCTTTCACCAGAAAAAGTGGCTAATATGATAGAGGATCTTGGTATAGGCTTTATGTTTGCACCCATCTTTCATCCCGCTATGAAAAGAGTTTTAGGTCCAAGGAGGGAGGTAGGTGTGCGTTCAGTGTTTAACTTGGTGGGTCCTCTTTCCAATCCAGCAGGTGCCAAAAGACAACTACTTGGAGTTTTTTCCGAAAGGCTTGTTGATAAAATAGCTCACGCTCTTAAAGGTCTTGGATGTAAAAGTGCTATAGTGGTGCATGGTAAAGACGGAATAGATGAAGTTTCCATATCCTCTGCCACCAAAGTAGCACACCTAAGAGAAGATGGAGAAGTTATACTTTACGAGTTTGTACCAGAAGACGTAGGATTTAAAAGATATCCCTTGAGTTCTGTGTGCGTATCGGGTGTAGAAGAGAGCGCAAAAGTTGCTATGTCCGTTCTTAAAGGAGAAGAATCTCCTGCCTACTACATGGTGCTTTTGAATGCTATGTTTGGTCTTATAGCCTCTGGTATTACACAAGACAAAAGAACCGCTCTGGAGGTGGCAAAGGAGTCTATACACAGTGGTAAGGCTTACGAGAAGCTCACAAAGTTCATAGAGTTATCCCAAAAGTTATGATAAAAGTTGGGAGAGTAGCTTACCTAAACACCCTGCCCCTTTTTTACAAATGGGAAGATTCAAACATTCAGCTCGTATATGGACATCCCTCTGAACTTGCGCTTATGCTAAGGAGAGGAGACATACAAGCAGGAATAGTTTCTTCCGTGGAGTATCTTATGAATCCCCATATATATACCTATGTGCCTGACATTTCCATATCTTCCAAAGAATATGTCTGCTCTGTGTTGCTCTTTTCCCAAGTACCCATTGCGCAGGTCAAAAAGGTGTATCTCACACCCAACTCTATAACCTCAAGATACCTTAGCATTTATGTGCTAGAGGAGATTTACCGTATAAACCCCATCTACACAGAAGACAGAGAGAGTGCAGACTGTCTTTTGCTTATAGGTGATGAAGCATTACTAGAAAAGAAGAAAGGTACATTTCCCTACATTTATGACCTTGGATATGAGTGGTACAAAAAACACAAGCTACCCTTTGTCTTTGCCCTTTTCATAGTAAGAAGAGATGCACCTACATGGCTTGCTCAAAGGATAGGTGAGCTATGCAGTTTATCAAAGGAATCTTTCTTCAATGACCTTATGCAAAAAAAGCTACAGATAGAGGGTTTTGATTGGGAGGAACTTGTTGAGTATTTCACAAAGTGCCTTCACAACGGACTTGGAGAAAAAGAACTTACTTCCCTTGAAATTTTCATGAAATTTTTAGATTCAAGAGGTTATATTAGGTAATTAGGTAAAAAAAAGCAGGAGGTACGGATATGAAAAAGATAGCTCTATTTATGGTTCCAGTCATCTTTGCGGTGAGCTGTGGACAGGTGACCTCAGAGAAGACTTATCAAGGAGCCGGAGTTGGTGCTGCAGGAGGTGCTATAGCAGGAGCACTTATAGATAAGGAAAATAGATGGAGAGGAGCTGTTATAGGTGGTGTGCTTGGTGCGGTTATAGGAGGAACTATAACAGAAATAGCTGCAAGGGCATCAAGGGAAGCTGCTATGAATAACAGACCTGTGGAATACAGGTCCGAAGATGGAAGAGAAAGGGTTTATGCAGAGCCAGTAGCATCAAGAGGAAACTGCAAGATAGTAAAGACCAACTACTACCAAAATGGTAAGCTCGTAAAAGTAGAGGAAAAAGAAGTTTGCCCCTGATCAGAACATCTTGCACTTGGTGTTTATAACACCAAGGTTTCCTCCCCTTTTTCTATAAAGTATCCTAAGAGTACCCGTTGCTACATCAACAAAAGGAAGGAAATATACACCTGTTTCCTTTAACTCAAAGATGGCATCCTCAAGACTCATGGGTTTTTCTATAACAAGCTCTTCCTCTATTACAGGAGGGAGCTCCCTTTCTTCAGAAGGTGTGAGTTCTGCAGTTAGCATTTCCTCCTTCAGCTTTGCTGCTCTCCTTCTTATCTCGTGTCTGCGCTGTTTTAACTTTATGATCTGCCTTTCCACTTCATCCATAACTCTATCAAGCGCAGAAAACACATCCACATCTTCTTCCCATGCGTGGACACTGCCACCACCCCAAGTTTTGAGGTACATGTCTATATCTACTCTGTAAAAAGTAGGTCTGCTATCTCCCGCAAAATCCTTTTGTTTTGCTCTTGTGGTAGAAAGGGTAACCACCACTTCCACTTGATCCTCTTCCGCTTCCTTTAAGAACCTTGATAACCTTTCTAATTTGCCTTCTACAAAGCTTTTCATAGCTTCTGTCCATTCAATACCTTTTCCTATGAATTCTATATTCATTTCCTACCTCCTGTAGCAATATATTATAATAAAGCTTCATGGAATACGCCTTTTTTGAAGGAAAGATCATCCCTGTTGAAGATGCAAAAATAAACATAAAGACCAACTCGTTTCACTATGGCACTGCGGTTTTTGAAGGCATAAGAGCTTACTGGAACGAAAAAGAACAGCAGTTGTACATACTTTTTGCCCGTGAGCACTATGAAAGACTCCTGAGGAACGCAAAAGCCATGTTTATGGAACTTCCCTACACAGTAGATGAGCTTATAGAGATCACTAAAGAAATTCTCAGAAAAAGCGAGATAAGATGGGATGTTTACATAAGACCTATAGCTTACTTCAAGGACCTTGCGCTTACACCCAAGCTAATTGGCTTTACGCCTGATATTGCCATATACACCTACAACTTTGGTAGGTATTTGGACACTTCAAGAGGTATAAGGGTAAAGGTCTCTTCTTGGAGGAGAAACGACGATAACTCCATACCTTCAAGGTGGAAGGTAGCAGGTGCTTATGTTAATAGCGCTCTTGCAAAAACTGAGGCACTTCTTAGTGGATACGATGAGGCTATAATGCTCAACCAACACGGATTTATTGCGGAAGGCTCAGGAGAAAACATATTCCTCATAAGAGGGAAAAAGGCAATAACTCCTTCGTACTCAGAACACATACTTGAGGGTATTACAAGAAGTGCGGTTATAAAACTTCTCAAAAAGGAGCTTTTGATAGAGGTGGAAGAAAGACCTGTTGCTAGAAGTGAGCTCTATATGGCAGACGAGCTTTTCATGACTGGCACTGCAGCAGAGGTAACACCTATAATAGAGGTGGACAACAGAAAAGTGGGAACTGGAGAGGTGGGAGTCATAACAAGAGAGCTCCAAGAGATTTACTTTAATGCGGTCAGAGGTAATATAGAAAGGTACAAGGTATGGCTTACTCCTGTTTATGAGAAGTGAAACTCTTGAGGAACTAAAGCGTTTAGCAGACGAGGTTTTAAGATTAAACAGACTATCTGGAGGCGAAGGAAACACTACAGCTAAAAGAGTTATAAAGAAGTGGCTAAGATCTAGAGGCATAAGCTATTCTGAGGAGTTCTTTTATATAGAGAGGTTCATGCCAATAGAAGCAAGTATAGAAATAGATGATACAGTAATTTTTGGAGTTCCTTACATAGGAAGCCCCAGCGGAGTTTATGAAGGTTATGTAAAAAGAGAGCCCATAGAAGGAGATATTGCTCTTGTCAGAGTATCAGAAGAAGAGCACCATCGTATAAATAAAGCACATGCTTGTATTACGTACATGGCTAATTTCAACACTTACTACTATGGTAGTGTAAGTGGAAAAGGCATCCCCTTTGTAAATGTAAAGCTTGAGGACGCTCAGCGTATAGAGGATGCCTATGTAAAGCTTACGGTAAAAACTAAGAAAGAGAAGATTCTCTGTAGCAACATAGTTTTTGAGTTAGGGAAAGGACCTACTATATACTTGGTGGCGCACATGGACACTATGCCAGAAGTGTTTGGTGCAGTAGATGGAGTAGGTTTTATATTGCTTCTTTTTTTAGCGGATGAACTGAAGAAAAACTTCCGTCTGCCTTACAGGATAAGGTTTCTCATCACTGACGCAAAGGAGCTGGGGCTTGAAGGTTCCAATTACCATGTTAGTAAAGGTCTAAAGCACACATACTACTGTATAAACTTAGATGCTATAGGGTGGCACAATCCCGCAGTTATATACAAAGATGCAGAAGGATACAATGGTGAGCGCATTATGGAGATGTTTCTTAAACATCTTCAAGGAATGAGAATGGACATACCTTTTGTTAGCACAAGCCATGCCAAAGGTGATCACATACCCTTCAAAAGAAAAGGTGTGCAGACCCTTTTTTTGAGCTCTTACCCTTTCATTATAAGAAATACCCTTTACGATAGCGTAGAAGCCATAGACTGGGATATGGTCATTGTATGGTATGAGCTTATCTTATCCTTTTTGAGGAGGTTTCACATGCTATGAGATACTTTTTAATGTTGCTCCTTCCTCTATTATCTTTGGCACAGACTTTGCAACTCTTGGAAAAAAAGCTTGAGGAGACTAAAACCATCAAGGTATCCTTTGTGCAGAAGGTATCTTACTCTTGGTATCCCAAACCAGACATCTCTAAAGGCTTTTTCTACGCCCAAAAAGGAGGAAAGTTCAGAATAGAGTACGAACAGCCTGAGCGCATGCTCATAGTGTCTGATGGCAGGAATATACTCATCTACTATCCGCAGGAAAAAAGCGCCATTTTGGACAGAGTAGAGAACAATAGATCTGCGGTGATAGAAGCCCTTTTTCTACTGTCCAAACCAATAAGTGAGGTGTTTCAGCAGATGGGAGAGATAAAAAACGGTAAAAACACCACTTTGGTACTAAAGCCTAAACTCAAAGATGATGAGTTTTACAGGGTTTATGTGGAGCTTGATGTAGAAAACAACATAAAGTCCATAAAGATTGAGGATAAAGAAGGAACAACCACTACTGTAGAGTTTTTGAGTATGACCAGTAACTTTTCGCCTTCAGAGGACCTATTTAAGATAAAAATACCGCAAGGTGTAAAGGTTAAGAAGTTATGAAGAAACAAGCTATAGAGTTTTCCATAGAAAAGGCTTCAGAAAAGGACATACAGGAGCTTGCACACATCTATCTGGAAGGATACAAAGGACTTGAGGAGTACTCTTACACTCACATGGATGATGTGCTGGCTTATCTAAACTGGCTCTTTAGAAGGGATATAGCAGGTATATTTGTAGCAAAGCATAATGGCAGGATCGTTGGTTTTGTAGCCAGCGATGGAAATTGGTTTAGCAAAAGGGAAGGTAAGGTAGTAGGAGCCATTCACGAGATAGTCATACTTCCCGAATACAGAAATAAAGGTGTGGGAAAAGCTCTTATAGAAAAAGCCCTTGAGTACTTCAAAAGCAGAGGATTAGATACCGCTGAACTTTGGGTAGGAGAAGAGAACTATCCCGCTATAAACTTTTACAAATCTCTTGGTTTTGAAAGCAAAGACAGGTTCAATTACTGGATAAGAATGATAAAGAAGATAGATAACTAAAGGCATGGCAAAGGGTGAGCTTATAGAAGAACTAAGGAGGGCAGTCCAATCCGCTAAAGAGAGCATCAAGATAGTATCCGCTTGGATAAGGGGGGATATCCTTGAAAGTCTTCTCCAAGATATCAGAGAAGATGTAAAGCTAGAGGTCTTTCTTAGGGCTGGGGAAAGGAAGGATATGGACATTACTGACTTTAGGGTTTTTAAGGCGGTAAGGAGCGTAAAGGGGAAAATATACCTAAATCCAGGACTTCACGCTAAGTTCCTTATAATTGATGACAGTAGGGCTTTTGTGGGTTCTGCTAACCTCACCTATGCAGGAACTCGGGAAGGAAACTTTGAGGCAGTTGTAGAGCTCACAGACCCAGATAAAATCAAGGAACTTCTTCTTCTTTACCAAATGCTAAAGGAGGAATCAGAAGAGATATATCCAGATACAGTTGCTCTGGTGGTATTCTCAGAAAACTCTCTATCCTCGCAGGTCCTGCTTTTGGAAGACCTTCCAGAACAGTGCTTTTTAAAGACACCAACAGAAAGGGGAGTCATACTCTGCAAGCTTACCAATGTAAGAACTAGAAACTTAGAGGAAAACCTCTTTTCGGGAAGGAGCACAGACAGAGATTGGCTTGTAGCCTTTCTAAAAGCTTGTGCAAATGAATTGGGTGATGTGAAAATAGGTCAGGTAAAAGTTCTGTGTGAGTACAAAAAGGTCAAGGAAGAAAAAGAAAGTTATTTTGGTGTTCCTCTAAAACCTCTGAAAGTGGGTACACAACTTCTGAAGGTAAAAGGTGACGATCCTGATATTCAAAAGATCATGAGTATGAACCTCTCTGGATATCCCATGGAAAAAAAGGTTTGTGTTGGAAAACTGCTAAACACAGACCTTGATGTTTACATGGATATCACAAAGGTATCCAGCATGCATATGGCAGTAATAGGTACTACTGGAGCCGGAAAAACTACCTTCATTAGAAGATTTATAGAGCATGCACAAGGTGAGGGTATCCAGTTTTTTGTTATTGATGTCTTTGGAGAATACTACGAAAAGCTAAAGGTGAAAAAAGAAAGCATAGAGTATATAAAGATACCTTACACCCTCTTTCCCATAAATGTGGAAGACATAAAGGACCTTCTTAAAGCTTACGGTGTGGGTATAGGGGAAAAGACAACAGAAGAAAAAACCTTCTTCTTAAACCTTAGAAAGCATCTCAAACCAGACCTTGAACTCCTATGCTACAAAGAGATGGACTTGGAAAATCTCCTCATCTCATCAGCTCCTACATCCTTGAAAGATGATATAAAAGACTTTCTGACCGCTCTTATGCGGGATTTTGGTGAATTTTCTGTGAGAAATCAGAGAGATGTTTATCATATGCTACGAAAGGGATTGAGCTCAAACATGAACATAGTTGTGTTTGATTTCAAGGACGTGCTCAACCTTGATGCCAGAACAAACATTGTGGGATTGCTTATGAAGGAGATCTTCATACTTTCAAGGCTTGACGGTAAAAAGAGACTTGTGGTGCTTGAAGAAGCCCACAACTTTGCTCCAGAAAAGGGTGCTTTAGATGCACCTTCTGGCAGAGAAAACCTATCCTACATTATGGCAAAAAGGATAGCCTTGGAAGGCAGAAAGTTTGGTGTTGGTCTTATAGCCATAACCCAAAGGCCTGCCAATATAAGCAAGTACATACTTTCTCAACTCAACACCCAAGCCATCTTTAGGCTTATAACTAAAAACGACCTTGACGCAGTGTCCGTATTTTTTGAAGAAACAGAGCTTTTGAAACTTCTACCTTCCTTAAGACCGGGAACTCTCCTTCTTAGCGGTCTTGCGGTCCCTTTCAGTATGCTTGTGAGTATAGAACTCTAACTGATTTTTATCATATAGACCTCTGTAAGTAAGGATATTAAAATTGAAATCAAATATCAATAAGGAGGTAAAGATGAAACTTGTAGTTCTTGGGGGCCATGACAGGTTAAGGCCAAAGGTGACAGAGTTGGCAAAAAAGTATAACCTGACTGTGAAGTTTATAAATCAGGAGACACAACAGAACATAGACAGTGCTCTGGCATGTGCAGACTTTGTAATAATCTTTACTTCCATTACTGGACACAACATGGTGAAGCTTGCTAAAAGGTATGCAAAAGACAGGTGTGTTTTTTGCAACTCTCACGGGGTTTGTACCTTAGAAAAAAAGATCAAAGAGCTGATAAAATTGTATGAATGCACAAGCCTTGGGAAGGAAGGTTTAGAGAAAAAACGGAAGAATTCGTAGAAGAATTTACCCAATCGGTAAGTTTTGACAGCAGACTTGCAGAAGAAGACATAATACAAAACCTTGCGCACATCAAGACCCTTTTAAAGGCAGGGATACTTACAGAGCAAGAGGCACTCCTTCTTGAGAAACATCTTTTGGACATACTGCAAGACATAAAGGAGGGTAGATTTGCCTTTAGAAAGGAGCTTGAAGATGTGCATATGAATATAGAGGCGGAGCTTATAAAAAGAGTGGGTGAAATTGGTGGAAAACTTCACACGGGCAGGTCAAGGAACGATCAGGTAGCTACGGACGAAAGACTTTATATAAAGAAAGCAATAAAGGAGTGCGTGAGTCTCCTTAAGAACCTAAGAAGGGAACTCATCAGACTTGCAGAAAACTCTGTGGATATAATAGTGCCTGCTTATACGCACTTACAGAGGGCTCAACCCATAAGGCTTTCTCACTACTTTCTGGCATACAGAGAGATGTTTTTGAGTGATGAGCAAAGACTGATGAATGCGTACAGACTTGTTGATGCATCACCTTTGGGTTCTGGAGCTGTTGCAGGTGTTGACTTTCCCATAGATAGGTTTTTTACCGCTCAGGAGCTGGGCTTTAGGTCCTTGGTGAGAAACTCCATATACGCTACAGCGGACAGGGACTATGTGTTAGATACCCTTTATGCGTGTGCAGTTATAGGCATGCACCTCTCTAGACTTTCGGAAGACCTCATCTTGTGGTCCACACAGGAGTTTGGTTTTGTGGAACTTCCCGATAGGCTATGCACCGGTAGTTCCATAATGCCTCAGAAAAAGAACCCAGATGTCTTGGAGCTCATAAGAGGTAAAGCAGGAAGACTGTATGGAAACCTAATGTCCCTTTTGACCCTTCTAAAGGGCCTGCCTACCGCTTACAACAGAGACCTTCAGGAAGACAAGGAACCCCTCTTTGACAGCCTTGACACCATTAAGGCATGCATAAAAGCTATGAGTCTTGTACTTGAAGGCTTGAGTGTAAGAGCAGATAGAACCACACCACCTTTTGGAGACTTTATGAGTGCTACAGACCTTGCCAACTATCTGGTGATGAAAGGCATACCCTTTAGGGAGGCTCACCGCGTGGTGGGAAATTTGGTAGCTTACGTAATATCTCAAGGAAAGAGCCTTGCAGATTTAAGCATAAAGGAGCTTAAGGATTTTTCACCTCTCTTTGAAGAAGATGTTTTTGAGCTTCTTGATCCTCGCATAGTAGCAGACAGAAGGAAAACATACGGAGGCACATCAAAACAAGAAATTCTAAGACAGATAGAGATAGCCAAAAGGGAAGAAGGCTTGTGATCATGTACATATATGTGGTGAGCTTTGAAAGTATAGAAAAAAGACTTCTTTTTGCTGTTGCTAAGAATATTAAAGAAACTTTTGGTTTGGAGGTAAGGGTCTCTTGGGTAGCAAGTCCCTTCAAATATGCCTATGACCCACAAAGAAAACAGTACATAGCAGAAAAGGTTGTGGAATACCTCTCTACCTTGAACTATCCAGGCCTAGTAAAAATAATGGCTCTGCTAAGCTCTGACATGTATGCACAAGATGCCCCTTTTGTGTTTGGGTTTGCAAGCAAAAGGGAGGCGGTAGTGAGCACCTTTAGACTTTCAAATCCTGACGAAAGACTGTTTTTTGAAAGAGTTTTCAAAGAAGTAAACCAGAAAATAGGACACACCTTTGGTCTAAAAGACTGCTCAAATGAGGAATGCGTTATGAATGTGTCCCTTTCCATAGATGCTAAGAGCAAACACTTTTGCCATCAGTGTAAGAAAGAGTTAGAGACTGCTCTTTCCCAGCTTACTTTCTGACTGCAAACTACTGAACCACACATAAGTAAATACAGACCATAAGACACACACCATCAGAGCGGATAAAAGAAGGTAATCAAGACTGTGCTTGAGAGCAAGCCCACCCCAGAGTCCTCCCAAGAAAGCTCCAAGGAACTGGTTAGTGTTGAAAAATCCCAAAGATAATCCTCTTAAATCCCTGTGGGTTAACTTGGTGAGTAAAGAAGGAACTATTGGCTCAAGCAAGTGAAAACCTATAAAGAAGAAAAATACAAGCAAAACACTACCCCAAAAGTTTTTCATGAGGTAATAAAGCAAAAATCCCAAAAATATGGAAAGGATACCCATTAGAAACACCTCTTTAAACTTACCCCTTTTTTCCGCAATGATAGTGGAAGGCACCATCACGATCAAAGATAGAAGGACCGCAGGTAGGTATATCTCCCAGTGCTTTGGTTTAGGAAAGTGGTAGTTATAAATAAGCTCATAAGGTACGACGGTAAATATGGCTACCAAAAAGGCGTGTAGTATGCCTATGGAGAAGTTCAGCATTATCTGGTTCTTGTCAGTTATCAGCAGTGTGAAGTTTTTCAGTGAAGGTTTTATTTCTCTATCTTGTGCATGAACTTTTGGTTCGGGTATAAAAAAGGCAAGGTAGATAACTGCAACAGTACTCAGAAAAGCAGTCAGAAAAAACAGAAAGGGAACACCCATGTATCCTGCAATTACAGGAGCCAAGGTTATACTAAGAGCAAAGACCATACCTATGGAGGCACCTATATGAGCAAAGGCTCTTGTTCTTACTTCCTCTCTTGTAAGGTCTGCTGCCAAAGCTATCATAGCGGAAGATACCGCACCAAAGCCTTGAATAAATCTTGCAACTATCATACTCCATATGTTTGTAGCCAAACCACCCATAACACTTCCTAGTATGTAAGTTAGCATCCCAAAGATTATGATGGGTTTTCTACCGTATTTGTCAGATAGGTATCCAAAGGGTATCTGTAGGAAAGCCTGCGCAAAACCGTATATACCTATAGCCAAACCTATAAGCTGAGGAGATGAGCCTTCAAGAGTTTTCAGATAGGGCGAAAGAACAGGCAAAAGCAGGAAAAGACCCAGCATCCTCACCGCAACAGCAAAGGTTATACCCAAAACCGCTTTTATCTCTTGGGGTGTAAAATCTTTAAGCATGATATCACCTCCAACAACTAAAGACTTCCTTTGGTAGAAGGCATATCCGTACCTTGTATGCGAACCGCTTCTTTTAGGGTTCTTGCTAAGGACTTAAAGCACGCTTCCGCTACATGGTGAAGTATTTTGCCATCTATTACCCTAATGTGGAGGGTGCTCTTTGAGAAGAGTGCGAAACCTTTGAAGAACTCCCATATGAGTTCAAAATCAAAGTCAGTGATCTTACCCCTTAGTCCTAGGTCTTCGTAGAAGAAAAGGGGCCTGCCTGATATGTCTATACTGCTCATAACCAGTGCCTCGTCCATGGGCACAACGCTATAACCAAATCTGCTTATACCCTTTTTGTCTCCCAGAGCTTTCTCAAATGCCATTCCCAACACTATACCCAGGTCCTCTACCGTGTGGTGGTGTGATACATGAACATCGCCTTCCGCATACACTTCCATGTCAAAGCCCGAGTGCTTGGAAAGGGTCTCTAGCATGTGGTTTATAAAGCCGACAGGAGTTTTTATGTGGTAAGACCCAGTACCATCAAGGTTTATGTATATCTCAATCTTAGTTTCCTTGGTCTCTCTGCTTACCTTAGCGGATCGCATACCTAAGGTATTCTATCACAAAACGCTTTAGGCTTTCCTCTGGATCCGCAAAATACACTTTCTCTATCATATCAAGCTGATGAAGTCTTAGAATCATTTGCTTTAGTTCTTCTAAGGAGAATTTCTCCGCGTAAGTCTTAAAGCTGTTTTTTACGTAAGGATTGGTTAATCCTAACTCTACAAAAGCCTTTTCTTTATCCTCTCCTGAACTTACCAAAGAGAAGAGCTTGATAGCATAACTTATCATAACCGCCTGTATCTGAAGAGGATGAATGCCAGATCTTAGGAGTGAGGAAAGATACAGCAGAGCTCTTTCAAGGTCCTTGTTGAAAAAAGCATCTAGGAAATCAAAAACGGTGTATTCAACATTTGAAACACATACCCTTTTTACATCATCAATAGTTATTCTATCCTCTTTGTAAAGGAGGAGTTTGTCCACCTCGTTTCTTAGCTCCATAAGGTTGTAAGAGGTGATCTCAAGAAGGTAATCTAAGGCTTGTTCATCTATCTTTCTTCCTTCTCTCTCAAACCTGTTTTTGACTAGCTCTTTGATCTTTTTCTTGTTGGGAACTTTTGCCTCAAGGAATTCGCCTACACTGAGGAGTGTTTTTATGGGTTCTTTTTCAAGCTGTTGCTTTGTAAGCTTTTCGGATACCACCAAAAATATGCTCACATTTTTGAGCCTTTTCGCAAAAGAAATTAAGTAGTTGGTATCTTTTGCGGATTTTAGTAGCTCCTCCGCTTTTTTTACTATATACACTTTCTTTTTCTTGCTGAACATCTCACCTTCGGAAAAAGCGGAAAAGAAAGACTTTCTGTCCAGTTCATCACCCCAAAGAATTTTTACCTCGTAAAGGTTTGATAGTTTGTCAATAAAGGTTTTTAGGACATACTCGTCCTCTACTTGCACCAAGTTTATGGGTTTTATCTCTCTGTTTTCTAAGCCTTTTTGATACTCAAGGAGGTTCATCAGGAGTGCATTGCCTTTAGAAAATCTTTATTAGTCTTGAACTTTTTGAGCTTGTCCAGTAGAAATTCCATAGCTTCTATGGGATCCATGGTGGCAAGGAACTTTCTGAGCACCCAGATTCTTTGAAGCTCCCAATCCTCAAGAAGAAGCTCTTCCTTCCTTGTGCCCGACTTTTCTATGTTTATTGCTGGGAATATTCTTCTTTCCATAAGCCTTCTGTCTAAGTGTATCTCCATATTACCCGTGCCCTTGAACTCCTCGTATATAACATCGTCCATCTTAGAACCCGTTTCTATAAGTGCTGTGGCTATTATGGTAAGAGAACCACCTTCCTCTATATTTCTTGCTGCACCAAAGAACTTTTTAGGTCTTTGGAGAGCGGTTGCTTCTATACCACCCGTTAGGACTCTACCTGTGGGTGGAGTTACCGCATTGGCTGCCCTTCCAAACCTAGTCATAGAGTCAAGGAGTATAACCACATCGTGTTTTAATTCCACAAGCCTTTTTGCCTTTTCTACCACAAGCTCTGCCACTTGCATGTGTCTTTCTGGAGGCTCGTCAAAAGTTGATGCTATCACTTCCGCTCCATCACCTACTATTCTTCTCATCTCTGTAACTTCTTCTGGACGTTCGTCTATGAGGAGTATGATAAGATGCACCTCTGGGTGATTCTGGATGAGTGCCTGTGCTATTTTCTGAAGTAAAACGGTTTTGCCTGCCTTTGGAGGAGCTACTATAAGTCCTCTTTGACCCTTTCCTATAGGAGCTAAAAGACTCACAACTCTTGTGGAGAGTTCCGTAGGTGATACTTCCAAGTTAAACCTTTCGGTGGGATGGTAAGGTGTGAGTTTTTCAAAGATAGGTCTGCTTTTTAGGACTTCTGGATCTGGTGGTAAGCCATTTACTGATTCTATCTTTATGAGGGCTTGGTACTTTTCTTTCTCTTGAGGTGGTCTTGCAAAGCCTATAATGGTATCACCTGTTCTAAGTCCAAACTTCTTTATTTGAGAAGGTGATACATAAATGTCAGTAGAGCTTGGCATGTAGTTATTTTCCGCACTTCTTATAAAACCATAGCTTTCAGGAAGTATCTCAAGTACTCCTTTCACAAAGTTTAGCCCTTCTTCTTTTGCTTGAGTAGCAAGTATTTTCTCTATTAACTCTTCTTTTCTTAAGCCTGTCACCCTTGATAGGTTAAGCTCTCTTCCTATCTTCTGAAGTTCTCCCAAGGACATTTTCCTAAGATCTTCGTAAGAGTAGATCTTTTTTTCTTGGGTAGTTTGTACTTCCTGTTCCATCATCATTCCTCCTTTTTATTTCCCTATACAAAACCTTGAGAATATTTCATTAAGCATGTCCTCAGTGGTGATAGCTCCCACTATCTGGTCAAGATAGCTTAGTGCTTCTCTAAGCTCTAAAGCTAATATCTCAGGAGAGATGTCTTCTACCTTTAACCTTTGCAGGAGAGGTTCTAAAACATCCAAAGACTTTCTTAGAAGCTCACCGTGACGCACGGACAAATATACCATCATACCGTCATACCCAAAGACTCCTGCCTTTTGGAGCATAAACTTTTTAAGCTCCTCAATGCCTTGTCCTGTCTTTGCACTTACACAAACACCATCTGGAAATATTCTTTTCACGGAAGGGTCTAATCCTAAATCCATCTTATTTAGCACTTTTATATGATCTTTTTGTTTGATTAAATTATAAACTTCCCAATCTTCCTCTTCAAGAGGCTTTGAAGCATCAACTACAAAAAGTACCAAATCCGCAGATTCCAAAGCAGATAGGCTTCTTTTTATTCCTATTGCTTCCACCTCGTCCTGAGTTTGTCTTATACCTGCGGTATCTATAAGGTTTATGGGTATTCCTTCTAAGTGCATCTGCTCTTGCAAAAAGTCTCTTGTGGTTCCGGGTATGTGCGTCACTATTGCTCTTTCTTTTCCAAGAAGTACGTTAAACAGAGAGGATTTGCCCACATTTGGCTTTCCCGCTATGGCTAAGTTTATACCCCTTCTGATGAACTCTCCTGCTTTGACTGTTGATAGCAAATTCTTTATGCTTTCTATTATAAGTGTAAGAAGTTCAATGAGCTCCTCTTTTTCAATGGTGGGAATGTCCTGTTCTGCAAACTCTATATCTGCCTCTACATAAGCCAAAAGCTCCGTAAGTCTTTCTCTTAGGGGGTTTATGTGCTCGGATAGTCCTCCCTGAAGCTGTCTTAGGGCTACCTGTCTTGCAAGGTCTGTTTTGGCACTTATGAGGTCTGCAACCGCTTCTGCCTGTGTTATGTCAAGCTTTCCGTTAAGAAAGGCTCTTTTGGTGAATTCTCCCGGTTCTGCAAGTCTTATACCCTCTTTTAGGAATACCTCCAAAGCCCTTTTGAGTATAAGAGGGTTTCCATGAAGAAACATCTCTACCATGTCCTCACCTGTGTAGGAGTGTGGTGCCTTGTAGTATATAAGTATTCCTTCATCAAGCACTTCCTCACCATCTATTAACCTGAAAAAGTGAGCATATCGAGGCTTTAGTTTGCCTTTTAACTGTACATGTTTTCCCACTTTTTCCCAAAGACCTCCACCAGACATCCTAAGTATGCCTATAGCACTCTCACCGTACGGCGTTGCTATAGCAATAATGGGTTCTCTTTGCCTAATCATGGATTTTTACTACCTGTGCGCTTATTTATTAAAAATAGTGCTCTTTTATCCTTCGGGCTATCTTTTCACCGGTGAAGCCAAAATATTCCATAAGTACATCACCTGGTGCAGACCGTCCAAACTCTTCAATGCTTATAACTAAACCCTCACTCCCCACATACTTGTACCAACACATACCTCTTCCTGCTTCTACCGCAACCCTTCTTTTAACCTCTGGAGAAAGGACATACCTTTTGTATTCTTGGTCCTGAAGCTCAAACACCTCAAAGGATACCACATTTACAAGCTTTACTTTTAATCCTTCTTTTTCCAATATTTGCATAGCTGATATAGATGGATGCACCTCTGAACCACTTGCAAATATTATCAAATCTGGAACACCGTCCGTATCCGCAAGCACATAAGCACCTCTTCTTACACCCTCAAAGGAAGCAAACTTTTTCCTGTCTATGATGGGTACCTTCTGGCGCGTTAGAACTATAGCTACTGGACCGTCTTTTCTCTGCAAAGCCATGTCCCAAGCGATACCTACCTCGTTGGCATCTGCTGGTCTTAGCACCCAAAGGTTTGGTATAAGCCTTAAAGAGCACAGTTGTTCTATAGGTTGGTGTGTGGGTCCATCTTCTCCCAAACCAATAGAATCGTGGGTAAAAACGTATATCACCTTGAGTCCCGACATGGCTGCAACTCTTATTGCTGGCCTCATGTAATCGGAAAATATCAAAAAGGTCCCACCGTAAGGAAGCACACCACCGTGATATGCCATTCCGTTGAGTATGGTGCCCATAGCGTGTTCTCTTACACCATAGTGTATGTTCCTACCTGTTGGATTATCCGCAAGAAAATCTCCCATGCCGTGCAGATAGGTGTTGTTAGATTCAGAAAGGTCCGCAGACCCCCCTATCATGGTAGGTATGTATTTGGCTATGGCATTTAGCACCTTACCACTTGCCTGACGTGTAGCCATGGGTTCTGTGAAGATGGGTATGTGTTTTCTGTACTCTTCTCCCCATTCACCTTTGAAAGCCTTCTCAAGCTCTTTTGCAAGTTCAGGATAAGACTCTTTGTAGGCTTGAAATAGCCTGTTCCACTCTTCTTGGATTTTTGCTCCCCTTTCTATCTTCTCTTTTCTGTATTCATACACCTCATCAGGCACATAAAACTCTTCCTCGGGCCAACCAAACCTGCGCTTGGTCTCAAGGGCTAACTCTCTGCCTAAGGGAGCGCCATGAACGCTTGCGTCATCCTGCTTGGGACTTCCATATCCCAAGTGTGTTTTTATGGAAATAAAGGAGGGTCTCTCCCTTTGCTCTATAGCGGACCTTATGGCACTCTCTATAGCATCCAAATTGTAGCCATCTTCCACAGATTGCACATACCATCCAGAAGCGGAAAACCTCTTTAGCACATCTTCGGACCACGCAAGAGATGTAGGTCCATCTATGGATACTCCGTTGTTGTCCCAGATAACTATTAGTTTACCAAGTTTAAAGTGTCCCGCAAGCTGTGCCACTTCGCACGACACACCTTCCATCAAATCTCCATCGCTTACCAACGCAAAGGTGTAGTGGTCAATTATAGGGAACCCTTCCCTGTTGAAAAGGCTTGATAGATACTTTTCTGCAATGGCCATACCTACCGCATTGCCTATACCCTGCCCCAGTGGTCCTGTGGTGGCTTCCACACCAGGTGTTATGTGCTTTTCGGGATGCCCTGGAGTTTTGCTATTTAGCTGTCTGAAAGCTTTTAGGTCCTCAAGGCTAAGGTCATACCCCATTACAAACAGAAGGGAATAAAGCATGGCACTGGCATGTCCTGCAGATAGTACAAACCTATCCCTGTTTATCCAGTTTGGATCCTTTGGATTGAACCTTAGAAACCTGTCAAATATAAGATAAGCTATGTGAGAGGCACCAAGAGGCATACCAGGATGGCCAGACTTTGCCCTCTCTACCTGATCCACACTCAAAAACCGTATAGTGTTTATTATGATGGTATCTCTATCCATGCGGAGTTCTTTTCGTAAAGCTTTTTGAGATTTTCGCTTCTATCAGTTATCCAGTTGCTCCTGTAGAGATGCACCAAACGCTTTGATGTAAGATACTCACCTTTTATAACCTTTATACCTTTATTTACTTTAGGTAAGCTCTCCAAAAGATCAGAAAAGAAAACCATGCTGTTAAAGGACCAAGGTAGAAATCTTCTGCCCTTCTTTAATCCCATAAGGGTGTGATAGCTTCCATCTGTTTCGCCATATAGCTCCATGGGGACCTTTACGTGTGCCAGCTCTGATAGTCCATCTGCAAAAGGAGAAAAGACCACAAGCTTTTCAAGTTTATCAAAAACTTGCGTAAGTTCCTGCATAGGGTAATAATCAAGAAGATCCTCTCCAAAAACTATAAGGTTCTTGATAAGACCTTCGGATATCCCTTTTACTATACCATCAAAGTTAGAAAGAGTGTCTCTCCCAAAAAGGCTATACACACCCAAGTAATTAGCATCTTTGTGAAGCACAAGCACTTTATAAGCCTTGTCCTGAGAGAGATTTCTCACAAACTCTCCCAAGCTTTTGGCTGATGATCCCACAATACCAGTAGTGTTCGCTATCAAAACACCTCCGCTTGGTACTTCCGCATAGAGCTCTTCCAAACTATTAAAGACTATAGGTTTGAACTTGGCATCTTTGTAAGTACTGCCGTATTTATAAACCCTGCCTTTCACATAGTAAGAAAGCACAGGCGCGGTAGATGTTATGTCCTCACCCAACAGTATATAATTTTCCGCAGACTTAATATCATCTATGTAAATGGGAGCATAATCACCGTATCCTTCTAAAAATGCATAGAAATCCTCAGTGAGTGTAGAACACACATAAGATCCACTTCTTGTAGCTATATCCTTTATGTTTTCAAAGATTTCGTTGCTAAGGTAAGAAGATATGATTATAGCTGTGTTCTCTCCGTTATTTTTGAGCAAATTGGCTATAAAATTAACCACATTCCCTACACTTTCCTCTCTTCCATAAATGTAAGGTTTCAAGAGCCTGTTTGTGTTATGCGCATCGTAGCCAAAGAAGGCTTTTGCACAGATATTAAGGTCATCCGTGGGCTTTGTTCTATAGACCTTTTTCTTTGATCGCCAATCTCCTACACCGTACTCCACCTGAATCTCGCACCCAACAGGACAAACATTACAGACAGTTTTTTCTTTTTTGAGAAGCCAACTTCTGCTCCAGTATTTGAAAGGTTTAGAGATAATGGCACCCACAGGACACACATACACACAAAGACCACACATCTCACAAGAAGATGTATCCAAAGGTCTTACTGTGGGAACTATGTTGGCATGAAAGCCTCTTTCTTCCACATAAAGAGCCCGAGCTCCATTTATATCATCACAAACCCTTGTACATCTATAGCAAACTACACACCTGTTTGTGTAATACTCAAGAAAATCACTCTCCCAATCTGTGTAGTGCCTTTCCTTTTCAAGAGCTGAAATGGGAACGATCTGTCTTTGTGGTCCAAATATGGCACCGTAATTTTGAAGGTCGCACTCACCTGCTTTGTCGCATATGGGACAGTCAAGAGGATGTCTTGTCATAAAAGCCTGAAGTAGATACTTTTGATTGTTTTTTACAAGCTCGTGCTGTGTGGATATGCTCATACCATCTTCAACCTTTGTGTTGCAAGAGGTTATGAGCCTACCTGTCTTTTCGTTATACACTATACACATTCTACAAGCACCTATTACCCTGAGCTTGGGATGGTAGCAAAAGTAAGGAACATTTATACCCTCTTTTAGGAGGACCTCAAGCAAAGACGCACCTTCTTGAGCTTCTATCTCTCTTCCATCTACAAATATCTTTACTTTCCTCTCCATAACTTATTTGTTAAGATAACACAACTACCACTTTTTTATAGCTTATCATGATAAAAATCATACATACGTTGAAGCGCATTTTTAAAATCTTTTAATTATTAGGAGGGGTGGCCGAGTGGACGAAGGCGGGTGATTTGAAATCACCAGTGGGTTCACAGCCCACCGGGGGTTCGAATCCCTCCCCCTCCGCAATTGTAATTTTGCAAAATTACATCATGACCACCCCACCCCATTCAGAAGATTGAAAATCAAAGATTTGAATGTATGACTGCAACATCCTTATGAGAAATATCCTTCATGTTAATTTTTGTAATCTTTGCAATTAGAGTCTCTTAGCCTTTTATTTATTTGAGTTCCCAGGTCTTGACTTACGGTAAAACCCAGATATATTAAAATATCGTTAAATTACTGTGAAGGAGGTGCGTGACATGGATGTGCTAGGCTTTTATCCCATGTGGTATGTACCTACAATAGGTAGCGGACTTACTATAGCCCTCATAGCTAGTATCCACGTGATGGCGTCTCATACGTCGGTAGGTGCTTCCATACTTTTAGCATATTTGGCTACCAAAGCCTACAAAGAGAATCAACCGCAGATCTACAACTACATCAAGAAGTATCTCTTGGGACTTCTTGTCTTTTCCTACGTGTCTGGTTCTATATCAGGTCCAGGTATATGGTTTTCCGCAACAGTAGTAAATCCACGGGGTATATCCGCTCTTATTCATAACTTTGTATGGGTTTGGGCTGCTGAATGGATATGGTTTGTAGCGGAAGTCACACTCGTATATATTCTCTTTTACACTTTAGGTAGAATAGACCAAAGAAGCTGGCTCAGGCTAGCATGGACCTTTGCCATAGGATCTTGGGCAACCATGTACATCATAGTGGGTATACTCTCCTTTATGCTTTCACCTGGTCATGAAAAGTGGTTCGAAACGGGCAATATACTAGATGCCTTTTACAACAAGAATTACTTCCCTCACTTGCTTGAAAGAACATCTTTCATGTTTGCCATAGCTGGTACTGTCGGAATCGCTATAGCAAGCCTTATGAGGAAAGAAATTAACGAAAAGACCTATAAAGACATAGTCAAAACCTTGTCTTACTGGGGCATAGGAGGTACAGTTTTTGGACTTATGTTCTTTGCATGGTATGTATCAACCCTTCCTCAAAGGAGCGATATTATACTCAACAATGTTATACCCATTTACCTAAAACTACCCATAATGGTTATAATTCTCCTTGTTCTGGCTAACTTTCTCTGGACTGCAATTAGACCTACTGCAGCAAGGTTCTGGATGGCTTATCCCATATACATACTTATCTTCTTTGCGGGCATATATCCTGAGGAAAAAATAAGAGAAACATTGAGAAAACCTTATGTAGCAGGTGAGTTCATATGGGTTAATCAAATTGTTTCCAGAGATGTACCTGCAAAAGGTATAAAGTCAGAAGTTCCTATAATAAACGAAAAAGGTTTGCTCACTGTGAATCCCTTTGTTCCTGAAGGTCTTAAAAAGATAACTCCAGAAAACGAGATTATGGCTGGTAAAGCGGTTGCTGTTTTGCAATGCTCTGGATGTCATAACGTTACTGGATCCACTGGTCTTAGACCTTTCGGACAGAAGTTTGCAGGTATGACCGATCCAAATGCTGTATACAATTTCCTTGTTAGCTATATGAGGGAAAATCATCCTCCTTATATGCCCAAGCTTACAGGTACTGATCAAGAAATTAAAGCTCTCTCTGCATACATAGCCTATATGATCTCCAAGGGTGGTTCTGTTTCTGCCAAGATAGAAGTACCTAAATCTTCTGCGGAAGCTATAAGGAGGTAATGCCATGCGGGAAATTGTAAGATGGTTTTTGTTAGCTGTTCTGCCCTTTACGTTAGTTGGTGGAAAGCTAGCCCTTGCGGCGGATCCTGGTTCTATGCTAAAGGCAATGGCTGACCCCGCGGGGGCCCCCTTTTTCCCAGTTGTTATGCAAGTGCTTCAGGTGCTCACATGGGCTCTTCACATGGTTTTTGTCTATACCTCTATAGGTGGCCTTTTTATTGCCATATATGGCTTTATAAAGGGTGGAGAAAGATGGCACAGACTCAGCAAAGCAACTATTGAGCTTTCAAAAGTCTCTGTCTCACTAGCCATAGTTCTTGGAGTTGCTCCCTTACTCTTCTATCAGGTTATATACGACCCTCTTTGGTATACGTCTGCTAACCTGTCCGCATGGTGGTACGTACTATTTATAGTTTTCCTGCTCATAGGATACTACTTTATATGGGGAGCATACTTTATGAAAGAAAAACCATCGCTTTCGCTGTTTATGTCTGTCGTTGGTATAGTACTCTTGTTGCTTGTGGGTTTCATCATACACGTTGTTAACTATCAAGCTCTGTTCCCCGAAAAGTGGGTAAGCTGGTATACATCAAACGGAACAACCATGAACATAAGTGGCTGGAACATATATGCATTTAACATCTTCAGGTATCTGGCTTTCTTAGTATTTCCTTCCATATCGGTGAGCGGTGTGTTTCTAATGCTCTATAACTGGTACTTTAGAAACAGAGAAGATATGGATAGAGATTATCTTGATTGGGCAGGAAGGGTAGGAGCTAAGTTTGCTCTGTATGCAGGTATAGGTTGGTTATTATTCCACATTCTTTACATACTCACAATTCCTCAAGATTGGAATGCAAAAACTAGCATTTTTACATGGCTTTCAGTTCTTGGACTTGTACTATGTGCAGGCGTGATACTTGCTGCACAGAAAGATCCAGCTAAGATGGCTATACCCTCTCTATTAGCTGGCGGAGTAGCCATACTGCTCATAGCAGTTTTCAGAGAGTATCTTAGGATAGCTTCTACTGCAAGGTTTGGCTATTCTATCTATAACTACAAAATGAATTTAGAATTTCTTAGTCCACTTCTCTTTTTCGGAACTCTTCTGACAGGAATTATCCTTTACGCTTACGCTTGGTGGATGGCTTACAGAGCAGGAAAAACACCCAAGGGGAAAGTTTATGAAGCTTCGGAAATGGAACACCATCTTGGAGATGCCTCCGTTTTCATAGTTGTTCTGTGGGCAGTTGTGTTTATAGGAGTCGGACTTATAGTGATAGTAAGAAACTACGGATAAAAAAAGGCCGGGCACTTGCCCGGTCAATCATTTAAATCTCAACTTTATAAAAAATTTATATCCTCAATTTAAAATTGAAAGAAAATGGACATGCTAGAGGTGAATACACCAGAGCTCCTGGAAAAACTAAAATCCTTAGAACTAAAAGTTTGGAAAGGGCTCAGTGATATTGAAGTAAGAGAACTGTTTCAGCGCAAAAAAGCTTACATATTTAGGTCTTCAACACAAGATGTGGGATACTTAGTCTACAGCTATAGAAGAGGTAGAGCCTACATTGAGGATCTTGTAATTATCGATTCCTCTAACTTTATAACACATAATGAGAAGCATAGAAAAGCTCTTTAAGCCTCTGTCCATAGTTGCTCTTGTAGAGCCACACTTCATGTGGTTTTTCTCACCAAAAAGAGAAAGGATACTTAAAAATTCAGGTTATAAATTAGATAAAGTTAGGAGATTTAAACTTTTTGGCGAGGACTTCCTTTATGTGAGGTTAGTGTATTATGAAAGTTCTTTTGGTTGAGGACGAAATAGATTTAGCGCTTCCTATAAGCAAGCTTTTCTCTTCTGCAGGTTGGGATTGTGCGGTGGCAAAAAGTGTGAGTTCTGCGCTTGAATTGCTTGAAAGGGAAGTTTTTGATGTGTGCGTACTCGATCTTTTCCTTGGTAAAGAAGATGGAACTAAGCTTATACCCATACTTAGTGATAAGAATATTCCCACAATAGTCCTAACAGTAGTAGATGATGTTTCTGAAAAGGTAAGATGTTTGAAGATGGGAGCGGACGATTACATGGTAAAACCCTTTAATCCAGAAGAGCTTTTAACAAGGATAGAGGTTGTCCTCAGAAGAGTAAAAAACATCACAAAAAACCGAACTATAGTGTACGAAGATATGGAGATAGATCCCTTTTCCATGACCGTACGCATAAAGGGAGAAACCCTTTTACTTCCTAAAAAGCAAGTAATGATCCTTATAAAACTTCTGGAAAACATAGGAAAGGTAACCTCTTATGATACTCTCTTTTCCTATGCATGGAGCTCTTATGAAGATGCTAGCATTGACGCTCTAAGGACGCACGTTCATAACCTAAGAAAATTGCTAAGAAACTACGGATTTGATATAGTAAGCCATCCGGGTGTGGGATATACCCTAAGGTATGAAAAGTCCAAAGAGCCTGTATAAAGCTTTCTTCTTTAGCTTTTTCAAATTTCTCTTACCTATAGGCACCTTTTTTACCTTTAGCTTTTTAAGCTTTAAGTCATACATAGATGACTTGGAAAGTGAAAATCTTTTGAAGACGGGTGAAAGACTTGTAGACTTTCTGAATCACGATGAGGACATTTTGGACAATCAGTACCTAGGTTATGACTATATAATCCTGATAATAGACAGTAAAGGGAAAATACTCAGTTCTAACAGAAGGTTGGAGAATTTAAAAGACGCAAACTACTTAATAAGCCTAAAACCTATGCCCGGTCAGGCTCAGGATATTGGGAACTATTTAGTTTATGTGGATAAATTTCTGTGCAATACTTCTCTTTGTAAGGTGGTTGTTGCACTGCCTAAGGCAAAAATAGAAAAAAGAGTAAATCTTCTTCTTTTATCTTCCGTCTTTTCTTCTGTTATAACCGCTTTGGTTGTAGCTTTTCTGTCTGTGCTTGATATAAGAAAACATCTGCATGATTATGAGCTTTACTCAAAGGAGCTAAAGAAAGTTGCTCTTTACCTGTCTCACGAGGTGAAAACTCCACTTAGCATAATACTCATGAACCTATCCCATATAAAAGCGGATGAAGACGTAAAACAGGCTATAGAAAGAGCCATTAGGCGCATCATAAAACTCATGAAAAACCTAAAGGTCCTTTCGGAACTTGAGCTAAAACCTACAAAAATCACACTGATAAACATAAAAGGTCTTATATCTGAACTGGTGGAGTTTTACCAAGCCAACCTGTATGCCAAAAATCTCACTATAAGTGCTGAGCATGTTCCTAATGTGCAGGTGCTTTCTGATTACGAGCTTCTTTACACTTTGTTTCTTAACCTTCTGGACAATGCGGTAAAATACGCTAAAGAAAACACAGAGATAAAAATAAGTGGAGAGATTAGAAACGACAAATTAAGGATATTTATGAGCAACGTAACTGATGAAAAAAGCAAACTTGATATAGAAGATACATCCTACGGACTGGGTCTTACCATAGTGGATGAAATAGCCAAAAGATTGGGTATACAGGTGAGCTTCAAAAGAGATGCTTCCGTCTTTACTGTAGTATTGGATATGCAAATGGGTGAAGAAAGATGATACTTTTCCTTTTATACATACTTTTTGAGTTTGTAGATACTATATTTTCCTCTTTTTTGATCTACATCTACTTTCCTTCAAAAAGCTACGGACTCTTAAGTACAAGTACCTACGGTTATGCTATATCTGTGGCAAACGCTTTAGGTTTTTTACTTTTGTGGGCAGGCATGTACCGCATAAAAGTCTTAAATTACAGCTTCTACCTCACTGCGCTTTTTGTTCTTTCTCTGTTAATAGGTTTTCTACCTTACAACTCTTTTGTGTTACTTCTTCTCTTTCTTTTTGCAGTCTTTCACACAGCTTTTTTCTTTTGGTATGAAGTATTGGCAACCAAGTTTGAAAAGTTTGAAACTGCGGTAGGATTGTCCTACGCAGGTGGTTTTTTAGCTTTGGGCTTACTTATGATCTTTGAAGGTTTAAACCTGCCTTTGATGTCTTTGCTTTACTCCTTTGTTTTGATCTCTATGTTGTCTTTAAGGGGTGTTCCCTTTAGTATCAAAAAGTTGGGCTTTTCTCAGATAAAGAGACCTAAGTTCTTGGCGGAAGTGTTTGTAGTCTGGATTATGGGTGAGTATGCGGAAGTTTTATCTTCCATGGCTTACTATGTGCTCAGAGATAGCTCTGCACTTAATGAAGCTTATATACACAAACTTTTTGGTATAGCACTGCTTACGGCGTTTTTCTGCGCAATAGTTTCGCCTTTTTTGGTGGAAAAGCTTGGAATAAAGAACTTTGGTACGCTCACTATCCTGATCATGATGGGTATACCAGCTCTTCTGGGATTTCCGTCGCTTTTTCCCCTTCTTGCAGTGATGGTAGGCGTCAGCATAGCCTTTTATTGGGTATTTTTCCGTACTTACCTTTACTATAGATACCCAAAGGAGGAATACATACACAGGTTTATGTTCTTTTATTTTGCATCACATTTAGGAGGCATTTTGTTATACTCCACATTATTTGGAATTTTTCATAGTCATCAGCTTAGTCTTTTAAGCTTTTCTGCGCTATTGATTCCTGTACTTGTTTTAAATCTTTTCTTTCTGTGAGATCAGTTTTAGCTTGAGCCTGCAAACATTGCAGATGGAATTATTAGATGGTTCTCCGCAAACTTCGC
Source organism: Hydrogenobacter sp. (assembly GCA_023255875.1). Lineage (GTDB taxonomy): Bacteria > Aquificota > Aquificia > Aquificales > Aquificaceae > Hydrogenobacter. Next base: position 22,207 of record JAGDVY010000039.1, on the reverse strand, counting down.
ATTTCTGCAGGTTTCCTTTGGAACTTTCCTTCAAAAGGGGATACATCTTCCTTAGAAACTCGCTGTAGAATCTCAACTTTGTGCCGGGGCTTTTTTCCTCAAGTTGTGAGAGGTAGATCTTGTGATCTATAGAGGTAGCACCCTCAGAAAAGGGGCATTCCTCTTCTATATAATCTATACCTGACAAAACTGCATAAAGAGCGCTTTCTTTCTCGCTTATCTTACACAGAGGTTTTACCTTTCTGACAAACCCATCATCTTCTGGCAAAACGGGATACTGCCTTTTTAGATACTCCACATTCCAGCTTAAGGTGTTAGCAAAAAGGACCGCAGACTCATCATCTAAGTTGTGCCCAGTAGCCAGCACTGTGTATCCCTTTTCCCTTGCAAATTTGTTCATATAGTACCTCTTTACGCTACCACACACAGAGCATGCAGGCCTATTGTCGTAAGATGTAAGCTCGGGAATACTTGCTATCTCCGTTGAGAGGTCTAAGGTGTGTAGGGTAAGATGGTATTTTTCCGCAAAGGACTTAGCCTTTTGTAAAGACTTTTGAGAGTACTCACCTATACCTAAGTTTATGTAAAAACCATCTGCCTGATATCCAAGTTTGGTGAGCGCATGCCAAAGAGAGAGGCTATCTTTACCTCCAGACACTGCAACAAGAATCTTATTTTTCTTTGTGAACATTCTGAACTCTTTTATGGTTCTCTCTACTCTGTTTTCAAACCATTCTATGTAATGCTCTCCACAAAGAGAGAGTCTGTGCGCGTGTAAATAAACTTGTGCCTTTTTATTGCACTTTACACACTTTCTCAAAGGACACCTCCAGATATGGCGTTTATGACCCTTATGCGATCACCGGGGTTTATAATTTCTTCCTCACTTACCACCTCATCGTTCTTGACAACAAAGGCATAATCCTTTGAGAGATTCAGAGCTTTTAGAATATCTTTTGCTCTGACCCTTTCTCCTTCAAAATGTAATACCTTTTCCTGACCTCTGTAGATGACCTTTATCTCCATAATTATATAAATTGTTTCAGAAATCTAAGATCGTTTTCGTAAAAGAGCTTTATGTTGTCTATGCCAAAGTAGAGCATACAAAGCCTTTCTACACCCATTCCAAAGGCAAAACCTTGATAAAGCTCCGTATCCACACCGCAGTTTTCTAAGACCCTGGGATGCACCATACCACAACCCATAACTTCCAACCATCCAGAACCCTTACATACTCTGCATCCCAAACCTTCACATATTACACAACCTATATCCACCTCCGCAGAAGGCTCGGTGAAAGGAAAGTAAGATGCTCTAAACCTTACAGGCACATCTTTCTCAAAAAAGGTCTTGAGGAAAGCTTCTATGGTGTACTTCATGTGTTTGAAATTTGCATACTCATTCACTACAAGACCCTCTACTTGATGAAACATAGGCGAGTGAGTAGGATCGTCATCTCTTCTATAAACTTTGCCAGGTGCTATGACCTGTATGGGTGGTTTCTGAAGAAGCATGACCCTTATCTGCGCTGGAGAAGTGTGAGTCCTCAGAAGGTACCCCTCCATGTTTAGATAGAAAGTGTCCTGCATGTCCCTTGCTGGGTGTTCCTTGGGTATGTTCAGAAGGTCAAAGTTATAACTTTCAAGTTCCATCTCTGGACCTTCAAACACTGAAAAACCCATACTGACAAAGATGTCCCTTATACGAGTGAGTGTCTGTGTGATGGGATGCAAAGCTCCCACTAGGCTTTCCAGTGGGACGGACATATCCACCCACTGAGCGCTAAGCTTTTCTTCTATCTCACGATTCTTAAGGTATTCTTCCTTTTCTTTTATGAGCTTTTCTACAAACTCCTTTAAAGCATTCAGCTTTGATCCGTACTCCCTCCTTTTCTCCTGAGGCAGATCCTTTATACCTTTAAGAGAGAGGGTAATGACCCCCTCTTTTCCAAGATACTTTGCCTTTACTTGAGAGAGTTTTTGTAAGCTATCCGCTTCCTTTATGTCCCTTTCTGCTTGTCTTTTTACCTCTGAAGGGTCTATCATAAGGCTGCTTTAGCTTTATCCACTATCTTAGCAAAAGCTTCTGGGTCTCTTACCGCCATTTCAGCAAGAACTTTCCTGTTTAGGTCTATGCCTGCCTTCTTTAGACCCGCCATGAATTTGCTATAGGACATGCCGTGAAGCCTGACCGCCGCGTTTATCCTTGCTATCCACAACCTTCTGAACTCTCTCTTTCTTTGTCTTCTGTCTCTGTACTGATACTGCAGAGCTCTAAACACATACTCCTTTGCTCTTCTATAAACATTCTTCCTCTGTCCTCTAAAACCCTTTGCGAGCTTTAGTATCTTCTTTTTGAACTTCCTTGAAGATGGACCCTTTACTCTCATCCTTTACCTCCTAAACCTTAGGAGGAAAATTATATTACATTTTTAGCATCTGATAACCTCTTTGACGTACTTTTCCACCTCCAAAACAACGCATTTTCTAGCACCACCGACGCTAAAGGCAGTTTTGCTGGACCATCTAAAACTTTCCCACCTGCCTTTGGATTAAAGACAGAGAGATGCGCACAGCACTGTATGACGCCCGCCTTTTTGGTAGTTTGTGAAGGCTTGTCAGGAGGATAGTAGTTTATAAAGGCATACTCCTTTGTAGGATAGCTCCATTGATAGAAGCATATTTGTAAGGTTTAAAGAATCCTTCTTGATTAGCTAATACAGTGGAAAAAAGCCAGCGTCCAAAAAGGACGCCACCGCTACAGTTCCGCAGGTTTTTATAAAATCTCTTCTGTCCATGTTTATGCTCCTCTCAAATTATGAGAACATGTCTCTGTACAGGCTCTTTGCCCATTCATAAGTTGCCTTGGCAAGGTCTATAGAGCGTTCGTTTATTACCTTTGGCTTTGGCACTATCTTCTTCTCTTTGTCATTGTAGTCATAAGTAACGCTTATGACTATGGCTTCTTGAGGATCATCATTGACCATAGAGTAGCAAGTGTTGTCTGGAAGTGTAGGCTTTACGTCTTTTCCTGCTATGCGTCCTGCTATAATCTTTGCCACTATTGACATCACCCGCCAAGAATACATGTGGGTCAGTTTTAGCTTGGAAGGTGAGAGGATCCTATCCGCCCAGCCTGTAGGTTTGCCATCTTTGTCCTTTGTGCTATAAGGTCTACCATCCATACAAGTTCTCCTGCCTGATGTGGTGGTTTTTATAACACTTCCTTTATTTGAGCTTTGGGAACATACTCCACTATACTCAGATACAGCTGTTCATAAGCAGCTCTAAAACCGGGACCCTTGGGAACTATGTCTTCCTTAGGATCAAGTATGATAACTCTTCCCTTTACATTACATTATTCTTCTTAAAGACATACGCTTCCTTATCACCCTTAAACCATGCGTTGTAATTGTAGCGGATGCCGGGAGCTAACACAAGGTAGTCATACTCTATGTAACCATGATTGGTATAAACTCTCTTTCTGTCCCTTTCTATGCCTACAACCACTGCGTTTATAAATCTGTATCCATACTTGGAAACAGGCTGATTGTAGTCATGAGACAGAAAATCAAGATTTACAAGGTTGGCAAGCCATTCATTAGATATGGGACATGAGAAGAAATTTGGTCTTCTTTTCTATATTAGGATTCTCTTTTTTGAGATACTTGGCAACAGTAAGCCCTGCCCATCCACCACCACATATGACTACTCTATTTCCTTTAGAAGGAATAAAATGATGTTTTTACATTTTTAAACTACTTCAAACCTTCCCAAAGAACCCTGTTTTAAAAACATCTCTATACACTCAACTGTACACTTTCTTATGTTATTTACCGCTTCTTTTGTGTAATAAGCTATATGGGGAGTGATTATAACATTATCTAAGGTTGAGAGCTTGATTATTTTTAGGTTTTTATCCGAAGATAAACCTCTTTCGTAAGATTTGAGTATCAGTAGCTCTTCGTCCTCGAAAACATCTAAGCCAGCTCCTCCGAGCTTCCCTTGCATAAGAGCTTCGTAAAGAGCATCTGTATCTACCACCTTGCCCCTTGAGGTGTTTATAAGTATTGCACCTTCCTTCATCAACTTTATCCTTTCAGCATTTATCATGTGATGTGTCTGTGGTGTGTAAGGTACGTGTAAAGAGATAATGTCGCTTTCCTTTAAAAGTTTTTCAAGATCTGTGTAATTCACACCTAAGGCTTTAAGCTCTATATTCTCAACAACATCATAAGCCAAAACCCTGGAACCTAAGAAATGTAGTATCTTTGCAGTCCAGCTCCCTATCTTTCCTGTCCCTATAACTCCAACTGTCAGGTCCGCAAAGGTCTGTGCCTCAAGCTCATTGTCCTGAGAGAAGTCCATGTTTCTAATCCTCTTTTCTACTTTTTTGAGTCTTCTTATAAGAGCAAACATCATGGCTATTGCGTGTTCTGCCACAGATCTTGGAGAGTAAGCGGGCATGTGTGCTACTTTTATACCCTTTGACTTGCAGTAATTAATGTCTATGTGATCATAACCAACGGAACGCGTAACTATCAGCCTTAACCTTTTGAATGCCTCCAATCTATCCCTGTTTAATTTGTCAAAGACAAATACGCATAGTATGTCTGCATCTTCCACTTCATTTAGGTTTATAAGGTCCAAATGCCTATCGTAAAAAACAAGCTGGTTTCCCTTCAAATGGTTTGCATAGTAATCTACATCTTCTTTTCCTACTCCTGTGAAAACTATTTTCATAACAGTAATATGATATACTAATCTTTATGCTCTCTATAGACCTAACGGGAAAAAAAGCGCTCATCACAGGTTCCACAAGGGGTATAGGCAGGGCAATAGCGGAGTACCTTGCATCAGCGGGTGCCAGTGTGGTAATCACAGGAAGAGATAGAGCAAAAGCTCAGGAGATTGCCAAAGAGCTTTCTGACAAGTACTCAGTTCCTACTTTTGGCACAAGTATTAATTTGGAAGACCCAAATTCCGTAAGAGCGTCCTGTGAAGAGATACAAAGTAATGTGGGAGATATAGACATACTTGTGAATAATGCAGGCATAACCAAAGACAAGCTTTTTTTAAGAATGTCCTTAGAAGACTGGGAAGAGGTGCTCAAAGTGAATTTAACGGGTACTTTCTTGATAACCTCCTTTTTTGTTAAGGGCATGGTAAAAAAAAGGTGGGGCAGGATAATAAATGTATCTTCAGTAGTGGGTTTTACGGGAAATGTGGGGCAAGTCAATTACTCTACCACAAAAGCTGGGCTTGTGGGTTTTACCAAAAGCTTGGCAAAGGAGCTCGCAAGCAGGAACATAACGGTTAATGCGGTAGCACCGGGCTTTATAGAGACGGACATGACTTCTCTTCTTCCGGAAGATCTAAAGCAGGAATATCTAAAGGGAATACCCCTTGGTAGGTTTGGCAAACCTGAGGATGTAGCTGGTGCTGTGCTTTTTCTGTGTTCCCCTTTTGCGGATTACATAACTGGAGAAGTCATACACGTAAATGGTGGCATGTACTAAATGAAGCTCTTTATAGTAGAGTCTCCAACAAAAGCCAAGTCCATATCCAAGTATTTGGGCAAGGATTGGATAGTTAAGGCAACTCTTGGACACATAAAAGACCTTCCAGAGGACTCCCTTGGAGTAGACCCAAAGACCTTAGAACCCAAGTATGTGTGGCTAAAGGGTAAAAAGAAGTTGGTGGAAAACATAAAAAAGATTGCCAAAAATGCCCAAAAGATCTATTTGGGAACAGACCCAGATAGAGAGGGAGAAGCTATAGCTTACTTCTTAAAGGAAGAACTCTCCCCTGTGAATAGCAGGATTTACAGAGCCATGTTTTACGAAATTACCAAAAATTCCATACTTAAAGCCATTCAAACAGCTAAAGATATAGACCTGAACCTTGTGCATGCACAGTTTGCAAGAAGAGTGCTTGATAGACTGATAGGATACAAGCTATCGCCCCTTTTGTGGAAGGAATTTATGAAAAGAAACTTATCCGTTGGGAGAGTGCAATCTCCAGCCCTTAGGCTGATAGTGGAAAGGGAGAGACAAATTCAAAGCTTTAAAAAGAAGAAGTACTACTACATAAAAGTAGAATTTGAAAAAAACGGAGTTAGTTTTTCCGCAGTTTTCCATCAAAGGTTTGAAAAGCCCTCCAACGCAGAACCTTACCTAAAGAAGCTAAAGGATACCATGTTTGTTGTAAATGCTGTAAGAAAGGAAAAGTCTGTATCTGACCCACCAAAACCCTTTAACACCGCAAGCTTACAGTCAGAAGCTAGTAGCAAACTCAACTTAAGTGTCAGCGATATTCAAAAGATAGCCCAAAAGCTGTACGAAGAAGGATACATCACATACCCAAGAACGGACAGCTACAGAATGAACCAAGAAAAAGCTCAGGAGTTTATGGCTTTTATAGAAGAAAATTACGGAAAGGAGTATGTGGGAAGGCTCAGAAAATTCAGAGAAGGAAAGCTTTCTCAGTCCGCACACGAATGTATAAGACCCACAAGCCTAAAGAAAAGGCCCAAAGAAGGTGTAGAACTAAAGCTATACCTACTTATAAGCTCAAGGACCCTTGCGAGTTTATCTTCCCCTGCGATAATTGAAAAGACTCATGTTATTCTAAATCCCATTAACGAAGAGAGTCTCAAGTTTTTTGCAGAAGGTGAAGATTTAGTGTTTGATGGTTGGATGAAGATCTACGGAAAGGAATGGGAAGGCAAAAAACTTCCCCAGCTTACAGAGGGAGAAGTACTAAAACCAAAAAGGATTTACATAGAGGAAAGGGAGACCCAGCCCCCACCAAGATATACAGAAGGAAGTCTTGTGAAAACTTTAGAACGTTTGGGCATTGGAAGACCATCTACTTATGCAACTATCGTAAAAACCCTAAAACAGAGAGGTTATGTGATCGTTGAAAAAGGATACCTAAAACCTACAGAAATAGCCTTTAAAGTGGTTGATTATCTAATGGAAAAGTTTCCAAGTCTTATGGATTATAGTTTTACTGCAAACATGGAAGATATGCTCGATGAAATAGAGGAAGGTAAAAAAGATTGGAAGCTTATAACCAAAGAGATTTATAGGAAAGTGGTTTATGAGTACGCTCGAGAGTAAGTTTATAGGAACTATAATAGGATCAGCTTTGGGAGATGCTATAGGCAAGTGTGTGGAGGAGATCACCATAAAGGAAGTCTATGACTTTTATGGTGGTCCCATAGAAGGCTTTGTGGAACCTCATCCCCTTAGTCCTGCATATGGTTCTACACCCCATGAAGTGTCTGACGAAACAACTATAACCCTTATACTTCTTGAAAGCATAGTGAGTAAAAAGGCAATAGATCCCTATGATTTTTACAACAGACTCCTTGCTTGGAGGCAAGATGAGAAAATCCACCGATACCCTGATCCTGCCTTGCTAACCGCTCTTGACCTTCTGTCTTCTGGTATATCCCTTGAAGAAGCTGGTTTTGTATCCGCAAGCGTTGAAGGTATTTTAAGATGCATCGCCGTTGGCATGTTTCATTTCTATGAACCTTTACTAGCCTCAGAAGGTGCAAGACTTGTTTCCATTATGACCCACAGAAGTCCAGAGGTTTACGATGCAAGTTCCATGCTTGCGGTTTTCATATCTCATCTTCTTAGAGGAGATTACGACCTTAGCGATCTTTCACAGAGGTTAAAGCTTTTGGAAACGGTTAGCTCCTTTGCAAAGTATAAAAAACATAAATCTTATATAGATAAAGTAAAAGACCTTCTTGAGCGTGGTGCAACTTTGGAAGAAGCCATTTACACTATAGGAAACTCCACATATGTCTTTGAAGCCTTCCCCATATCCCTCTTTATTTTCCTTTCTAACATAGAGAATCCCATGAGTGCCTTTTGGTCTGCGATAAACTCCTACGGAGACTTTGGAGGAGACACTGATGCCATAGGATACCTGGTGGGTGCTTATATAGGTGCCTATTGGGGAGAAGATGTCTTTCCACAGTACCTTATTGAAAACTTAGAAAATTCAGATTATTATATTTCTCTGGCACAAAAGCTCTACAGCATAGTAGAACAACATATAGAAAGGAGGTTAGGAGATGTCCTATAAGTTGCAAGAGAGCTTTTTGAACACCGCAAGGAAGAGAAGGGTAAAGGTGACCATATACCTTGTGAATGGTGTTAGACTCCAAGGAAGGATCAGATCCTTTGATATCTATACCATACTTATAGAGGATGGAAGGCAACAAACCTTAGTGTATAAGCACGCTATAACAACTATAATACCTGCGGAAAAGCTTGAGATAGAGTTTGAAGAAGAAGGAGTACCCGGGGCTGTGTAAAGCCCCACTCTTAGAACATACCAGGAGGTTTACCTTTTGAAATTACGAGTCTCTCTACGGGTTGATTTTGTTTAAGATGGTTATTAACTATTTCTTCTACGTCCTCTGGTCTTACGTTTCCGTACCACACCCCATCTGGATAGACCACCATTGTAGGACCCATACCACAAGGACCAAGACAGCCTGTGGGTGTTACTACCACACTCATAAATAGCTCAGGGTCCATCTGCAGTTTTTCCATGAATTTTTGGTAAATATCTCTACTTCCCCTTTCCGCACAAGAACCCATAGGATGTCCTGGTGGCCTTTGATTTACGCATATAAAAACATGCTTAAAGTTCATTATTCACCTCCTGTAGCTTTTTGGTATGTATTTTAGCAGATATAAGAAGCTCTTAGTATGAGATACATCATGAGATATAATTTTTAAAGGTGCTAAACAAAGTCCTCATAGTTTTTACGGATTCAGAAGATACTGCAAGGACGCTTTCAGAAATAGTTAAACAGTACGAACTTCCTTCACGGGTAATAGGTTCAGCGGTATTAGTTTTTGCACAGAAAGGAGAGGACCTTCTTGAGCTTCTATTAGATATGGATAAAGATATGTTAAAAAGCTTTAGATATCTCTTAAAAGATGTTGATGACAACACAAAGATAGATGCATTTTATTTGCTAAGAGAAGTCCCCAATACGGTAAGTATAGAAAAACTTGCTGACAGACTTATATACACAGTTATAAGCGATATTTTCTATGACGTAAAGACCTTTTTTCATCCCATAATTGATCTTAAAACGGGGAAGGTGTTCGCTTACGAAGCTCTTTGCAGACCACCGTTAAAGATAACAGACCTTCTTAGTATAGGAAAATCCACTTCCACTTATACAGAGGACTTTTGTAGAACTAAGGCTATAAAATCTGCAAGCGAAAAACTCAAAGGCAATACAAAACTGTTTGTAAACTTCCACCCCCGGTTCTTAATAGACCCTTTCATAGTCTTTGGCGATTTTATATCAACCGCTTTATCTTATAACCTTAAACCTTCAAGGATAGTCATAGAGCTAACTGAATACGAAGAGCTAAAACTGAGCGTTATCAAAAACTTTATAAGCTTTTTAAAAGAAGAAGGCGTACAGGTTGCCCTTGATGATATAGGCAGTGGTTATTCTGGTCTTTTCTACCTTTCGGAGCTTAAACCTGACTACATAAAGATAGACATGGAACTAATTAGGGACATACACAAAAATAACTTCAAGAAAGTCATAGTGAACCATCTAATACAGATAGCACATACGGAAAACATTAAGGTTGTGTGTGAAGGCGTAGAAAAGAAAGAGGAGCTTGAATGGGTGAGATACACGGGTGCAGATTATGCACAAGGCTTTCTTTTTGCAAAGCCCTCTCCTGATCCAAATCCGTATCTTGTAGAGGAAATAGCAAAAACATTAATAGAAACTTGACCACAATTTACACCTGGTGTAGTATTTAGAAAACTGGATATGGAAAGCCTGTGCAAATACAGTATGAGAAAGTTTCTAATCCTTACAATTTTTATATTTTCTTGTGCAGTTCCAAAGATAGTTATTCTTGAGGATAGCTTGAGCGCACAGGAACACCTGAACTTGGGCTACATATACGAGAAAAAAGGAGACCTGAAATTGGCTAAAGAGGAATACAAAAAGGCTATACGAAAAGACAAAGGCATGTGGGAAGCTTACTTTAACTTGGGTAATGTTTACGCAAAGGAAGGCAATTACGAAAAAGCAGAAGAAGAGTACAGAAAGGCTCTTAAACTAAAACCACAAGAACCTGATATACTCAACAACTTGGCTTGGGTTCTTTTCAAACAGGGCAGAAAGGAAGAAGCTCTATCAATCATAAGGCAGGCTATAAGCATAAGCAACAAAGAAGAGTATAGAGAGACCCTCAAGGAGATAGAAGGACATTAAAACCTAAAGGGAAATTTAGGTAGAGAACCACCAGACAGAAGACCCTTCATACTCTTTATTGCTTTTTTAATCTCCTCGTACTCCTTTAAAACCTTATTCACATCTCCTACAGTGGTACCACTACCTTTTGCTATCCTTATTTTTCTACTCATATTGATGATTTTGGGATTTCTTCTTTCTTCTTTTGTCATGGAGAGGATTATGGCTTCTGTCTTCTTGAGTTTATTTTCATCTATCTTCACATTCTTTAGCTGGGCACCTATTCCTGGCAACATACCAAGGAGTTTGTCCAAGGGTCCCATGCTCTTTATAAACCTTATCTGCTTTAGCATGTCCTCAAGGTCAAACTCTCCTCTCATGATCTTGGTAGCAAGCACCTGCGCTTCATCTTCTGGTATGACTTGCTGGGCTTTTTCTACAAGACTCTGTATGTCTCCAAGTCCCAATATCCTCTGAGCTATCCTGTCAGGATAAAAAACTTCCAAGTCCTCTATCTTTTCCCCAACACCTACAAACTTTATGGGCACACCTATAGCGGACTTTACAGAAAGAGCTACTCCACCTCGTGCATCTCCGTCCATCTTGGTAAGAACAACTCCAGTTAGCTCAACAGTTTCGTGAAAGACCTTTGCCACGCGCAGAGCTTCCTGTCCTTGCATAGCGTCTGCAACATAGAGCACTTCCGAAGGTTTTACCGCTTCCTTTATTTGCTTGAGCTCTTGCATGAGCTCTTCATCTACATGCAATCTTCCTGCGGTGTCCAAAAGTAGGTAATCCATCCCTTCCTTTAAGGCTCTTTCTTTTGATTTGACAGCTATACTCACAGGTGATGTTTCATCAAAGCGATAGTAGGGAACACCCACCTTCTCTGCAAGTCTTTCCAGCTGTAGCATAGCTGCGGGTCTTCTCACATCTGTTGAGGCAACCGCCACTTTAAAGCCTTGGTTTTTGAGAAAGTGAGCTATTTTGCCTATAGTAGTAGTTTTACCTGTACCTTGCAAACCTACAAAAAGTACCGTTCCCTTCTTTATATCAGACTTCTCTCCACCCAGTATGTTAGTCAGCTCTTCGTATACGGTAAGCACTATGCTGTCAGCGGGTGAGATGTTCTTTTTGAGGTCTTCAGTGAGCACTCTTTCCCTTACCCTTTTGAGGAAAGCTTTTACCACGTCATAATCCACATCCGCTTCCAAAAGAGCGGTCCTTATTTCCCTTAGAACATCATTGACGTGCTTTTCGGTAATTTTTTTCGTGGAACTAAGCTTAGAGAGACTTTTATTAAATCTTTCTGTAAGTAGCTCAAACATAATATTTAAATTATAGCATGCTAATTATAATAGGTGGTCCCACAGCAAGTGGGAAGTCTTCTATCGCCTGTTTGGTTGCTCAAGCTCTTGACGGTGAGATAATAAGCGCTGATTCTATGAGCGTTTATAAGCACATGGACATAGGCACAGCAAAACCTATAGAGTGTATGAAAGTGATAAAGCATCATCTTGTTGATATACTTGAGCCGGGTGAGATCTTTGACGCAAAAATTTTTGAAGAAATGTCTTTAAGAGCCATAGAAGACATAAGGAGAAGGAAAAAGATACCTATAGTGTGCGGTGGCACATACCTTTACATACAGGCACTTCTTTATGGTATAGAAGAGACGCCTCCACCCGATTGGTCCCTCAGACAAAGACTTTATGCCATAGCAGAAAAAAAGGGCAGTGCATACCTGTATGAAAAGCTAAAGGTGGTTGATAAAAAGTACGCCATGAAAATATCGCCACAGGACAGTAGGAGGATAGTGAGAGCTCTGGAGGTTTTCCTTCAGACAGGCAGACCCTTCTCGTCTTTTCACAAGTGGGGGACACCACGCTTTGAGTTTAAGGGTTTTTATATAAAGCTAAGCTGGGAAACTCTTTCTCGCAACATAGAAAAAAGAGTGATGGAAATGTTTGAGAGGGGCTTAGTTGATGAGGTAAAAAGGCTCTTGGATATGGGTTTTGAGAACTTCCTAACCTCACAGCAGGCTATAGGATACAAGGAGTTAATACCTTATCTGAAGGGTTTGATAAGCTTGGAGGAAGCCATAGAAAGTATAGTGAAAAACACTAAGGATTACGCCAAAAGACAGATAAGGTGGTTCAGAAAGCAGGGGTGGGAAGAGGTGGATGTGGAAAGTCTTGGCTTAGAGGGCAGTGCTAAGCACATCATAAAAAGCTTGACAATATCTTAGTATTCAAAAAGGATCTGTCTCAGGAAGACCTATCCACACCTACGGGAATACCAAGAACCACCATAAGCGCCATAGAGACGGGAAAAGCTATTCCTTCTGTAGATTATGCTCTAAGACTTGCAAAGGCTTAGGATTGTACTGTGGAAGAGCTCTTTTCCCAAGAAGAAGAACCCACAATCTTTGAAGCCTTTAAAGAAGTACCTTTTATAAGCGCAAAAAAGCAGTTAGTGAGTATCTTGGAAGGACCTTTCGCCTTGCTCAGCTCTTTTCCTGGGAGGAAGGAGTGGCTCTGAGGGAAGGCTTAGAGGCAAAAAGCCTTCAACATCTTAAAAACTCCTTCCTCCTTTGGCTTTTAAGAGAAAAGGGCACAGGTGTCAGAAAGGTGTTTGAGGAGATAAAGGAAGACATAAAACCTACGCAGTGGAAGGAAGTTTCAGGTAGCCACAGGGACATAGCCTTTAGCCTAAAGAACGGCTTTGGTGATGTGGGAATTACCACAAGGCTTTTTGTGGTGAAGTATGGGCTTGGGTTTTTCAGTGTAAAAAGGGAGGACTACGAGCTTGAGGAGGATAGATACTTTCAAAAGGTCATAAATGCTTTGACTTCCAAAGTGTATAGGAAATACTTAGAAAACCTTCCCGGATACTACGCAAGCAAAAGCCTTAAAATAGCAAACTTATAAAGAAAGGAGGTGTATGACATGCTGAGGATACTTTTCTTTGCTCTTATGCTGGCATTTTCCTTCTCAAGGGCGGAGCTCATAAGGGTCTTTGCTGCGGCGGACCTTCAGTACGCTCTCAAAGATATAGCACAGCTCTATGAGAAGGAACATCCACAGGACAAGGTGGAGTTAATATTTGGCTCTTCGGGTAAGGGCACCGCTCAGATAAAGGCAGGCGCACCCTTTCACATCTTCTTTTCCGCAGACATGAAGTATGTGGAGGAACTATACAAAGAAGGATACATAATAACCAAACCCAAGCCTTACGCTATAGGTAGGTTGGTGGTTTGGGTAAGAAAGGATTCGGGTTTAGACCCATCTAAGTTTCCTCAAATTCTGTTAGACCCAAAGGTTAGAAAGGTCGCTATAGCGAACTGGGAACACGCACCTTATGGAAGGGCTGCTAAGGAGGCTTTGGAAAACTACGGTGTCTTTGACAAAATAAAGGACAAGTTGGTACTTGGGGAAAACGTGTCTCAAACCGCAAGCTTTGTTTATTCTGGTTCTGCGGATGTGGGTATAATACCACTCTCTTTGGCTGTGTCTGAGAATATGAAGAAAGTGGGTACCTATTGGCTTATACCAGAGGAAAAGCACAAACCCATAGTACAAGGCTATGGTATTACTAAGGTTGGTGAAAACTCCCAAGCGGTAAAGCGCTTTTACGAATTTGTGCTGTCTCCCAAAGCGGTGGAGATACTCAAAAAATACGGTTTTGATGTGCCTAAGGAAAAATGAACTCACTCAGGGGAAGAGTGGAAAGGATTGAGTTTGATCACGGAATATCTCATGTAGAGGTAATCACTCATATAGGCACTATACACTCGGTAGTTTTAGAAGAGAGAGGAGAGGGGGCGGGTTTTATAAGGGAGGGCTCTCTCGTAGATTGTTTTTTTAACGAAACGAGTCCTGTGCTTACGCAAGAGCCTATCGCTCACATAAACACTTTTGATGGAATTGTAAAAGGTTTGCAAGTGGGAAAGGTGCTGTGTATGGTGCATGTGGAAAAAGGAGAAACAACCCTAAAAGTTCTTCTTTTGAGACATCAGGCGGAGCTTCTTGGATTGTCCGAGGGTAAAAGGGTCTTTATCTTTTTGCCACCTTGGCATGTAGCCTTGGAAGTGGCCCATGAGTGAGTTTATTGTGCCTTTATGGCTTACCCTAAAGCTTTCCTTTTGGACAACCCTTATTCTTCTAATTATTGGAATACCCTTGTCCTACTATCTTGCATACACCAAACACAGAATAAATGCCCTTTTAGAGGCTTTAATTTCTCTACCTTTGGTGCTTCCTCCTACGGTCTTAGGATTTTACCTCCTTTTGCTTTTTAACAAAAAGGGTTTTTTGGGGTATCTGTGGTACAAGCTTTTTGGAAAACAGCTCGTATTTCACTTTGAGGGTATAGTGCTCGCATCTGTGATCTACAGCATGCCCATGATGATACATCCTCTAACTGCGGGATTTAGATCAGTTCCTAAAAACCTAATAGAAGCAAGCTGGACTCTTGGAAAGTCTAAGTTGGAAACGCTTTTGAGGGTTATACTTCCCAACATGAAGGCATCTATACTTACAGGGTTGGTGCTTTCTTTTGCTCACACGGTGGGTGAGTTTGGTGTGGTGCTCATGGTGGGAGGAAGCATAGAAGGAGAAACCAAGGTAGTGTCTATAGCCATATACGATGCGGTAGAAAAGATAGACTACTCAACAGCTCATATGTATGCCTTTATCCTTTTGAGCTTCTCATTGTTTGCCCTCTTGAGCCTTTATATCCTAAACAGGAGGTGGAGCATCTCTTGATAAGACTTGAGGTGAAAAAAAGGCTTCACGGTACAAGCGGAGATTTTGTCCTTGAGGTAAAGCTTGAAGTAAAGGAAGGGGATTTTCTTGTAGTTTTTGGTCCTTCTGGTAGTGGAAAAACCACGCTTTTGCGTATGATAGCAGGGCTTGAAAAACCAGATGAAGGCTACATAGAAGTAAAAGGTAAGGTTTGGTTTGACTCCCAAAAGGGTATAAACCTTCCACCTCAAAAAAGGGATGTAGGTTTTGTTTTCCAAGATTACGCTCTTTTTCCTAACATGAGCGTTTTTGAAAACATAGCCTTTGGTATGAAGAGAAAGGACAAGGATAAGATCATGGAACTCCTGAGAATGGCAGGTATGGAACACCTTGCCCACAGAAATCCCACATCTCTATCAGGAGGACAAAAACAGAGGGTGGCACTCCTAAGAGCCCTGGCAAGAGAGCCCAGCATACTTCTTTTAGACGAACCCCTTTCAGCCCTTGATTATCAAATGGCACAAGTGCTCAGAGAGGAAATAAAGAACTTTCACAAAAATTACGGAATAACCACTATCATGGTTTCCCATAACAAAGAGGACGCTTTTAAACTTGCAAACCAAGTGGTGTATCTTTTGGAAGGAAAAGTTTTAGCAAAAGGGACACCTAAGGAAGTTCTCTTTTCGCGCAAAAGCTCACCCAAGTTTTCCCTAAGTGCCATACTTTTGGAAAAGACCTACACAGATGTAGTTTGTGTGCTAACCCTTGCCATAGGTTCTGAGTTAGTGCAGGTAGTTGTTGATAAGGACACCGCAGATGACTTGAGTGTAGGAGATACGGTGCTTGTTTCCGCAAAAGCCTTTGTGCCCATAGTTCGCAAAATTCACTCTCCGCACCTTAAAACATAAGCTATCACCTTAACCTCACCTTTGTTAATCATACCCAGTTCCCTTGCTGCACCATAAGAGAGGTCCAACACCCTTCCCTCTTTGAAAGGTCCCCTGTCTATAACTTTAACAACAACTTCCCGTTGGTTTTCCGTGTTTATCACCCTAAGCAAAGTTCCCAAAGGTAGAGTTCTATGAGATGCATACATACCATACATATCGTAAGGAATACCATAAGTAGATTCTCTGCCGTGATAGGGCTCTCTGTAATAGCTTGCTAACCCTTCTATCCTTGCGGGACATTCCGTGATACCTTCCCTTCCACACCTTTGTATTTCAAGCTTTGCAGGAAAAGGCTCTTCACCAAGAATACTCCTATACCTTTGAGGCACACACACTCCCTCAACATTATCATCACGCATAACCGCTATAGTTATACTTTTTTGATTTTTCAGGTTAATTATCTTTACCTTACTCCACGGTTGCACCAAAGCACTTCTTGCCCTGTTTCCTTCACAATAAAAACCCTTTGTGTATATGGGACTTTGGCAATTAACCTTTAACACACCTTCATAGCGCTGTGGCTTTTCTTTTATCACCACAGAACAACCACTCCAAAACACAAAAAAGAGCAGAAAAAACACTCTCATGCCAAGAAATTAAAGCTAAAACCAAAAACATATGTCATGATTTATATCATAAAAAGCTTCTCTCTTTAGGGACTAAAATCAAAACGAGGAATTGAGGGGTTTTATAAGCCCCTTGTTATCTTGGCAGTTGAATAGGGATCGTTTTTTTCATCAAAACATTCTGTGTCTTGATTTTTGATGATATGCTTCTAATAATTGAGTTTCAACAGTTAGAAATAATACCCTTTTAGTCCCTTTTGGAGATTGAAGATCGCCGGAAATTAAGCTTCATTTGAAGAGGGTAGCCCTCTAATGAAATGCTTGAAAGAGAATAAGATCAAACATATAAGGATTTGGGGTTTGTAAGCCCACTGTGTGGGATTGAGACATTCTTCTTGTGCATACTCCAGTGTCCTATCCTCAAGCCATGTTTGTAAGCCCACTGTGTGGGATTGAAACAGTGGAGTGGGAATCAATAAATACACTGCTTCTTTCGTTTGTAAGCCCACTGTGTGGGATTGAAACCCCACTCTTTCCCTCACCATCACAGCCACATAAGGACCTGTTTGTAAGCCCACCGTGTGGGATTTGGATACCTTTTGAATTGAGAGGACAAGGAAAGTTTGAATTATGGTAAAATACCTCTTATGGCAGTCAGAATAGATATAAACAGCATACAAAGGGATATGTTTATTGAGCATGCGGGTCAGCCTTATAGGGTTATTGATTACGAGCATGTAAAGCCCGGTAAGGGTCAGGCTTTTGTGAGAGTAAAAGCCAAAAACATGCAAACAGGAAACGTGATAGAAATAACCTATAAGTCCTCTGATACCATTGAGCTTGCGGATTTTGAGCAAGTCTTTGCGGAATATTCTTACAATGACGGCACTAATTACTACTTTATAAGTCAGCAGACTTACGAGATGATACCTGTTCCCGCAGAGAGCATAAAAGAGGAGATAAAGTTCCTAAAAGAAGGTATGACGGTGGTAGTCTTTATCCACAAGGGACAACCCGTAGGTATAGAACTGCCCAAGCATGTGGAACTAAAAGTTATTGAAACAGAGCCAGCCTTTAAGGGAGATACTGCAGCAGGAGGAACAAAACCAGCAAAATTGGAAACAGGTGCGGTGGTTCAAGTGCCCTTCTTTATCAATGAAGGGGACATTATAAAGGTGGATACAAGGAAGGGTGTGTATGTAGAAAGGGTCAAGTAATGGACAAAGAGTTTATAAAGGAACTCATAAGCCTAATCAAAGGTAGCGACATAAAGACCTTAAGCATAGAAACCCAAGACCTAAAGCTACACATAGAAACGTATCACAAAGATCACCCATTGAAAACAGAAACCCAAAAAGAGCCAAAACACATAGAGATACTTCCACCATCGGAAAAATCTGAGGAAGAAAAACACCTTCATGTGATAAAAAGCCCTCTTGTTGGCACTTTTTATAGGTCTCCATCTCCGGGTGCGCCACCTTTTGTGGAAGTTGGGGACATAGTATCTCCCGGACAGATACTTTGCATAATAGAGGCTTTAAAGGTGATGAACGAGATAGAAAGCGATGTGCGTGGAAGGATAGTAAAGATATTAGTGGAAAACGGAGAGACTGTGGAATACGGACAGCCTTTATTTTTAATAGATACGAGCGTGTAAGATGGAAGAAAAGAGTGTGAGCCTTATACTATCTTCTGAGGAGGACACCTTTATAGCACAAACTTCCGCAGGAAGCATAAAAGTGGGACATCATGGCTACAAACCTATGGAACTTCTTCTTGTTGCCCTAGCAGGTTGTTCTGGTGTTGACGTATCAAGCATTCTCAGAAAGAAAAGGCAGAAAGTAAAGAGCATAAAAATAGACGCCATAGGCAAAAGGAGAGATGCGTTTCCAAGGGTGTATGAGAGCATAAAGATCATATATACCGTTGTAGGGGAGAACATAGACAAAAAGGCAGTAGAGTCTGCAGTAAAGCTATCCATAGATAAGTACTGTAGTGTGTATGCCATGTTAAGCAAAGCGGTGCCCATTGACGTGGAGATACAAGTATGGGAAGAGAAAGAATAGTAGAAAAATTTAGCAAAAGCGAAAAGGTGCTTGTGTGCTACCTTATGGCAGGATATCCCGATTATGAGACCTCCCTTGAAGCCTTCAGGACCGTGATAAGATCAGGTGCGGACTTTCTTGAGATAGGCTTTCCCTTCTCTGATCCCATCGCAGACGGCATTACCATACAGATAGCCCACGAAGAGGCTCTAAAGAGAGGCATAAGGTTAAAGCACGTTTTGAGCATAAGTTCCACATTAAGAGAGGAGTTTCCAGACATACCTTTTTTCCTTATGACTTATTACAACCCTGTGTTTAAGGTAGGTTTTGAAAAATTCTGTGAGCTTGCCAAAGATAGCGGTATAGATGGTCTTATAGTGCCAGACCTTCCCCCAGAAGAGTGTCAGGAATTAAAAAGATACACTCAAAAGTATGGACTGTCTTTGGTGCTTCTTGCTTCGCCCACAAGCTCAGAAAGGAGGCTAAAACTCATATGCGAATACACGGATGATATGACTTATTTTGTTTCTATCACAGGAACTACCGGTGCCAGAGAAAAGCTTCCCATAGAGAGGCTAAGATTAGACATAGAGAGATACAGAAAAAACTGTGATAAGCCCGTAGTAGTAGGTTTTGGTGTTTCTAACGGAGAACAGGCAAGAGCAATAGGGGATTTCTCTGATGGTGTTGTGGTGGGAAGCGCCTTAGTAAAGCTTGCGGGTGAAGGAAAACTTCAGGAGCTTTCCCAAAAGGTACAGGAGTTAAAATCATCGTTAAAATTGTGTCTAAAACCTTAGATAAATAAAAGTCTTGAATTAACACGATCTTTTTGAGATCTTATAAACCATGAAAGCTTCACTCAAACTAGAGGGACAGCTTATGATGGCTCTCTCTTCCTTGAGCGTAGTCATAAACTCCATAAGAAGGTGAAATTTTTTGTTATAATTAGTAGTTCAGGAGGAAGGTTATGGCAGTCAGGATAAGGCTTACGCGATTTGGAAGAACTCACCACCCTATATACAGGATAGTGGTCATGGACGCAAAAAGTCCCAGAGAGGGCAAGTATATAGACATATTGGGGACCTACGACCCTATAAACAAACGCTTGGAAATTAAAGAGGATAAAGTGAAAGAATGGTTGTCTAAAGGTGCGGAAGTCACAGACCGCGCCAAAAGTCTTCTCAAAAGTGCAAAAATACTCTAAGGAGGTAGGAGCATGAGCCAGCTCAGAGACATCGTAGAGATCACCGCCAAGTCCTTGGTGGACAATCCAGACCGCGTGAATGTGGTGGAAATTGAAGGAGAGAAAACGGTAGTCATTGAGCTCAGGGTTGATCAAAAAGACCTTGGCAAGGTCATAGGAAAGCAAGGAAGGATAGCTAGATCTCTTAGGACCATCCTTTCCGCTATGGGCAGAAAAATTAACAAAAGGGTGGTCCTTGAGATACTAGAATAACGGTCCGTAGCTCAACTGGATAGAGCGTGGGACTACGGATCCCAAGGTTGCGGGTTCGACTCCCGCCGGACCGGTGTTAAATTTCCACAAACTTTTTATCTTCTTGTGTTAAAATAAACACAGTAATTAACCCATTGAAGGTTTTAGTGTGAAGAAGCTCACACTTGCTTTAGGTCTGGCGGGAGTAGTCTTTGCAATGTCAAAAATAGAAGTAAAAGATGCGTGAGTGAAGGAAGTGCTCCAGCATCAAAGATAAGCGCTGCCTATATGATAATAGAAAATAAGGGAGATCAGCCAGACAAACCTATATCCACATCCACAAGCATAGCCAAGGTGGTGGAGATGCACGAAACTGTTGGTGGCAAAATGAGAAGAATAAAAGCTTTGGAGATACCACCCGGTAAAAGCGTAGAGCTAAAGCCCTGAGGTTACCATCTTATGTTCATAAACTTACTGCAAAAACCCAAAGAAGGACAAAAGGTAGAGCTAACCCTTAAGTTTGAAAAGTCAGGAGAAGTAAAAGTTCAAGCGGATGTGAAAAAGTCAGAAAAAAAAGGACACGAAGCTCATCATCGTTAACGTTGCACATACAGGACTATACCTAAACCTATTAGCGCAGTTATAACGCCTGTTATAAGTATCATGTCCCATCCCATAGGATAGTGAGAGGAAGCTCCCATAAAGAGTAACATAGGAAAAGAGAGGATAAAGTTTATCCTTGAAAAAAGCAATGCCTTTTTGCTCCAACTTGGGTCAGGTTTTTCTCCTTTAATGGTTGCCTGTATGATCCTTTTTTGATTGGGCCAGATAAACAGCCAAACGTTTAGCATCATGATTATGCCCAATATTCCACCTACAAGTATGGTTTTTGCTGAATCTGATCCTATAACATCACCAACGGACCAATACTTTATGTAGATAAGCATAAGACCCAACAAAACGGTCACCACTGATGCGTACCTAAACCAAGTAAGAGCTATAGGCATAAGTTTGGGTATGTGTGCCGGTCTTTCTTCTGGTTTTGTCATCTTCATATAAGGTGTATTTACAAGAGTAAGGAATAAGAGCATACCCGTCCAAATATTACCCGCAATAGAATGTACCCATCTTAAGAAAAGTTCCAGCTCTGGCATCTTTTCATTTCCTTTTCAAGATGACCGTTCTCATAAAATTATCCCTTCAAAATCGTTAATATAATATAGGAAAGAAAACTCTAAAAAGGAGGTGAAGCAATGGCTATCCACAAGGTACAACCAAAGGATCATCTTAAGCCATCAGACCTCAGGGGTATATCCAACGAGCAGATAGAACCTCACTTTGAAGGTCACTACAAGGGCTATGTAGCCAAGTACAACGAAATTCAAGAAAAGCTTGCGGATATGAACTTTTCCGACAGAAGCAAGGCAAATCAGAACTACTCCGAATACAGAGAGCTCAAAGTAGAGGAAACTTTCAATTACATGGGTGTTGTCCTTCACGAGCTATATTTTGGACACCTAAAGCCTCAAGGACAACCTTCTGAAGCTCTAAAGAAAAAGGTAGAGGAAGACTTTGGATCTTGGGATGCCTGTGTTCAGGAGCTAAAGGCTGCAGGTATGGCTTTTAGAGGATGGGCAATTCTCGGTCTTGACATCTTTTCAGGTAGGCTCGTGGTGAATGGACTTGACGCTCACAATGTTTATAACTACACAGGGCTCATACCCATAATAGTGCTTGACACATACGAACACGCCTACTATGTGGACCAAAAGAACAAAAGAGCTCCATATATAGATGCTTTCCTTGAAAGCCTAAATTGGGATGTGATCAACGAAAGGTTTGAAAAGGCTATGAAGGCTTACGAAGTGTTAAAAGATTTCATAAAGTGAGCCTCTCTGTGAGGCTCTTCACCTTTTTACAAAAAGTACCACATTCGCCTTTTTTACAAAGTCCTTTTTTAGGTCCTCCTCTTTGTAAACCTCTGCAACCACCATACCCTTTTTTAAGAGCCTCATACGCAACTTCTCAGCTACCTTTCCGTCATTAACTTTCAAGACCTTCATGGGATATATAGTAGGAAGTAAAAGTTAAGATTTTATGAAGCTGTTTGAAAAATCCCAAAGCATTGACAAAACTTGATTTCTTAAAGCTATAATCTAAATATGCTTACTTTAAGCTGTCTTTTGGAGTTTGAAAGCAAAGA
>JAGDVY010000029.1 GCA_023255875.1 Hydrogenobacter sp. | reverse complement strand
CTTACACTCCTTCTAAAGACACTAAAAAGTCTATCCAAGTGTGGGTAAATTCTTTGGGGCAAGGTAATCTCGTAAGCAAGGATTAGTCTGCTTAAGCATGCGTGATTGAAAGATCTATGTGCTGTTAATGATCCTTTTATAGCGTAGCAACAAAGAGGTTATACCGTAGGAAGATACAGAAGAGATTAAGATCCGTGGATTTTCTCGAGTACCTTTTTGTATCCTTCCACCAGGTCTCCCAAATCAAACCTAAATCTGTCCTTGTCAAGCTTTTCTCCAGTTTTTAGGTCCCATAGCCTGCAAGTGTCTGGAGATATCTCATCTACTATACCTATGCTTCCATCAGGCAACTCTCCAAATTCAAGCTTAAAATCTACAAGCAAGAGTCCATGCTCTTCAAAAAAGGCTTTAAGAATTTGATTGGTCCTTAATGCCATATCTTTTATTGTCTTTATTTGTTCTTCTTCCAGAAGGTTAAGAAGAAGGATGTGCTCGTAGCAAAGAAGGGGATCGTGAAGTTCATCTTTTTTGTAAAAGAACTCCACAAGGGGTTTTTCAAGAACCTTTCCCTCTTCTATGCCCAGCCTTTTGCAAAGGCTTCCTGCAGAAATATTTCTGACAACTACCTCTACATCAAACCTCCTTGCCCTCCACACGAGCATTTCTCTTTGGGAAAGCTTCTGGATAAAGTGCGTCCTTATACCATTCCTTTCAAGAAGCTCAAATATAAGGCTGGATATGGTGTTGTTGAGCTCTCCCTTCCCAGCTATTTCTGCTTTTTTAGTGGCATCAAAGGCGGTGGCGGTATCCTTAAAGTAAAGAATGTACTTATCTGGGTCTTGGTGTTTATAAACTATCTTAGCTTTGCCTTCATAAACTTTTTCCATGAATAACATTATATGCGAGGGGTAAAGCCCTCTGCGAAAAAACTTAAAACTTCCAGTTAAGACCTACAGACACCGTATCTTGTGCGTTCTTACCTTGCACTATAAGAGCGTTGTCTGTGGCGCTAACGCTCTTTTCAAAGGCGTGTTTATAAGCAAGGTCCACGCTAAAGTTCTTGGTAAATTCGTAGCCAAGACCCAAGGTTATGTGATGCTCGGCAATAGCTGGAAAACCAACAAGGTTAAAGTAAGCAATGTTGAAATCGCTGAAAGGTGCAGAGAAGTTGGGTATGTTATTAGCATCCATAGGGTTTTTAGCACCACCTCTTATAGGAGATTTGCCGTAATTATAACCAGCCCTTAGTGCAAGCTTGGGAATGGGTAAAAGTACGTGTAAGGTTATTCAAATTGCTTATAAATTTTTAAGAAAGCTTTATACAAGTTGTTTTATGAGCATAACCTTTTTTTCCAAACACTCTATTAGTTTTTGTAGGTTTTCCCTTTTTACAAAGTAGACTCTTCCGCCTATAGGTGTGTTTTCTTCTTTCATGGGCTTTATCCTTATATAGCCAAGTTCCCTGCTTGCTATGTATCCTGTTGTGTATTCTGGGTCATCACTCCAGCATATTTCCGCTATAACTCCGCAGTGTACGTTTTTGGTAGCTATGGCTAAGGCATCTATAAGTCTCTCAAGATAGAATTTTTTTATGCCTCTTTTCTTTAGAGTCTCTTTTACTGCGCTACGGTTTTTCCAATCCATCCTTGAGGTCCTTATGCCTCTCTCTTGGTCTGGTTCTAACCTTTCTCCGCTTTCTACATCCATCAAAACAGCACCCCTCATGTTTCCTCCCTTAGGATTTGGTCCTTCTGTTAAGAGCTTTAGAGCTTTTCTTGTCAAATCTTCACTTATTCCTATCTCCTTTAGCTTTTCCACCACAAAGTTATGGGCTTGCTCTACACTCTCAAAGTCATAGCTTTTTATGGGAAGGGAGTGGGGTATGGTTTCTATGTGATCAACTCTTTCAACGGTTATAACTATCTTGTCGTACCTTTTGGGTCTTTTTAGAAGTTCTAAAACAACTTTTTTAAGATGTTGATCTGTTATTAGCCTTTCCGCACCAGATACGTGCTTTCCATCAAGTTCTGCTCTCATTCTAACACTATGCATGGTTAAAAATTATATGCTTTAGGATGTCTTCACAGGCGCTGGGATTGGCAAACTTCTTTATATTTTTTGAAAAGTCTTCTATGTTGGTAAGAATGTGTTCAAGAGCTTTAGTGATCCTTTCAAGGTTAGCGTGTTCCTGCCTTAGGACTATGCCTCCTCCCATCTGCTCTATCTCCTTAGCGTTGTAATATTGATGATCTCTTGCGGAAAAGGGAAAAGGCACAAAAACAGCAGGTATGCCAAATATGGAAAGCTCTGTTATGGTACTTGCTCCTGCTCTTGAGATAGCCACATCACATGCGGTGTATATATACTCCATCTTGTCGCTGAACTCAAAGACCTTTACGGGTAGTTTTTTATCTCTGTAAAAATCCGATACGAACTCCTTATCTTTTTCTCCTGTTAGGTGAATACCCTGAAGGTGAAGGTGGGAAAACACATCAAGAGCCAAGCGGTTGAGAAACTCAGCTCCCTGACTTCCTCCTATTATCAGAAGCACTGGCTTTGTAGGATCAAAGCCAAAGGACTCTTTAACCTGTGTTTTGTCAAGATGACTTTTTAGTAATCGTTTTCTTACGGGGAGACCTGTCTTTATCACTTTTTCTTTGGGAAAAAAGCGCCTTGAGTGTTCAAAGGTGATAAACACCTTAGTGGCAAACTTGCTAAAAAGTGTGTTGGTACTGCTGGGAATAGAGTTCTGCTCGTGTAGGTAAAGGGGTTTTCTTTTCAAGATGAGTGCCATACCCAAGGGTAGGCTTGCATAACCACCAAAAACTATACCACCTTGCGCGGTTTTTATGTATCTTGTTAGCCTAAAGCTTTCAAGCAAAGAGTATAAAATAGCTTTTATCTTATCTTTTACACCTTTTCCTACAAAAGGGTAAGACTCTACAAAAGTTGATCTGCATGGTATGGAGCTTTTGAGCCTATTCTCTATGCCCCTTTTAGAACCTACAAACTCAACATCTAAACCTCTCTCCAACATGCACTCTATGAGAGCCAAGGCAGGGAAGAAGTGTCCTCCAGTGCCTCCCCCCGATACATAAAACTTCATGTTATTTTCTGAAGGAGCCTTTCTATCCTCTTTAGGACTCTCTCTTTTGGTAGCACATCGCACATTATGTCCACACCTATACCTTGCAACTGTCCTGTGAGGGCTATTCTCAGTGAGTGCCACACATCCTTTGCTTTCACATTCAATTCCTTTTGGACCTCTTTGGCTATCTCCTTTATGCTTTGAGCGCTTAGTTCTCTTTCTCTTATCTTTTCCAACAGCAGGGAGAGTATGTCATAAACCTTCGCATTCTCAAGCTCGTTCCAAATCTCCTCTGAGATTTCAAACTCGTCTACAAAGAAAGGCCTGAGCCTTTCAACTGCTTCTTTTAGTGTTTCAAAGGAGTCTCTGGTTTTTTCAAGCACCTTCCTTAGGTAATTTCTGTCTTCTACTTGGTAGCCTGCAGATTCAAGAAAAGGAATAATCCTATCTATGAGGGTTTCTATGTCCAACACCTGCCTTATATAAACGCCATTCATCCACCTTAGCTTTTCTTTGCTAAAAACAGCGGGAGATGTGTTTACATCTTTGAGGTCAAAGAGTTCTATGAGCTCTTGCTTTGTGTATATCTCTCTGCCCTCCTGTGGAGGAGACCAACCCAAAAGACATAGGTAATTGAGCATGGCTTCGGGAAGATAACCATCTTCTCTGTAGTTTTTTACAGATACCGCACCGTGCCTTTTGGAAAGCTTGCTTCTGTCCTCACCAAGGATCACAGGAAGATGTGCAAACTGGGGTAAAGGAAAACCTAAGGCTCTGTATATGAGGATCTGTTTGGGTGTGTTGGGTATGTGATCCTCTCCTCTAATGACATGTGTTACACCCATAAGAGCATCATCTATGACCACCACAAAGTTGTAGGTGGGTGTCCCATCACTTCTTACTATTACAAAGTCTCCAAAATCGTCCGTGTTTATGGATATGTATCCTCTGATGAGGTCCTCAAAGACTATATCCTGATTGTAAGGCACTTTAAAGCGTATGGTGTAGGGCTTTCCCATGCTTTTTAGATGCTCCACCTCTTCTTGTGATAAAAACCTGCACTTTCCCGAGTACCTATATGCCACTCCCTTTTCTAACGCTCTTTGTCTCTCTTCTTCTAATTCCTCGGGAGAGCAAAAGCATGGGTAGGCATGACCCAACTCTACGAGCTTTTGAGCATACTCTCTGTATATGTCAAACCTCTCTGACTGCCTGTAAAACTCATCCCACTCTAAGCCCAGCCAAAGGAGGTCCTCAATGAGCGTTTCTTCAAACTCCTTTGTTGATCTTTCCAAGTCTGTGTCTTCTATCCTGAGGATGAACTTACCATTGTGGTGGCGTGCAAAAAGATAGCTAAAAATAGCGGTCCTTGCATTACCAAGGTGCAGGTATCCAGTGGGACTTGGAGCAAACCTTGTTATCACCATGCTTTTATTATAAGCTATCCATGAGCTTCATCTTTTCCTCTTCTATGGCTTGTCCCAGCTGTCTTCCACTCAAGCCTTTGAACTTTTCCACATCAACCTTTACAGATCGCAGTTTTTCAAGATATACCTTTATTTTTTCCTTTATGTCTTCTTCTGTCATCAGAAGAAGCAAGAAAGGTAGGGATTTGTTCTTTAGAAAGAGGTATATTTCTGAGTTTTTCTGTGCACTCAGGAGCTTTTTTATAAGGTCCTTTTTGTTTTTCTTTATGTCCTCATAAGTCTCTCTTACCCAAGCGGGAGCGCTCATATCCACCAAAAGATCCATACCTTTTTCGCTCTCTTCAAGCAATACAAGAAGATAGACCCATCCGTAATCTATCTTTTCTTTGGGAAACTCTATTCTGTGCCATGCTATTACATCTCTTAGGTTGAGAAGCCTTTTTTCAAGCTGGGGTGACCACCTTATTCCTACAAGGACATGTTCCAACACGCCGTACTTTTTGTAGAGCTCAAGTATCTCAAAGATCCTTTCTTCTCTGAGAGCTAAGCGCAGTTCATTCATGAGCCTACCTTTGGGAGCTTTTGCTATAAGACCTGATGATACCGCGTTTACGAGGAGTTTTTCTGTACTTTTTGATAGCTTAAATCCCAGTCTGCCTGCAAAACGCAAAGCTCTTAGAATCCTCACTGGGTCTTCTACAAAGCTCAAAGGGTGGAGCACCCTTATGAGTTTGTCCTTGAGGTCCCTAAGCCCGCCAAAGTAGTCTATTAGAGTGCCAAAGCACTCGGGATTTACACAAACTGCCATGGCATTTATGGTAAAGTCCCTGCGCAGAAGATCTTCTTTGAGTCCTGCGTATTCCACAAGAGGGTATGCACCAGGGTGAGGGTATGTTTCCCTTCTGGTGGTGGCAAATTCTAATTTTATGCCTTTTATCTTCATGTGAGCGGTGCGGAACTCTTCAAAAGGATGGTAATCTACTTGGTGCTTTTCTGCAAGTTTTTGTGCCACCTTTATGGCATCTCCTTCAATCACAAAGTCTATGTCCCAAACTTCTTTTCTTAGGAGTATGTCTCTTACTACACCTCCTACCAGATAAGCTTTAAAACCGAGCTCTTGAGCTATTGTGCCCACCTCTTTAGCTATCTCTTCCACATGTAGGGGTAGTTTTATTACCTTTTGGTGAGCCTTAATCTCTGCGGTTTGCTCCCTAATACTGTAAAGAAGGTCAAGCCTTGTGATCACACCCACTAAGTTGGAGTTTTCCACCACAGGTATGAGCTTCTCGCCATAATGGGATAGTATCTCTTCCGCCTTCCATATGAAGTCTTCTGGTGAAAGCTGATGAAACTCTACAACCATAAAGTCCTTAACGCGTCCATAAGGATAGTGCTTTACCACTTTTAGAAGGTTCTTTTTGTAAACTATACCCACTAATTTGCCACTATCATCCACCACAGGTGCGCCCGCAAAGTTCCTTTGGGAAAGCTCCAGCAGAGCATTTGAGATTAAAGTATCCTGGTGGAGCACAAAAGGTGGAGATGTCATCACATCCTTTACCCTTAAAGGAGGATTTTTCCCTTCAAGTAGAGATATGAGCACAGATTTTATCCTTTCCGCATCAACCCCTTCTAACTTTACAGCGCTCGCAAAGGAGTGCCCTCCGCCTCCTAATTTTTCAAGAACCTTCTCCACATCAAACTCTCCCCTTATGCTCCTTCCAAACACATACGTTTTGTAGCCTGCAGATACTATAACAAAAAAAGCATCTGCAGACTTTACTTCCCTAAGTTCATAAAGGATGCTAAGCACATCTGGTTGATAATCCTCAGACTTTAAAACCACTATGAGAACTTTCTTCCCGTTTAAAAACAAAGATTCCATAGAGTGTAAGTGTTTAGAAAGGGTATCTATTTGCTCTTTGCTCCAGGTATCCAAAAGGTACTTGCGTATGAGTCTGAGGTTTGCACCCTTTTCAAGAAGCCAAGCTATGGCCCTTGCATCCCTTGGAGTAGTTCCCTCATAGCTCAAAAAACCTGTGTCTTCGTATATACCAAAGCTCAAAAGGGTCGCAGACTCAGCAGATATATTCATGTTTCTTGCCATTAGTTCTTCAACCACCAGAGTAGTAGCACTTCCTACTTGGTCCACCTTTCCTTCGCAGCATTCAAGCCTTGCACTATGATGGTCATACACTATCACGCTCTTTACCCTTCCTTTTAGTCTCCCAAGGTATTCCTTATAGTTAGAAGTATCCACAAGTATTAGGTCAAACTCTGGGGGAAGATCCTCTATGATCCTGAATAGGTCCTTAAAGTCTCTGAAAACTTCACTTGCCTTTTTGGAAAGCTGTTTGGGTCTTAAAAGTTTGCTATCAGGGTAGAGAAGTTGCACCCCATAAGCACATGATAGAGCATCAAGGTCCGCACCTTCTTCTAAAACTATCACCTTTTCCATGGTATAATCTTAAACTATGAAATTTTCAGTGGACAGGGAGGAATTCCTTTCTGCACTCTCTAAGGCAAAGTCCGCAACGGAGAAAAAGTCCGCCCTTCCTGTGCTTAACAACTTCCTTTTGCAAGCCAAAGAAGACACCATTATTATCAAAGCTACGGACCTTGAGAACTTCCTTAGCTTTACCGTAAAAGCTGATGTATCACAGGAGGGTTCTATTGCTGTCAATGCGGATAAGCTCACCAGTGTTGTAAAATCCCTAAGCTCCGCTTTTGTGCACGGAGAGCTAAAAGATGGAAAGCTAACTATAACAGGTGGTAGAAGCACTTTCCGTCTTACCGCTCTTGAGCCAGAGGACTTCCCTGAGTTTCCTCAGGTGGTAGTTTCTGCGCAACTCTCTGCCCGTGAGCTATCAAAAGCTATAGATAAAACCGAGTATGCCATATCAAAGGAAGACAGTAGGTACGCTCTTCAAGGTATGTATATACACGAACACAAAGGAAAAACTCACTTTGTAGGCTCTGATGGACACAGGTTAGCGCTTTATTTTACCCAGTCGGAATTTCCACTGGAGCTTTTGCTTCCCAGAAAAAGCCTTAAGGTGATAGAAGGACTCTTAAAGGGTAGTATAGGCGAGGTACTTGCAGGTAAAGATGAGTCTTTTGCTCACCTCAAAGGCGAAGAATGGGAGCTTTCTGTTAGGCTTTTGGAAGGAGAATATCCAGATTACCTGAGCGTTATACCTCAGAGTTTTAATGCTGAGATTCTGATGGACAAAGATGAGTTTCTAAAGAGTCTCAAACGTCTTTCTGCCATAGCGGAAAGCTCAGCCTTTCCTGTAAAGTTAAGCTTTCAGGATCACCTTGCCATTCTTGAGATATCTGAACCTGAATATGGGGAAGGAAGGGATGAGATGGAGGTGGATTATGCAGGAGAACCTATAGAACTTGGCTTTAACGGAAAGTATCTTATAGAAGCGTTAGAAAGTTTTGATGTGAGAAAAGTTTGGGTAAAGATCATAGACCCAGATACCGCTGTGGTAATAGAGAGTGAAGACAAAGAGAGAGATCCTTACCTCTGTCTTGTGATGCCTATGAGGATCTGAAAGGGTATTTAAGCACTGGGTTTCTGTTGGCTTCCGCTTCCTTTATCCTTCTGACGGGTGTTTTCTCTGGTGCTGACTTTATCTTTTGAGGGTTTTCTTTTGCACATTTTATGATCTCCTCCAAAGCCTTTGCAAAAGCCTCAAGGGTATCTATGCTTTCTGTCTCTGTAGGCTCTATCATGAGAGCTTCCTTAACTATCAGAGGGAAATAAACAGTAGGAGCATAAAAGCCATAGTCTAAAAGAGCTTTGGCTATATCTATAGCTCTCACATCGTATTTGGTAAGATTGCTGGCAGAGAGAACAAACTCGTGCATACAGGGTACATGTTTGTAGGGATCAATAAGTTGGTCCTTCAAAAGATGTCTGAGGTATCTTGCATTTAGGACTGCGTGCTTGGCAACCTTACTTATCTCCTGACCGTACATAAGTATGTAGGCAAGGGCTCTTAACATAACCCCAAAATGTCCCAAGTAGGAAAGGACTTTCCCTACACTTTTTGGGTTTTCCCAGTTTAGAAAATACCTTTTGCCATCAAACTCCACCTGAGGTACAGGTAGATAGGGTTTTAGCTTTTCGGAGACACCAAGAGCGCCTCCACCGGGACCACCACCACCGTGTGGAGTACCAAAGGTCTTATGAAGGTTAAAGTGCATCACATCCACACCCCATAAACCTGGCTTGGCAATACCCACAAGAGCGTTAAAGTTGGCACCATCCATATAAAGAAGGGCATCTTTCTCATGCAGAGCATCCGCTATGTCTTTTATCTTTCTTTCAAAGATACCTAAAGTATTGGGATTAGTGATCATAAGCCCGGCAGTATTCTCGTCCAGTTTTTCAGAAAAGTCCTTCCAATCAAGCTCACCGTTGGCATCGCTCTTTACTGTGATCACCTCAAAACCGCATATGACTGCAGATGCTGGGTTGGTTCCGTGTGCAGAGTCAGGTATGAGTATTTTTCTTTTGTGCTCCTTGCCTCTATCTTTGTGGTAAGCTCTTATGAGAAGAAGACCCAAAAACTCACCTTGAGCACCAGCAGCAGGCTGAAGACAAACCTCAGAAAAACCTCCAAGCTCTTTGAGAAGCTCCTTTAGTTTATAGATGATCTCAAGGCTACCTTGAGCGAACTCTTCTGGTGTCATAGGATGAACACTTGTGAATTCCTCCCACTTAGAGATCTCCTCACATATTTTGGGGTTGTACTTCATGGTACAAGAGCCAAGGGGATAAAAGTTAGTATCCACAGAATAATTAAGCTTGGAAAGGTTAGTGTAGTGTCTTATGACATCAAGCTCCGAAACTTGAGGGAAGTTAAGTTCCTGCCTAAAGTAATCTCCCAAATAATCTTTTAGATTTATCTCAGGCACATCTAAAACAGGTAGAGAGTAACCTTTTCTTCCTTCTCTTGAAAGCTCAAAGATCAGCTTCATACTTTAACTCTTTTTGTTGGGGAGGGTGACGGGACTCGAACCCGCGACCCGTGGATCCACAGTCCACTGCTCTACCAGCTGAGCTACACCCTCCTACTATCTTAATTATAAGCCCTACGAGGTTAAAAGGGGAGGAGAATCTCCCCAAAGAAAGTAAGGGAAGCTTACTTTATGGATTCCCTGAGGTCCTTGGCAGGCTTAAAGGTTACCACCTTTCTGGCAGGTATGTTGATAACCGCACCAGTTCTGGGATTCCTTCCCTTCCTTGCTGCCCTTTTCCTTACAGTAAATATGCCAAAGCCAGGTATGGCAACCCTTTCTCCTTTCTTCAGAGAATCCGCTATGGCGGATATGGCAGCTTTTAGAGCAGCATCCGCTTGCTTTTTGGTTAAGCCAGCTCCTTTTGCAATTGCAGAAACAAGCTCAGCCTTTGTCATGGCAAGCCCTCCTTACAAAAGTTTTACTTGGACTATAATAATACATCAAGCTTTAACGCTATGCAAGAGAAAATTAGAAAAGACAGCAACTTTAAGGTAGCGTCCTACAATGTAAACTCAATAAATACAAGAAAAGAGCTTGTCCTGTCTTGGTTAGAAAGGGATCCCGTGGATATCCTTTGCTTGCAAGAACTCAAAGTACCAGACGAAAAATTTCCTACAGAAGACTTTGCTAAGCTTGGATATAAGTGCTACACCTATGGACAAAAAGCTTACAACGGAGTGGCTATATGCTCTAAGTTGGAACTACAAGAGGTTTTCAAAGGCATGGGAGACCCACTCTACGATGAGGAAAAGCGCGTAATAGGTGGAAGACTAAAGGATCTGTGGATCATAAACGTTTATTTTCCTCACGGAGAAGCCCGTGGAGGCAAAAAGTTTTATTGGAAACTAAGCTTTTATGAGAGGTTCTTAGGCTTTCTGCAGGAGCGCTTTAGCCCAGACGATAAGATAATACTTGTGGGTGATATGAATGTGGCTCTTGAAGACATAGATGTTTATGACCCTGTGCTTTTGAAAGACACCATAGGAACTATGCCAGAGGAAAGACTGGCTCTGAGAAAGGTCCTATCTTGGGGTTTTATTGATGCTTTTAGATACCTTTACCCTCAAAAAAGGCAGTTCACCTGGTGGGATTACATAGGAGGCATGATCTGGAAAGACCAAGGTATGCGCATTGACTATATCTTGATAACAAGACCCTTACTGCCACACCTGAGAGATGTTTATGTGGATATGTGGCCAAGAAAAAGAAGAACTCCAAAACCATCAGACCACGCGCCTGTGATTGGTGTGTTTGAGATATGAAGGATCTTTTTAGCTTTGCTTCGTGGTGATGTTTTCATTGTTTCACCCAAGTATGAATGACAAGCATCTGTCCATCTCCGGGGTTTTTTGTGAGATTGGGGGTCGACAGGAAATTTTTTTCATTTGACACACACGTGAGTTTCGGGTATATTATTAGCATAGCCATATGGCTGTAGAACTTGACAACTGAATATGGTTTGCGATCCTTTGGGGTTTGTAAGCCCACTGTGTGGGATTGAAACGCACTTGTA
>JAGDVY010000021.1:49006-50633 GCA_023255875.1 Hydrogenobacter sp. | reverse complement strand
CAGGCTCTACGCCTTGTTTTTTAACTTCGTCAAAAAGCCTCATTAGGGTAGAGACACCCGTAGCGTCAATGTAATTTACCGCTTCCATGTCAAGGAGCAAGAATTTGAGTGGTACTTTGGACTTTCTACTATTGACCTTTTCAAGCACATATTCATACACATACTCTGCGTTAGCAAAGTATATGGGCATGTCGGGTCTTATATAGAGTATCTGTGGGCACACGGGGAGGTTTCCTCTCTCCGCATTTACAAAGGTTTGAGATTGGGGATTTCTTGTAAGCACAACAAACCTTGGATACATGGTTTTATACACAAAAGAACCAAGAGCGATAAGAGTTCCCAAAGTGAGGGCAACCCACAGCTCCATGAAGAAAACGCTTGCAAAAGTAATACCCGCAACAATACCATCTACCTTGTTTATCCTATAAAGCTTTATTATCTCTTGGGGTCTTATGAAGTTTATGACTGCAGACAGAATTATGGCAGAGAGGGTAGCCTTGGGAAGGTAGTAAAAAGCTGGAGCTAAAAAGAGGAGGGTAATGCCTACTGTAGCACCAGCTATAACGCTAGCTATGGGTGTTTTTGCGTTTAGCTGAAAATTAAGAGCGGACCTTGAGAAAGAACCACCTACAGGAAAACCTTTAAAGAGTCCTGATACTATATTGGCTATGCCTTGTCCTATGAGCTCTTGGTTTGCATCCCATTTGTCTCCCGCTTGCATAGCCAGACGCTTTGCTATGGCAACCGCTTCTATGAGGCCAAAGGAAGCCACCACTATGGCACCACCCCAAAGGGAAGCTACAGTTGAATAGTCTACATGAGGCAGGGAAGGTGTAGGAATACCTTGAGGCACACTGCCTACTATGGCCACTCCGTATCTATCAAGCCCGTAGAAGTATGTAAGCAGGGATGTGATGATTACTGCAAGCAAAGCACCTGGCACTACGGGATGTATCTTTTTAGAAATCCATATGATGGCATAAGCTAGCACACCCAAAGTTACGGTGTAAGGGTTGATATTTTGTATCTTGGATATTATGTCCACAAGCACTTGGTATATGAGAGTACTCTGGACTGTCTTAAAACCAAGCAAGTGTCCTGCTTGACTGAGAGCTATAACAAGCGCACCTGCACTTGTAAAACCCGTTATTACACTGGTGGATATCAATTCTACTATAAATCCAAGCTTAAAAAGTCCTATAAACAGTCTTATAAAACCCACCATAAGGGCAAGGACACCCATTAGGGTTATCCACTTTTCTGAACCTGGTTCTGCCATACCGCTGAGTACGGAAGCAGAAAGGAGGGCGGTCATAGCAACGGGACCTGTGGATAAAAACCTTGAGCTTCCAAATAGAGATGCCAGTATGGTGGGAAGGAAAGATGCATAAAGCCCGTATATAGGAGGCATACCCGCAAGGAGGGCATAAGCCATAGACTGAGGTACTAAGATTGCTGCAACAGTGAGACCTGCTATAAGGTCTCTTGTAAATTTATCTCTATCATAACCATTAAGCCATCTTGAAAGAGGGATCAAGTCAAAGGATATGGCAATCCTCATTTAGATGAAATTTTACTATTTTACTATACTTTTCGTAAACTAAGGGAAGTATAAAGAGGGAAAGTA
>JAGDVY010000021.1:0-48906 GCA_023255875.1 Hydrogenobacter sp. | reverse complement strand
TTTACTATTTTACTATACTTTTCGTAAACTAAGGGAAGTATAAAGAGGGAAAGTAAAGTAGAAGTGAATATACCACCTATGACTACCACCGCTAAGGGTTTTTGTATTTCAGCGCCTATGTCTTTTGCAAATAGCATGGGTAGAAGACCTAAAGAAGAGGCAGTTGCTGTAATAAGTATGGGTCTTAGTCTTCTGCTGGCACCTGTAAGCACCGCGTCTCTCACATTGTAGCCATTTTCCAAAAGAGACCTTATGTAGGATATTAGCACCACACCGTTTAGCGTAGCTATACCAAAAACCGCTATAAAGCCGATAATTGCAGGTACAGAAAGGTTATATCCCGAAAGGTAAAGGGCAAACACACCCCCTATCACCGCAAAGGGCACGTTAAGAAGCACTATAAGAGCGTCTCTGAAGGAGTTGTAATTAAGATATAAGAGCAAGAATATAAGAAGCACAGAGAGAGGCACCACCACTGAGAGTCTTTTCATAGCTCTCTCTTGGTTCTCAAACTGCCCACCAAAAGTTACAAAGTAGCCAGGGGGTAGTTTTATCTCTTTTGATATCCTCTCTTTTAGCTCCCTCACAAAACTACCCAAATCTCTACCCGAAAGGTTAGACTGCACTAAGGCAAATCTCATACCATTTTCGCGCCTTATCTTCTGAAAACCTTGGGCTATCTCCAGGTCCGCCACCTGAGAGAGGGTCACTATGCTACCATCTTTGAGAAGCAAGGGAAGGTTCTTTAGGCTCTCCAAGTCCCTGTCCTTTAGGGATAGGACTATGGGAAAGAGGATAGTGTCCTGCTGTAGGTAGCCTACTTCCTTGCCACCAAGAGCGTAGGATATGAGGTTCATAAGATCCAAAGTGGTAAGCTGGTATCTCTTTAACTCTTCGGTTTTTGGGATGATTCTGAGCTGGAGCTTACCAGACTGGGCTTCTGTCTCTACATCTACCGCTCCCTTTGTGGATTTTACTATCTGTTCTATCTGGCTGGCTATCTGGTTTATCTTCTCAAGGTCATCTCCAAAGACCTTTATGGCTACAGTGGATTTTACTCCCGAGAGAAGCTCATCTATCCTCATCTGTATGGGTTGTGTAAAGCTAAACTCCACACCGGGTACATCCTTGAGCTTATCTCTTAGAAGGCTCACAAACTCTTCCCTGCTTTTGAAGCTCTTCCACTCGGAGATGGGCTTTAGGATAATGAAGGTTTCTATGTAGCTCACATCTTCTGGCTCTCCTACCTCCGCTCTGCCTATGTTAGAAAAGGCTCTTACCACCTCTGGATACTCAAGGGCTGTGCTTTCCACAAGACTCGCTATCCTTTTTGCTTCTTCTAAGGATACGTTGGGGTCCAAAAAGGACTTTACCAGCAGGGCACCCTCCTCGAGCTCTGGCGCAAACTCAGTACCCGTCCTTGACACCAAAAAGACAGAAATGACAAATCCCACAAGCGTTGTGCCTATGAGCACCCACCTTATCTTGAACGCTCTTTCAAGAAGCTTTATATACCCTTCCCTTATCTTTCTGAAAAGATACGTCTCTTCTTTACCCGGCTTGAGAAGGTAGTAAGACAGCACGGGCATAAAGAAAAAGGCTACCACAAGAGAAGAAAGTAGGGCAAAGATGATGGTGGTGGCTAAGGGTTTGTAGTACTTTCCTTCAACGGACTGAAGACTAAATATGGGTAGAAAGACAGTTATTATGATGCCTATGGCAAACACCACCGGGCGCATCACCTCCCTCACAGAGTCCGCTATGATGGATATCTTGCGTCCATCTTTTCTTTCGGAGAGATGTTTGTATATGTTTTCCACTACCACCACGGTAGCGTCCGCAAAAAGACCCACACCGATGGCAAGACCTCCCAAAGACATGAGGTTTCCGGAGATGCCTGCCTGCTTCATGAATATGAAAGCGTACAAAATGGTAAGGGGTACAGAAAGCACCACTAAAAGAGCGGTCCTTATGTTCCAAAGGTAAAGGCTTATGGCTATGGACACAAGCACTATACCCTCCACTAAGGCTTTCTCTACCGTTGAAAGAGCCTTCTTAGTGAGATAAGCTTGGTCATAGAGTATTTCCACTTTGATGCCATCAGGTAGTATTTTCTGCACCTCCTGAAGCTTTTTTCTTAGCTCCTCTACCAGCTCCATGGTGTTAGTGTTTATACGCTTGAGTATGATGTTTCCTTGCACCTCTTTACCGTTTAGGGTAAAAGCTCCTCTTCTGTTGGGAAGTTCCGAGGGTACAACTTGGGCTATCTGTCCAAGGCTCACAGAGACACCCTCTGACTTTTTCACAGGTATGTTCTCTATGTCCTGTATGCTCCTTACTCTACCTAAGCCTCTTACCACCACATCTCCCTGAGGAGTAAGTAAAAACCCACCTCCCGCTATCTGATTGTACTCTTCCAAAGAGTTTATAATGTCCTGCCAAGTGATACCGTAGAGCACCATGGCATCCTGATTTACCTTGATCACATAGGCACGTTCTGGTCCCCACTGGGATATTTCTTCTACTCCATCCACGGATTTTATTAGAGGTTTTACTTTCCACATCTGCAGGGTTTTTAGGTCCTCAAGGGAGTAGTTACCTTTTGTGTCTTCCAAAGCATAAAAGAGCACATTTCCCAAGCCAGAAGTGTTTGGTCCCATCCTTGGCACATACCCTGAGGGAATCTGTGCCTGAGCCTCTGGAAGCTTTTGGGCTACCAAGTTCCTGGCAAAATACACATCTGTACCATCTTTGAAAAAGGCAGTCACGTAAGAGAGACCCGGCAGGCTCACAGACCTGACTGTTTCCACATCTTTTATGCCTGAAAGCACCGCTTCTATGGGACGTGTCACTAAGACTTCTGTCTCTTCCGCAGAAAGCCCCGGTGTCTCTGTGTATATGACCACCTGCACAGGTGTTGGGTCTGGAAAGGTGTCTATGGGTAGCTTTAAAAAGCTCCAAATGCCCACCGCCACACTCAAAAGCAGAAGAACTAACACAAGTAGCCTGTAGTGGAGAATTTTTGTCATTTTGCCACCTGAGACTTGAGGAAGATAATACCGCTTATCGCAACCCTGTCGCCTTCTTTGAGACCATCCACAAGCACTTTGTTTTCTTCCTCTTTTATCTTTCTTACCTTCCTGACCTCAAACCCTGCTGGTACTTTCACAAA
This sequence comes from Hydrogenobacter sp., assembly GCA_023255875.1. GTDB lineage: Bacteria > Aquificota > Aquificia > Aquificales > Aquificaceae > Hydrogenobacter. The sequence goes on along the minus strand of JAGDVY010000021.1, from coordinate 45,734 downwards.
CACCACATTAGCATCTCCAAGCTTTTGGACCGCCTCCGCAGGAAGCCACACGCCCTTGGTGCTTCCCAGCACAATAACTGTTTCCGTCATAAGCCCAGGTCTAAGAAGGTCATCTGAGTTATCCACCAAGAGCCTAATGGGGACTCTCTTAGTGTTTTGGTCCACTTCGTGAGATACATAATCCACCACACCAGGAATTTTTTGTCCCTGCCAGAGCACATAACCCTTCATGCCTTTCTTTATCCTTATGGCAGACTCTGGAGTAGCATAAGCATAAACCCAGAGCTTTTCATGAGAGTGAATTTTGAACATCTCCTTAGAAGGGTCCACACCACTTCCTGTGAGCACCTTTTGTTCTACCACATAACCACTTATGGGAGACCTTATCATGAGCGAGTCGCCCACCACTTCACCAAAGGACCTAAGAGATGCAAGAAGCGCCTCATACTCTCCTTTTGCTCTCTCATACTCTATCTTTGCAGAGTAGTACCGTGCGTAGGGTATAACTTCTTCCTTGTATAGCATCTCTTCCCTTGTGAGTGTGTCTTTTGCGGTCTTGAGTTTTACCTTTGCCATCCTTATCTGTGCCTGTAGGTCCGCAATGTGTGGAGAGTATACAAGAGCAAGGGGAGAGCCTTTCCTAACTCTGTCTCCTTCTTTGACAAAGAGCTTTTTTACTATACCGCTCACAGGTGGATATACCTCCGCTGAAAAAGCCGAATACTCACTGACCTTTGAAGGAAGCTTTATCTCCTCTTGTACCCTCTCAAGCTTTACAGTCATGAGCTTTATACCCAATTTTTGCTCAAGCTCTGGACTAATCCTTATGGTCTGGGAGAGCACCATCAAGGGTAAAACAAGAAAAAATAGGAGCATCACAACTCACCCCCAAGAGAGAGATATCTGGCATACTCCTCGTGAGCTTGCATAAGAAGGTCCGCTCTGTATCTCAAAAGCTGAAGGTATCTCCTTTTTGTGTCTGAGAGCTCAAGGGATGTGATGGTCCTGAGTCTGTAGCTCTTTAGTGCAAGGCTGAGCTCCTCTCTTAGTTTTGGGATCATAAAGCTCTCCACATTATTTATCTCTCTCTTTAGCGCTTCGTATCTGCTCAAAAGCCTCTCGTACTCGCTTTTTGCTCTCTTTAGCTCAAGACTTCTGTAGCTCTCCAAACTTCTTACCTTGGCAGATAGCTGTATTATCTCGCCTTCTCTCTTGTAAAAGAGAGGAAGGGTTGCAGAAAGAGCTACTCTCGCACCATACTCGTGCTGAGAGACCTTTTCTCCTATGGCTTCTACGCTCACCTGCGGTTTGGCAAGGGTCTTTTCCAAGTCTATGTTTGCTTTGGCACTTCTTATCATGTATTCATACTGCTTGACCTGTGGAAGATTCTCTGGGTTTATCTCCTTCATTGGGGGTAGGTCCTGTAGGCTTCCTTCCACATCTCTTACTTCCTCACCCACCAAAAAGGACAGCCTCTGCAGGGCATTCCTTAGGTCTGTGTTGGCAAGCTCCAACTCCGTCTTTGCAAGGTCCAGCTCCCTTTCTACTCTGAAAAGCTCCAGCTTTGTGATCTCTCCAAGCTCAAAGAGCTTTTTAGTGAATTTGTATAGGTCTTGGCTTATGCGGTAGTTCTCTTGGGCAATGTTCAAAAGCTCTTTTCTGTAAAGCACAGAGTAGAAGGCACTATAAACCTCTCCCCTCAAGGTATTTTTCTCTTGGGATATGCGCTCTTTGAAGGCTTCCGTTTCGTACCTGACTACCTCTTTGCTTAGTTTTCCAATTGGGTAGATAAGCAGAGGTTGAGAATAAGAGACCCTATAGATGGGATTGGAGCTAACTCCGTCTTTGGAAGTGCCAAAGTTTCCCACCTCAACGCCCACTGTAGGGTTTAGGTAGCTCCTGTAAGTTATAGACCTTCCCTCAAAGCCCTTTAGCTCCTCCTCCAGAGCTCTTATAGAAGGATGAGAAGAGACCGCCTTATCTATTGCGGTTTTCAGGTCCATACCATAAGACAGTCCCAACACCAAAAGGAGTAATAGAATCATAATCCTTTTTTCAGTAGATAGTCATAAACAATTATGCCACCCCACCTACCCTGCACAAAAAGAAGCAAGACACCCAGTACAAGAAGTGCGGTGTAAATGTTCCTAAGAGAGCCAGGACCCCTATCCATCAAGAACCTCACAGCGCCAACAGCCAAAAACCACAGAGCAAGGAAAAGCCCAAGAGACTCATGTAGGTGAAACACAGGTACATCAGCGAGCTTTTCCTCTATAGGTTCATGAGCCAGTATGCCAGATACACTAGCTATCAAAACGGATAGCACACTCAGGTAAGTAAAAAGCGCATGAAGCCCGTTAGGAGAGCTTTTCTTAAACCTGTAGTAAAGGTCCATTATTAGGGTCATAAGGGGAAAGGCTATAGCAAAGTGCACCACAGAGGGGGTGAAGTTTTATAAGATCCATAACTGCTTACCTCTTAAAGAAATTATACTATTAGACTATGAAAGTTGCCATCATAATGGGTAGCATATCCGACTGGGAGCACTTAAAGGATGCTTACCAAGTGTTAAAAGAGTTTGGTGTGGAGTGTGAGGTAAAAGTGGTATCCGCACACAGAACGCCAGAGCTTATGTACGAGTTTGCCAAAACTGCCAAAGACAGGGGTATAGAGGTGATCATAGCAGGAGCGGGTGGGTCCGCACACCTTCCGGGCATGACCGCATCTCTTACTACCCTGCCAGTAATAGGTGTGCCTGTACCTTCAAAACATTTATCTGGCATAGACTCTCTTTATTCCATAGTGCAGATGCCACCGGGTGTTCCTGTTGCCACCGTAGGCATAGGAAACGCCACAAACGCAGGACTTTTAGCCCTGAGAATATTAGCCATAAAGTACGACACAATAGCCCAAAAGCTCCAAGAGTACAGAAAGAGCCTTCAGGAAAAGGTAGAAAAGATGAACCAAGAGCTAAATTTTAAGTTATGAAAGTCAAAGAGGGCTTTTCCCTAAAGACCCACCTAAAGCCCGCAGGAGACCAACCCAAAGCCATAAGAGAACTCCTTGATAACTTAGAAAGTGGTGTAAAAGAGCAGGTGCTTTTGGGAGCTACCGGGACAGGAAAGACCTTTACTTTGGCATGTGTGATAGCCCAATACAACAAACCCACCTTGGTCATATCTCACAACAAGATACTTGCAGCACAACTTTACAGAGAGTTCAAAGAGCTCTTTCCAGAAAACGCGGTGGAGTACTTTATCTCTTACTACGACTACTATCAGCCAGAGGCATACATACCCGAAAAGGATCTCTACATAGAAAAGGACGCCTCCATAAACCAAGTCTTAGAAAGATACAGACACTCCGCCACCATATCTGTTCTGGAAAGAAGAGATGTGATAGTGGTTGCCTCCGTGTCCTGCATATACGGACTTGGCTCTCCCGATAACTACTACTCTCTGAGGATAAAGCTAAAGGTGGGAGATAAGCTAAGCATGAGCAAACTCATCAGGAAGCTTGTGGATATAGGATACGAAAGAAACGATTATGCATACACCAGAGCCACTATGAGTGTTAGAGGTAATGCGGTGGAGGTAGTGCCCTCTGATGCAGAAGATAGGATAGTGCGCATAGAGTTTTGGGATGATGAGATAGAGAGAATAACCATTATAGACGCACTAAACAGGGATATTATCAGCGAACCCAAAGAATTCACACTCTTTCCCGCGTCTCACTACATAGCACCCAGAGAAAACTTAGACTACATACTGGATCAGATAAAAAAAGACTTAGATGAGAGGGTGAAGTTTTTCAAGTCTCAGGGTAGGGAGCTTGAGGCAAGAAGGCTCTATCAGCGCACCATGCACGACATAGAGATGATAAGAGAGATAGGACATTGCAAAGGTATAGAAAACTACTCAAGGTACTTTGATGGAAGAAAACCCGGTGAGCCGCCCTTTACCCTTCTTGATTACTTCCCCGAGGATTTTTTGCTCATCATAGACGAATCGCATGTCACTATACCCCAGCTAAGAGCCATGTACAACGGAGACAGATCCAGAAAAGAAAAGCTCGTGGAGTACGGATGGAGACTTCCCTCCGCTCTTGACAACAGACCACTAAAGTTTGAGGAGTTCCTTGAAAAGATAAATCAGGTGATTTATGTATCCGCAACACCCGGTGATTGGGAAATTCAAAGGAGCAAAGGAGTTATAGTAGAGCAGATAGTAAGACCCACGGGACTTTTGGACCCAGAGGTGGAAGTAAGACCCAAGAGGGGACAGCTTGAGGACCTTTTGCGAGAGATTCAGGAGAGGAAAAAGAGAAACGAGAGGGCACTGGTGCTCACCACCACCAAAAGGCTCGCAGAAGAGGTAGCGGACTATCTCACAGAGAGAGGCATCTCCGCAAAATACATGCACTCGGACCTTGATGCCATAGAAAGGGCAAAGGTGATAAAAGAACTCAGAGAAGGTAGCATAGACGTCATTGTGGGCGTAAACCTTCTGAGAGAGGGTCTTGACCTTCCAGAGGTATCCTTAGTTGCCATTTTGGACGCAGACAAAGAAGGCTTTTTGAGAAGCTACACATCCCTAATACAGACCATAGGCAGAGCTGCAAGAAATGTAAATGGCAAGGCAATACTGTATGCAGATAGGGTCACAGAATCCATGAGAAGAGCCATAGAAGAGACCAACAGAAGGAGGGAAAAACAGAAACTATACAACGAGCTTCATGGCATAACCCCAAGGAGCGTGTCCAAACCCATAAAAGACCTTCTTTCCATAGAAGAGTTAGATTATGTTAAAATGCCTTCAAATATACCCAAAGGCATAAAGAACGAGGAAGACCTTTTGAGGAAGATAGAGAAGTTGGAAAAGGAGATGTTTGAGTGTGCAAAGCGTTGGGAGTTTGAAAAGGCTGCAAAGTTAAGAGACGAGATAAAGAGACTAAGAGAACTGCTAAATCTTATGTGAGGTGTAAGATATGGCTCATAAATTTGATCCTTCTAAGCTGGCAAAGCTTGATGACCCTTCAAGGATAGAGCTTTTTGATCCTCCCAAGGTGCTCAAAGAGTTTGGGCTAAGAAAGGGTATGAAGGTGCTTGATGTAGGCACAGGTGCGGGTTTTTACCTTCCTTACCTATCTGAGGCGGTAGGAGAAGAAGGAAAGGTTTATGCCATAGACATAGAGGAGTCTGCAGTTGAGTATGCCAGACGCAAGGTGGAAAGCTTAGGCTTGAAAAACGTGGAAGTCCTAAAGTCCGAAGAAAACAGCGTACCCCTACCTGACGGTAGTGTTGATTTTGTATTTATGGCTTTTGTGTTTCATGAGCTGGAAAACCCCGTGGAGTTTATAAAGGAACTAAGGCGTGTTGCCAAAAGGTTTGCTTACCTTGCTATAATAGACTGGAAGAAAGAGGAAAGGGACAAGGGACCACCTCCTCAAGAGGTGTACTCTGAATGGGAGATAGGACTAATTCTTGAGGAGGCAGGTGTGAAGGTTGGTAGGGTTATAGAACTGAGCAAGTACGCTTTTGGAGTTTATGCCATGTTTGTGCCAGAAGACACTGAAGGCTTCAAAAGTCCTATAAAAATTCCCCCGGGAATGGTATGAAGGACGCGGACATAATAAAAGAGCTCATAAAAAGAAATAAGATAAAAAAAGAAGATGTGGAGCTATTTCTAAAAGAAAAACATAAAAACGAAAGCATCTTACTTTTTTTGATAAGAAAGGGCATCCTTTCAGAAGCAGAAGCTCTTGAGTTATCTCGGGAACTTCTCATGTCTGATGAAGACTCTAAAGACTTAATGCCTCATGAAGGAGTGTTTTTAGAAAACAGGTATCTTCTTTACAGAGTAAAAGACAGCACCTACGCCATACCTTACTCCCACATAAGAACTATGGAATTGAAAGGCAAAAGTGTGATACTTTACACGGGAGGCATAGAAAGAATTACTATACAGCTTAAAGATGAAGAGAGCGCAAAAAAGCTCTTTGAGGAGATACTCTTGGCTATAGAAAGGCTTTACATAAGGTAGCCACCCGCTATGGCAGGCACTATAGAGAGCACATCACCGTCCTTTAGCTCACTGTCTATACCCTTTAAAAATCTTATGTCCTCGTCATTAAGATAGAGATTTACAAACCTTCTTAGCTCGCCATTTTCATCTACAAGTCTTTCTTTAAAGCCTGGAAACATCTCTTCCAACTTCTCTATGGCATCTCTTACGGTTTTTGCCTCTACTTGCACTTCTCCTTGTCCGTTTGCCAATCTCCTAAGAGGTGTGGGAATTCTTACCACTACCGCCATCTCTTACCTCCGTTCCATTGTGCTGGTAATATTAGTATACTCCAATTTAAAGGTGTAAGGAGTCCTCTTTGGGTATTTTTCTGCCTCTTGAAAAAACTCCTTTGCCTGAGTTTCTTGACCCAGAGCGGTGTTTATGAGTCCCAAAAGAAAGTACTTTTCGTAGGAATCTTCCGAAAGCATGAGCCATTTGGTAGCCTCAAGATACTTAAACTCAAGTATGTATCTAAGACCCATGGAGAAGGCATCCCTTTTGTCTGCAAAATCGCTTTTCTTTAGCTTTACCCCTTCGTTGTAAATGGCTATTCTGAACTTGACACGCATGCTGACTCAGACTCTTTCCAACGAAAGAGTTCTGAAAGGGATTCTGATTTTATCCTGTTGGCTATATGCCGTTCCTTGGGTGGATGATCCACTTGGACAAAATACAGACAGTTAGTCACGCATTTGGAAACGCAGGAAGGAAGAAGTCCTCTGTCTATTCTTTTATAACAATAGTCGCACTTTTCTACCTTCATGGTGTTTGGATTGAAAGTTATAGCTCCGTAAGGGCACGCTATTATGCACGCCTTGCAACCAATGCAGAGTGTCTCTTGCACATACACCACCCCATCGTGTCTTTTTCTCATAGCTGATGTGGGACAGGCAAAAACGCACGGTGCAGGATCACAGTGAAAGCAGTTCATGGGAAGGAAAAAGGCATCTGCGGTTTCACCGAGCCCTTCTACTCTAAAGACCTTCATAGGTCTTATGTTAAGACTTTCCAGTCCCTTTTCTTGCTTGCAGGCTACCTCACAAGAAAGACAACCTATGCACCTATCTAAGTCTATGATCATTACAGGTCTTTTGCTCATAGCTTGAACCACTATAAGGTATCATACAATAACTTGCTTGGCAAATAGCACCTCTGGAAGTTTGGAAAGTTCCAAAAGCACCTCTTGGGGAACTGGGTCGTCAAGGTTAAGGATACCAAGAGCTATACCACCTCTTTTTTCCCTTCCGAGCCTAAAGCCCGCTATGTTTACACCTGCCCTGCCTAAAATGGATCCCACCTTACCTATAACTCCTGGCACATCCTTGTTTTCAAAGATGAGCATTATACCCTCTGGCTCCACATCCACTCTGTAGTTGTCTATCCGGAATATTCTGGGTATGTGTCCCTCAAGAACAGAACCCGCAACGATCCTTTCCGAACCGTTAGACCTTACCACCACCTTTATGTAGTGCTTAAAGTCCTCTACCTCTTCAGACATGACCTCCTCTACCTTTATACCCCTATCTTTTGCTACATAGCTTGCGTTTATTATATTTACTGGAAAATCCACCACCTGCTTTAATATGCCCATCAAAACCGCAGAGGATATGGGATGGAAGTGCTGTGCTATGTCCCCTCTTACCTCTATATGCACTTCCCTTATGCCCTCTCCTACCCATTGCACCAAAAACTTGCCCATCTTTTCTGCGAGATCAAGGTGAGGCTTTATGATGGTGAGAACTGAAAGGTCTGGGAAGGGTGCATTTACTACATACTCAACAGTCATACCTCTGAGAGCCTTTATGACTTGCTGAGCAACTATTACCGCTACATTTTCCTGCGATTCGTAGGTGTTGGCACCTATGTGAGGGCTAAGGGACACATTGGGAAACTTGGAAAGCTTTTCTATAAACTCCTTAGGAGGTGGTTCTTGGGAAAACACATCAAGACCTACTCCTGCAAGCTTCCCTACTTCCAGAGCCCAAAGGAGGTCCTCCTCATTAACTATACCACCCCTTGCGCAGTTTATGAGCACAACACCATCTTTCATAATCTCAAACTCTCTCTTTGTGATCATGTTTCTTGTTTCGTGGGTAAGAGGTGCGTGTATGGTGAGCACATCCACCTGCTTTAGCATCTCGTGAAGGTTATCCACAAGCTTTACTCCCAATCTGTCCGCTTTTTCTTTTGGTATGTAAGGATCATAAGCCATCACCTTCATACCAAAAGCTTTTGCCCTTATGGCTACCTGAGAGCCTATATTACCAAGTCCTATGATGCCTAAGGTTTTTCCATAAAGCTCCCTACCCATGAACTTTTTTCTGTCCCACCTGCCTTCAAGCAATGACTGATGAGCTATATGCGCGTTTCTCATAACGCTTAGCATGTGGTTTATGGTGAGCTCTGTAGCTCCTATGGTGTTGGCTCCAGGAGTATTAACTACCAGTATGCCTTTGAGTGATGCCCTCTCTATGTCTATGTTGTCCACACCTACACCTGCCCTTCCAATAACTTTGAGGCGCTTGGCTCTGTCTATGAGCTCCGCAGTTACAGGAGTTCTGCTTCTTGTTATGATGGCATCATAGTGCTCAACTATCTCCAAAAGCTCTTGGTAAGATATGTCTGGTTGATTGTCCACTTGAATGTCTGGCTCTCTTTTGAGAAGCTCTATACCCTTTTCTGATATGGGGTCTGTGATGAGCAGTTTAAACATACCTTACCTCCTTAAAGGCTTATAATTATAAACTAAAAGAGTTATGATTTTATTGGCACTGCTTGTGTTTGTGAGTTTCAGTTATGCCTTCTACGAGTGCTTTTTCTTAGCAGGCAAAAGGTACGCAGTGGACCCATATCTGCTTGCCTCTATCGCAAAGGTGGAGAGCGGATTTAATCCAAAGGCGATAAACAGAAACAAAAACGGCAGTATTGATTATGGCATTATGCAGATAAATTCTTATTGGATCATGCGCTATAAAATACCCTTTGAGTGGTTAAAAGAACCGTGCTACAACATACACTTTGGAGCTATGGTGCTAAGAAACTGTATAGATATCCACAGAGGCAACCTTCAGCTTGCGATAGATTGCTACAACAAAGGTGCAAGAGCAAGTGGCAACAGCCTTTATGTGCTAAGAGTTTATAACAGCTACAAGAAGATAATTAACATGGTAAGATAAGCTATGTTTGTGCATAGCCTTCCTTCAGAAGTCATAGAGAAGATATCCGCAGGGGAGGTAATAGAGAGTCCCTTGGACTGCGTGAAAGAACTCGTGGAGAACTCCCTTGATGCAAAAAGCTCCAGGGTAGATGTGGAAATTATCAAAGGTGGAAAGAAGTACATATGTGTGAGGGACAACGGCACAGGCATACACAGGGAAGATATGGAAAAGGTCATACAAAGATGGTCCACCAGCAAGATAAGGGACGTGAGTGACCTTCTGCAGATAACTTCCTTTGGTTTTAGGGGAGAAGCCCTTCATGCCATAGCAACTGTGAGCAAAATGATCATAAAGTCCCGGTTCTTCCAGGATAGCTTGGGTGTAAGGATGCAGGTGGAGGGTGGCAAAATAGTGGAGAAGGAGCAGGTGGGTATGCAGATAGGCACTTGCGTGGAGGTCTATGACCTTTTTTACAACTTTCCCGTTCGGCTAAAATTCCTAAAGAAGGAAGATACAGAAAGAAACAGGATAATTAAGCTCATGAAAGCCTTTGCTCTATCAAGGTGGGATGTGCATTTTACCCTCACATCTAACGGAAAGAAGGTCCTTGACCTTTATCCCTGTCAGGACAGGAAGGAAAGGATAGAGCTTTTGTTTGGACAAAAGTTTGAAGAGAGAAAAATCTCAAAAGATGGCATAACGGTAAGCCTATACACTTCATTGGAAAACACAAGGGGGGAGATATACCTTTTTGTCAATTCAAGGCATGTACAAAACAGGAATCTTTTGGAATACATAAGAAAAGTCATAGGATACAAAAAGGTGGGTGTGTGCTATATAGACCTTCCTCCCTTCATGGTAGATGTAAATGTGCATCCCAAAAAGAGGGAGGTAAGAATATACAAGGAGAACCTAATTAAAGAGTTAATAAGGGAACTTTTCAAAAGGGATCAGGTGCATTTTACCTTTGGGTTGGCTCAGGAGAAAGCTCTATACACACCCAGCGTGGAGATAGTGGGCATAATAGACAAGACCCTGATCCTTGCAAAGATAGGGGATTACCTCTACTTCTTTGATCAGCATCTGCTTTCTGAGAGAATGCTATACGAAGCGAGTGGCGATGCGGAGGCTTCCTGCAGGGCAGGACTAAAGGCAGGAGATACTATTTCAAAAGATACAGCCTTGGAGCTTGTGCGTGCTTGGATGAACTTTGAAAACAAAGAAGTGTGTCCTCACGGCAGACCCATTTATTACAGGCTTTACTTGGGAGACATATATAAAAACCTTGATAGGAGAAGGTGATGCTTGCAAAGAGGATCATACCCTGCCTTGATGTGGACAAAGGCAGAGTGGTAAAAGGCATAAAGTTCAAAAACTTGGTAGATGCGGGAGACCCTGTTGAGGTGGCATTAGCTTACGAAGAACAAGGAGCAGATGAGCTTGTCTTTCTTGACATAACTGCATCTTATGAAGAGAGAAGCATTATGTTAGATGTGGTAAAAGCGGTTGCGGAAAATGTCTTTATGCCTTTTACGGTAGGAGGTGGAATAAGAAGCTTAGAAGACATAAGGAAACTTCTTTTGGCTGGAGCGGACAAGGTCTCTATAAACACCTCCGCAGTGAAAAACCCAGACCTCATAAGGGAATCTGCCAAGCTCTTTGGCTCTCAGTGTATAGTAGTAGCTATAGATGCCAAAAGAAGCGAGCGTGGTTGGGAGGTTTATATAAATGGTGGTAGAACTCCCACAGGACTAGATGCGGTAGAATGGGCAAAAAGGGTAGCGGAGCTGGGAGCAGGGGAAATACTGCTTACCTCCATAGACAAAGATGGCACAAAGAGCGGGTACGACATAGAGCTAACCAGAGCGGTATCAGAAAATGTCCATGTGCCTGTGATAGCTTCAGGTGGTGCGGGAAGCATGGAGCACTTCTACCAGGTCTTTACGGAAGGAAAGGCAGATGCAGGTCTTGCTGCCTCTTTATTTCACTTCAAAGAGATAAGCATACCAGAGCTAAAGGAATACCTTATTAATAAAGGCGTGCCCGTGAGGTTGATAAAGTGAAGTGGGAGGTGAGCTTTTTAGGACAGGCTTTTGAAGGTGCTTTTAAGCTTGGCTTTTTAAAGGACATTCTTGATGATTATGAGAGCTTTAAGGAAAAGCAAGTCTTTGTCAAACTCAAGGACGAACTAAAAGAGCACAAAGAAGGTTATGCATACCTTCCCACTTTGGACCTGCTTGAAAGAAACATACCCTTTGAACCCACACAAGATCCACCAGAAGCTCTTAAGAACTTAGGACTTGAGGACACTCCGCAAAACTACCTTCTATTTCTCTTCCTTGTTGGCTACTATGAGGGCTACTTTTACCAAAAGAGCTTAAGTAATATAAAGCTCATAAAGTATCACATGGGAGAGGAAAGTTCCCAGGCAGGCATATATCACAATGCGGACCTACTTTTTATCGCAAATGATACCCTCTATGTGGTGGATTTTAAATTGGCAGGAGCTCGCAACGGAATAAATGAGCTCTTTTCTAAAAAAGAGAAAGGGATCAAACTACCTTTTAGAACTTATGGGCTCCCCGTGAATCTATCTTTGGGGGAGCTAAGCTTTGAAAAGTTCCTAGAGAACATACTTAAGGTGGAGGAAAAACTGCTTGGCCTCAGGTACGCTTCGGGAGAGCTAAAAGGCTTTCTTCAGGTCCTCTCTTATGCAGTTGATTACCTTTGTGAAAACCCAAAGGAGTACCTCAAGGAGGTGTGTCTTTCCTTGCTTTATCCTCTGGCAGAGCCCTTTGTTGCTCGTTTTTATCTTGAAGGGAAGGACCTAACTCCTTACAGAGAAAGGATAAGGGAGCTTTACAGTAAAGTGAAGGAAAAAACATGGGAATATGAAGAGATTGATCCAAGTTCAAGAGCCAGGATGAATAGACTCATCAAACAGACCCAAGAAGAAATAGAAAATCTCATGAAGGAAATAAAAAGAAGAGAGGAAGAAATCATCACCATAAAGCCCGATCCCATACACTCCGCAAGGGAAGATGTAAGAAGAAGGCTTGAGGAGTTTTTAAAGTTAGACGATCCAGCGAAAGCTATCTGTCTTTTCCATTCCGCAGGAAGCGGAAAAACTTCCCAAACCAGAGAGCTAATACTCAACTTAGAAGGAAATCACATAGTTTTTTACTTTGCGACGCGTAAGGTACTTTTAGATAGAGAATACCAGGTTATGAAGAAAAAAGGATCAGAGGTGGCACTTGTATATGAAAAGAGAGATTACAGCAAAGGAAAATACGTGCAAGCAAAAGGCGATGTAGCAGAAAATCTATCTCCTCAGGAAGGCATAATAAAGAGAACAGTGGAGAAAGTTAGAAAACTTACAGCACAAGACAAAGAGAAGCGATTCATTTGGGCTTTTGTTACACAACAAGCTATAGTAGGCACACAGATAAATGAAGAAAGCACGGTAAAGAGACACATTATAAGAAAACTATCTGGTAGGCTTTTAAAGAATTACACCTTTCACTTTATACTAGATGAATTTTTTGGACACCAAAATGGGCTTTTTGCCATAGAAGAGCTTCTTAAAGTCTTAAGGTCTATAAAAGCAAAAGGTGGAAGGGCTAACCTTTATCTCTTTGATGCTAACGGATACACACCCGCTCTCCTTGAAAGACTTTTAGTAGAGTACAAGAAGTTTGAAGTGATGCCCAATGCGGTGGTCCTAAGCGAGTTCAAAGATAGTCTGGCTTTTGAAGAGGAAGGTATTAAGATTTACTCTTTTGCCAAACACGGATACCCTTCACCTGAGATAAGCCTGGTGAGGAAGTTTATGTTCATTGAAGGTATAGGAGAAAAAGACGAAGAAATTGTTAATAAACTTGCAGACTTCATAGAACAAACCTTTAAGGACAAAGATAAGAGTACCGCCCTTGTGTTTGTTCAATACAAAGAGCATCTGTCTATGCTCAAGGATAAACTTGAGGAAAAAGGTTTTAGCACCTTAATAGCCACTGCAGATTCAAGAAAAAGTCAGGAAAGGATAAACGAAGGAAACGAGGACATTATCCTTGCCACCTCTGTCATTTCCAGAGGCATAGACCTAAGCAGACAGCACAAGCCAGTAAACAGAATATACACGATTATATACGACTGGGGTATAGAAGGGAATTTGGTGGAGCTCATACAGTCCATATCCCGAGCAAGGGGAGATGAAAAGACAGAGCAAGAACCTAAGACCCTGTATCTGACCTACATAATATACCCTACGAGTGATTACATACTAAACAGGATTGAGGAGTATCTTGATGAGGAGAATATAGATAGAGGCTTGCTTGAACTACTCTACCGAAAGCATAGCATAGAGCAAAGGCTTGAGCTTGACTTTGTAGTTTCAAGGATAATAGAGCAGTTTCTCAAAAGCTCAGAAGGCAATGTGCTCGTGCCAATTCCCAGCCAATACAAAACGCGCTACATACCTAACGGTCTCTCAGATATTGAGAATGTAATAAGCTTTATAGACGGCATACGAGAGATAGAAAACAATCACGAACTTGGAAAGCTCGGAGAAATACTCCTTTCTGCCCTTTCTGCAAGCGTGGTAAATTTAAAATTAGACTCCTATGAAAGCTACTTTCACCCTTACCTGCTCTTTAGGCAACCTCTGCGATCAAGCTTTGATAACAGTAAAAGACGACAGCTCAAAGATCTATTTGATAGTTTAAAAGAACGCCTTAAAGAGCACAACGAGGATCGCACCAAAGAATTAGAAGATTTAATAAACAACCTATTACCTGCTCAACAGGATGAGGTACCCGTGCTTGTACCTATTTATTCTATAGTGCTTGTAAGACACTTTCTAAGACCCGGAGAGAAGTTAGAGTTTAGGGTAAGGAAAAACATAGGAAGGGGTGATGCAGATGTGCTTATGGGAACAATACAACCCCAAACCAAGTGTTATTGTGCCATTAGGGAAAATGATTATAACGAGTATGCTTGCATTACTTTGACGGAGGATTATCCTTATACAGAGGTTTTGAGTGGAAGGTTTGTAAAGTTTCCAATAGAATTTATAAAAGGGCTCCTGGAGGGGCACAATGGATAAGTTTGAATTAAGCGCAAGGGAGAAGTTAGAGTGTATGGAATACTTTTCAAATGGTATATTTCATAGCAGAAACTTCATTTATGGTGGCTTCTTTTGGCCCACTGCGGATAACCTCAGAGATGGCCTTTCTGTCATACTCTACAAGCTCATAGATAATCCTCAGGATAAAGAAAATATAAGAGCGGAGTTTGAAAGATTGATAAGCTCTACCAAATACCGAGTAGAAGGTAAAGCCATTTACATAAAAGACCATGTTATCTGGTACAAACCTCGCAGTCTTTTTAAAAAGGACATGAACGCTCTCTTTCCCAGGTTTAAAGAGAATGAGTTTGTAAGGATAGTAGCAGGTCAGGTTTCCACAGCAGGAGAGATAAAAAGAAGATCGGGATTTGTTTTTCTTAAGATCATACACCCGCAGGAGGTCTCCGAAGAAAGACTCAGCAAAGAAAAGATATGGGAGCTGAGAAAAACTCTTGTAGGGATCTGGAAGGACCTAACTGAGGATAAGGAAATAAAAGCTTATCTTGAAAATGTTCTTAAGCTTTCGGACATACTTGAGTGGGGACTTTCGGAAGAAAGTATTACCCATTCACCCATATTTAAGCTTTTTGGTTACTTGGCACCTTTTGACTTTACCACCTTTGAGTTTGCCACGCTCCTGAGCAAAGCAAGACTCTTTGAAAGGGAGAAAAAGCCTGAGGAACTTCTGCAGGAAATAAAGCAGGATGAGAGCCTTTGGGAAGACCTCATATTTGCTCTTGATGAAAATGGTCTGAGTTTAGAGTGGTTAAAAGGCTTGCTTGATAGAGCATACAGCAAAGAGTTCTTAGAGAGACTGAGAAAGGATTGGAGAGAAATACTCAAAAAACTCTTGAGTGGAGAAAGGAATGATAAAACTATTGGTGCTTTTGTACAAAGGGGTCATGAGGTAGAGGGTAGGCTAAGTTATGGTGTTTTTAGTGTTCCAAATAAGGAGGTTGAGGTTTATGTGTTTTACGAGGAGAGCCTTAAGGAAAAGGTAGGGGATTTTATAGAAGGATTTCAGAAGGCAGTTGATAACTTTAAGAGATTCACAGGAGGTATAGAGCTAAAAATTAGTGGAAAGTCAAGTATAGAGAAACTAATACCAGGCTTTGAAAAGCTTAAAAAGATAGATTACTCAAAAAGGGAGCTTGAAGTAAGGGATTCTATGGATTTGCTTTTTAGCTTGATTTTCTTCATAGCAAGACTTAAAAGTTTTGTGAGACTATCACAAAAAAGGAACAAACCTCACGCTATAATTCTCTTGCTTGATACTGATGTGCGAGAAGAAAATGGTAGTTATCCCTTCTGGAATTACTTTTCCCTCGCCTACGACTTCTTTAGCCTTCCTGTGCAGACTCTAAACAAACAAACCATACAACGCTTTATTGACTATGGGAAAGGCATTCAAGAAAGGGATATAGGAAGTATTTACAAAAACCTCTTTATCAGCCTTATGAAAGACCTAAAGAGGCTTGAGTTTGAGTTTGAGGGTTTCAAAGTGCCAGAAAAACTGACCATTTATGCCCTTCTTGAGAAGCCTTCTACAGGTTTTTGTTATGAACGATACAATCCTAACGGTAAGGTCTCCAGACATTACCTTTACGAGGCTTATGCGTTGCGGATAGAGGGCAATAAGGTAAAGGTGGAGATAGAGGACAAGTTTATAATTCTTGCTGGTGGAGTGGATTTTGACAGAGATAGGTTAATTAAGTGGATAGAAAACAGAATAAGTAAAGATACAAAGTTTTGCTTTATAACCGCTGGTAAGCAGGAAGAGTCTTACATAAGGGACATAATAAACAGGTCTTCTCGAGCGGACCTGATAAAACAAAGAAGCCTTTTTGTGGAATATAGTGAGCTACCTATTGCCTATATTTCAGAGAAAGCGGAAAAAGACTGTTTTGTGATATACACAAGCGAGTTTGAAAAGCTCAGAAAAGAGCTAAGTATAGATATCCAAAAGCAAAAGGTGAGTATAGCTATAAAGCCTGCGGATCTACAAAGTAGCCGTTTTTCTCTGCCAGATGGAGAAAGCTTTTATCATTCTGCCCTTCAGGTGTTTTCTACAGAAGGTCCAGGATGGGAAGAAGACGAGGTTTATAGGGAAAGGAAGAGCCTCTTTTTGCTTACCGTGCTTGCCCTTTCCCAATATGAGAGTGAGTCCTTTCAAACACCTTATGCCAAGTTGGAACTCTGGCAGAAGAAGAAAAACCTTTACATCAAGTTAAGGAGGGACAATGGAGACTACACTATGGGACTAAGTGGTACTCTCTATGAACTTTTATATCTTGCAAGCAAAGTGCCAGTAGGTGGGGTTGCGTCAGAAGAAGACAAGGAAGGGGGTTAATATAGAGAGTGATGGAAAGAGAGAGGCTACTGCTTGCAATAGGTGGGCTTCTTCATGACATAGGCAAGGTCCTCCAAAGAGCTGGTGTTGAAGATAAGAACTACCAAGAGTTTAATTATAAGCATGCCAAACTCTCTTATAACTTTGTAGAAGAACACCTAAAGCAAAAGCTAAGTGAAGAGGATTACAAAAAGGTAATCAGTAGCGCATACCATCACAAGCCAGAAACACTGGAAGACATACACTCTTACATCTATCGCTTTGCAGACTACTTTGCAAGCTCCGAAAGGAGTCTTAGGACCTCAGAGGAAAAGGTAAAGCTTCTTATGAATGTCTTTTCCGTTGTGGAGCTTGACGGAGAACACAAGAATGTAGAGTGGAATCATTACTACGAGCTAAAGCCCCTTGAGGTGGATTTTGAAACGCCAAAAGACTACAAACTCGTGTATCCTAAAGACTATCAAGAGATAAAAGCGCGCATAGATATAGGTGAAAGACAAAAGATAGATGAGGAAATAAAAAACAAGTACCAAGGGCTACTCTCTGGCTTTAAAGAGGGATTGGATAGTATAGATTTTTCTGACCTTGAGAGGGCTTTTGAAAGGCTCTATCACATCTTCTATAAGCACTTTTGGTGTGTGCCTGCAAGCACTTGGGACCAAGAGAGAAAGGACTCTCATTACCCTGATATATCTCTCTTTGACCACTCACGCGTTGTTGCCTGTCTTTCTGCATCCCTTTGGACTGACTACAACAAGAGTGTAGTGGAAAGATATATAGGAAAACCTATAAACTACAAAGAGGCAGGAGAAAGGCTCAAGTTTGTTCTCATTGATGGAGACATAACAGGTATCCAAAACTTTCTTTATAACCTTTCTGGCTATAAAGGCTCTGCCAAAAGGCTAAGGGGCAAAAGCTTGTTCTTGGCTATCCTTCCCGAGCTGGTGGGCAGATACCTACTTAAGGAGCTTGGCTATCCAAGGGCAAACCTTTTGTATGCTGGTGGTGGTAAGTTTTGGGCTCTTGTGGGCTACGAAGAAGGCATAGATCAAAAATTAGCAAAGATAGAGCAGAGGGTAGAAGAGGCTCTCATAAGCAAATACAACGGTGCTCTTGGGTTTGTTCTGACCCATCACGAATTTAACGCCAACATGCTCAGGATACAAGAAGAAAGTGGTGAGTATGCATCGAACTTTAGAGAGGTGGTAAAGAGTCTATATGAGAAAGTGGAAGAGAAGAAAAAGAGAAAGTTCTACAGAGTGATAGAGAGATTTGAGGAGCTTGCTAACCAAGACTGGCAGAAGCCAGAAGGGAAAGTCCTCTGTCCATCTTGTAGGAGCGTGTTAGTGGAAGAGGATTACGATGAGGAAGGAAATCAATTAGTGTGCCATGTATGCAGAGAGTTTGAGACCTTGGGTGCAAAGGCGGTAAAGGCGGATTACCTACTTATTACCAAAAATCCAAAGGAAGCAGACCTACAGATAGAACCCATAGGTGGCATTGCCTTTTTAAAAGACAAAAAACATAACACAGAGGGTTTTTTGTATGCCATCAACAACACAAACACAGAAAAACTTAAGGATGTGGATGGCTTTAGGTTTTTGGCAAGGACTGTGCCAACCGATGAAGAGAACAACGTTCTTGACCTTGTGAGCCTTGTAAAAGATGCAGAGAGTGGGTATGAGCTCTTGGGATTTGCTCGGGCGGATGTGGATAACCTGGGCTACATCTTTGCCTGCGGTCTAAAGAAGGACTATTCTATCTCAAGAGTGGCAACATTAAGCAGGAATTTAGAACTCTTTTTCTCAGGCGTGGTAAATGCCATAATAAGGGAGAAATTTCCCAAAAGCATATACACAGTTTATTCGGGTGGAGATGACCTTTTCTTGATAGGCTACTGGGAGGATAGCCTTTATGCTCTAAAAGAAATAAGAGATGAGTTCAAGTCTTATACAGAAGGTGAGACAAGCTCAAATAGCAGGTTTGACCTTTCTGCGGGTATATACCTGGCTGGTCCCAAGTATCCAGTGAGGCTGGGTGCAGAAGGTGCAGGAAAGGAGGAAGATAAAGCAAAGGAGAAAAAGCCTGCAATAGCGGTGTTATCTGAGGTTCTAACATGGAAAAAGTTAGAAGAAGCCATTAAAAATTTGGATAATGTAGATTACGAAAATTTAAACCGTAGCTTTGTGTATAAAATCTACAACCTTTTAAAACAACACTCCAAAAAAGGTGTGCTTGACATGCGCTTTTATCCACTACTTTATTACTTTACTTACAGGAACTTGGAAGAAAGTAAAGCGAACGAATTCATTAAGCTTATTTTGAATGAAGATTACCAGATAGACTTGGAGCAAGCACGCTTTGTGCTAAAGTACATACTTATGAAGACCCGTCAGAAAAAAAGTAATAAGGCAGTTAATAAAAATACAGGAGGTTAGATATGTGTAAGCAAGATGAAGCAAGACAAAAAATAAAGGAAGTAAATGAAGAGTTAAGAAGAACAGACCTTAGCAAGATAGATGATAGAAAAATCTTTCACCCAAGAGATGGCTATGGAAAAAGACTCGCTGAATGTTTAGAAGCCCTTGATATGACCGTAGTACAGCTTAGGCGTATATACCACGAGCTCAAATCTCTTTACAATAAAGCCAAGAAAGTAGAAAATCTATATGAAATAAAGCCAGAACTTTACAGGCTTTACGCAATAGTTGAGTATCAAGCTAACAGAGGAGTAATAAAAAAGGAATTTAAAGATTTAGTTCATACTATACTTGACAAAATAGATAACGATCTCATATCTAACGCTACAGAGAGAGCTATGAAAAGCTTAGAGAAAGCCCACGACTTTATGATGTCTATAGTTGCTTATTCAAAAACTTCTAAAAAGGAAAGAGGAGGCTAAACATGTTTAGTTATAGGGGGTCTGTGATCATCACCTATCACCTGAAAGCTCTTACGGGCTTAAGAGTGGGTGGCTCTAAGGAAAATTTTGAGATAGGTGGTCTTGACAACCCAGTGATAAAGACAACTGCACCCATACCCAAGTTTTACCAAGATGGCACGGACATGCCAGAAGGCACACCCTACATACCCGGTTCTTCCATAAAGGGCAAGATGAGAAGCTCTCTTGAGTGGATAATGAATAGAGTAGATCAAATGCTTTCTAAATATTCCAACGACATAAATAACGCTGGCAAACCCTGCGATTGTGGAAGATGTAATGTGTGTATAGTCTTTGGTACAGGAGATCAAAAGACCGTAGAAAATATAGCAAAAGAAAACCCAAAAGAGCTTCCTGGACCGCCAAGGCTCAAGGTTTTTGATGCCTACCTGACAAAAGAGAGCTTAGAAGTCTTGCAGGAGATCACCCAAGGCTTGCTGACTGAGGTAAAGACAGAAAACCAGATAAACAGGATCACATCAAGGGCAAACCCACGTAAAGTGGAGCGTGTGCCCGCTGGTGCCATCTTTGAAGGTAAGATGGTTTTTGATATGTATAAAGAGGGGGATGAGGAACGCTTAAGTCTTGTGTTTGCAGGCATGAGGGCATTGGAAGACAGCTACCTTGGAGGCTATGGCTCAAGGGGTTCTGGAAGGGTCAAGTTTGAAAACATAAAGCTGGTGTATAGACCAAAGGAATACTACCTTGGAAAAGGTCAGGAGAACGAGATAGGAAAGTTTGGCTCTCTTGCAGAAATAAAAGACCAAGAAATCATAAAAAAGCTTGAGGAAATCACAGGAAAGTCTAAAAATGCTAGTTGAGGTTACCTTTAAGCCTAAGGGTCTTGTGGGCAGTCCTATAAGGTCTTTTACTCTGTTTGGGGCTATCTGCTGGGGTATAAAGTATCTATATTCGGAAGAAAAGCTTTTGGACATGCTCTCTGAGTTTAGTCAGGGTAAGCCACCCTTTTTGGTATCTTCTCCTGTGTACGAGGTAGGAGGCACGCTATACTTTCCTAAGCCACAGATGAAGTTGGGAGGTAAAGATTATTGCGAAGGAACAAAAGAGAATTACTCTAAGCTCAAGAAGTTAAAAAAAGCGTCCTTGGTTGATGAGGAGACCTTTAGAGGATTTTTGGAAGGCAGAATAAAAACACTTACAGATATACAGATCACAAAAACGCAAAGCGTGCCCATAAAAAAACTGCTCATACCTCATGCAAGCATAAACAGGATCACAAACACCACAGCAGGAGGAGAGTACTACACAGAAGAGGCTTATCATGTTAATACCTTTAAGGTTTTTATAAGGTTCTTTGATACATCCTACAAAGAGCCTGTTTTGTCCGCTCTTAGGTTTGTTCCCATCGGAAAGAATAAAAGCACAGGCTTTGGACACTTTGAGGTAGAAGCAAAAGAGCTAAAGGAACACTGGATAAAAGACTACCTTCAGCCTCAAAGCGATAAGATGGTGCTTATTTCCGAAAGCTTTTACGATCCTGACTTTGACCTTGATCGCAGTCTTTATGACACTTTTGTTTATACTGGAGCGGTAGAGAACTACTATGAGAGAATGACAAGGTTTTTGTGGAAAAAGAGAATGCTTTACCTGAGTGCGGGTAGTGTGATGCACTTAAAACAGAGAAAGGATTATTATGGCTCTTTAAAGGTAGCGCTACAGGATAACCAAAGGACCATATACCAGTATGGCTTTGCCTTTGGACTTTTTGTGAGGGAAGGCAATGGCACAGCTTGAGCTTTTGTCCCCAGTGCATATAGGTGATGGAGAGAGATTAACAGGCTTTGACTTTGTAAAAGAGGGACCTTATCTAAAAGTCTATTTCTTTGACAGAGTTATTCAAGTCGTTGAAAGAGAACCAAGAAATCTAAGAGAGAACATCCTTATTTCAATAAAGACCCAATCTACCGCAGGAAGCTCCTTTCTTGAGAGCCTGTTTAAAGATTATCCGCATCTGAAGAACAAGATAGAGCCTGTATATACGGTAAGAATTAACGGAAAGCTCCAAAGCTTGCAGATAGAGAGCTTTATTAAGAGCGTATATAAGCCCTACATACCCGGTAGCGAGATAAAGGGAGCTATCAGGCATCTCTTTTTGGTTGGTGTGTTGATGGAAAATAAAGAGATAAGGAAGGAGCTTATAGAAGTTTTACAGAAAGGACACATAAAGGATGCAGAAGAAATATTAGAGAAAAATGTTTTCTATCCAAGGAACGCACAAAAAAGAAACGCTCAGCAAGACCTTTTTAAAGCCTTTGTGGTTTCTGATAGCGAACCCATAGACCCAAGGCATCTACAGGTAGAAGTGCCAGAGCTTGTAGGCTCAAATGAGAAAATTTATCCTTGCGAAGCTCTAAAAGAGGGCACGGTAGTGAATTTCAGGGAGTATATAGACCAAAAAATACTGCCTCACTTTAGTAAGTTTGGGAGCTACAGGTTTCTTGATTACATAAAGCCTGAGAACTTCTACAAAAAGCTAAAAGAGTTTTCACAGAAGTTTTACGGAGATTTATTAGATGAGGAAATAAGGTTTTTCAAAGAAAAGGGAAAACACCAAACGGTTCTGCATTTGGAAAACATAAAGAAAAGACTTAATGATGGGATACTCTTGAGACTTGGAAAGCACGAGGGTTATCTGAGCACTACTGTTATGCTTTTGGTAAAGAGAGAAGACCCACAGCTTTTTGAGAAAGTCTTTAGGCAAACTCAATCCAAAGTAAGAAATGAGGTCAATAAGACCAGAAGGATAACGCAAGATGGCAAGACTTTTGGATGGGCTCTTTTGAAGGTGTAAGATGCCAGCAATACTGAGGCTAAAGTTTAAGCTTTCAGAACCCATAAGCAACCCAACACCTTCTGAAGTGCATGGCATTTATCTTAGACTTTTGCCAGAAGAAATTACAAGCAAAATACACGACCTTAAGAAAAAACCCTTTTCCCTTTGGATACTTTCTGCAGATAGCCAAAGCTTGGAACTAAGGTTGGGAGTGTTAAATGACGAGCTTATACCCATTATCTTTTATGAATACTACACGCAGGAAAAGGACCTATACCTGAGGTCCGCAAAGGTCATAACCATAAAACCATACGGTATAAAACAGGAAAAGGCAAAAACCTACGAAGAACTTTTAAACACAAAACCTTTAAAAAACATCTGCCTTGAGTTTCTAAAACCCACTTCCTTTAGGCGCTACAGGTGGGACTACATCTTACCCGATCCTGTGCTCATATTCAAAAACCTACTGACCAGATGGAACAGCTTTTCTAAGCACCAACTAAACATAAAAAACTTGGAGGAAGAGTTAGCCAAAAAAGTAGGCATAAAGGCGCTGGAACTTCATTCCACAAACCACACAGTAGGAAGCGACATAACCTTTAGGGGCTTTTTGGGTATAGTGTGCTACACCACAGAAGACCCAGAACTTGCCAAAACCTTATCTGTGCTTGCACGCTTTGCAGAGTATGCAGGAGTAGGACAAAAAACCACCATGGACATGGGTATGGTAAAGTTGCACCGTATGTAAAAAGGTTTGTAAGATTAGAAATGCCACATTTTTGGGAACTGAAAATTTCCAAAAATTAACTTCAAAAAGCTTGAGAGAGAATAAGATGATGCATATAAGGGTTTGGGTTTTTAGCCCACTGTGTGGTATTTTTGGCACTCACCTTTCTACTAATGCTGTTTGAAAAATCCCAGAACATTGACAAAACTTGATTTCTAAAAATAGCCCTCCTCTTGTTTCGGGTATTATTGTAGGAAGATTTTTTGCTATTTTTCAAACAGCCTCAGCTCCTTTTAAAAGATCTTTTCTGGACCTACAATTTAACTTATTTTTTCAAGCTCTCTCCTACTATCTACATACCTATAGTGACAGTCTAACTGCTTATCAGAGTTAGGATCGTACTTGTTCACAGACCATATCTTACAGTCCGCATAGTCTTTTGTTAGCTCTAAAACTCCGTATCCCCAGTTTCTGTGGTTTATATGTTTGATCCAAGGATTTTGCTCAAGCTCAAGCTTTGTAAACTCTTCTAAGCTATCTAAATTGAAGTTTCTTTTATAAAATGGTATTTCTGAAGCATTTACAGAAGATATTGCTGGAGTCATATACTCTACGGCAACAATTGAATCTGGATTTTTACTGTCTTTTCTTACTTCTGCTATTAGGGTTGCGTGTCTATCTCCCGTAAGAATTACAGTGTTGTAAAGTTTATTTTTATCTAAAAAGTCTACTATTTCCTGTTTTTCTCCAAGATAACCACTCCAAGCATCTAAAGAACCAAACAGATTGTTTATTTTGCCTTCTACAAACTGAACTTCGTTAGCCCAAACTTTCCATCTTTGACCTTTCTCTTTAAGTTTTTCAAAAAACCACTCTTTTTGCTCTTTTCCTAACATACTCCTTTTGTACTGATCTTCGCAACCAAGGCTTCCAAATCTTTTATCACAAGGTTGTGGGTCTCTGTAGCTTCTCTCATCTGTGCATATGAGATGTGCAAGATCTCCTATCTTAAAGTCTCTGTATATCTTTATCCATTTTAAAGGATTGCTGTCTGAAAGATTAATTTTTACATTCGCTGGCGTAAATGCATTCCAAGCATATATAGCATACTTTCTAAGCTCCATAACAAGTTTAGGATTGTTTTTTATCCAATCTGGATGCGTAGGTAAAACATACATACCTTTTGAGTAATCAAAGGAGTAATCGTTAGCATACTCGTGGTCATCCCAGATATAAACAAAAGGAGCGGAAGCTCTTGCAAGTTGGTAGTCTTTGTCAGAAAGGTAAGTGTTGTAAAGGTAAATGTAATCTTCAAGGGTGTTTGCTATATCTTTTCCAGAAGGAAACTGGATATCTCTACCGGGAACTCTCGGATTACCATACCTTTTTTCATAAATCTGGTCACCAAGATGAACAACCATTAGAGCTTCTTCTTGAGCTATGTGTCTATAAGCTGGATAGTAGCCATCTGGGTAGTTTTGACATGTAACAAAAATTATCTTTGCATAATCCACTTTATCCAATGGTAAAGTTCTAAACCTTCCTACAAGAGACGAGACACCTCTGTATTCAAACCTGTAATAATACTGGGTTCCCGGCTTTAAGTCTGAAACAGTTATTTTTAATGTGCTTGTCCTAGGGTTTAAAAATTTTAGGTCTATAGGTAGAGTTTGATAGTTTTTAAACTCTGGATCGTTAGATAGGTGTAAGTTTATTTTTTCTTCTCCTTTTCTTACAACGCTGGGGTTTAATTTTGTCCAAAGAACTATACTGTTTTGCGTCGGGTCTCCGCTCGCAATGCCAAGAGGAAAAACATCTGGCGTATCAAATGCAAAGAGTCTTTCGTTTAAAGATAGAAGGAAAAGAGCAGAAACTCCGTAACCTATAAATTCTCTACGTGTAAGCATTGTTTATCCTCCTAAGCTATACTCTACAGCTATATTTACGGTTATGCTTCTTCCGCCGGGTGGTGGTGGAAACTTTCCAATAGATCTGAGTAGATTTACAACTTCTTTATCCAAAATTGTACTACCACTACTTTTTATTAGAACTATCTCTTGGATTTTACCATCTTCTCCTATCGTGACTTTGACTACTGGAGTTCCCTCTTCTCCTCTTCTCTTAGCCTCGCTGGGATAGTATTTGTTTCTTTCTATGATCGCATATAGAGTTTGGTAGTATTTTTTCATTTGGTCTTGTTCTTCTTTTTGTGATACCTGCTTTGGTTTTTCTTCTACTTTAGGCTTCTGTATTTCTTTTTCTTCTTTTGAAAGGTTTTCCTGAGGTTTTGGTGGTGGCTGTTGCGGTGTTCCTGTAGTTTTCGTCGGAATAGTATCCTCTATCTTAGATACTTCATTTTGGAGGGGCTGAACAGTTGGTATTTGGTTCTGGGGTTTTTCTTGGGGTTTTTCCATCGGTTTAACCTTTTCTTCTACGGGTTTTTGAATTGTTTTATGGACTATTTTGGGTTTTTGAATTTTCTCTGCAAGCTTTTTTTGTTGCTTTTCTACTATTTTCTGTTCTTTAGATGGTTTTTCCAACTTACTTTCTGAAGGTAAGACTATCTCTATAACTTCTTCTGACTTTGAAAATTGGGAAAGCTTATAGATAGAAACAGTAAAAATATAGTAAAAACCTATAGAAACTAAAACAGAGAATAGAAGCGAAAAGATAAAGGCTTTTTTCCTATCCTCTTTGTAGATGAGGTTCATTTCTTCTCACCGGCTAAACCTAATTTACTTATCCCTGCTTTTTTTACTGCATCTATAACATCCATAACTGCCTGCATTTTAACTTCTTTGTCTGACACAATTACCACGTTCTGATTACTTTTATCAGGTAAACTTGATAGTCTTTGAGTAATATCATCCAAAGATACCTTATCTTTGTTGTAGTATATATCACCTCTACTTGTTATGTATATGGTTATAGGCTCTTTCTTTTCTACAGGTTGAAGGGTTGAAGATGTTGGAACGCTTATATTCTGAACTAAAGCAGGAACCACGTTAATCGTATAAAGCATGAAAAATACGAGTAAAAACAGCATAACATCTATCATAGGAACAATCTGTATCTCTTCTTTTCCTAAACTGTCCTCCTCCATAAATAAAAGTAATAACTCTTTATTCATTTATATAAGCCTCCAATATTTTCATCTTAGCTTCACCTTTTATGTGATTTACTCTGTCTTGGAAAAATTTAAACCATAAATAAAACCATAGAGAAAGAGCTATACCTACTGCAGTTGCAACAAGAGCTAAACCTATAGCCTGACTTATCTCTGAAGCACCGGATAGACCTTTTTTAGATAGCTCCTGAAAAGCTATAATCAAAGCTAAGATGGTCCCCATTAAGCCAAGCAATGGAGCTGTGGTAGCCCCAAAATCTAAAAACCAGAGTCCCTTTTTAAAGCTTTCAGCGAAATTAAACAACTCTTTTGGTGTGCTGTTTGGACGCTTCTTTAAAGTTATGAGTTTCAAAAATATTATGTAGTTTCCATAAAGAAACATAAGAAACATCAAAACAAAAACTGTTTTGTGGACGATTTCTAAAACCATGTTTTATGACCTCCTAAAACTGCGCTTTTATACCAGCAGATATAGTAAACGGAGCAGCCACATAGTAAGTTCCAGATTGGAAGCCAGGACTAATTCTACCTATGTACTTTTTATCAAAGAGGTTAACAATATCTGCGTAAAAAGTAAAGTTTCTTGAAATTCTTGTATTTATGCTAAGATTTACGATAGTGTAAGAGCCTATTTTTTCTGTGTTTGTAAAGTTACCATACCTTGAGCCCACGTACTGTAAGCTTGGATAGATGTTAGTTCTTATTGATTCTATTCTGATATTTGCACCTACCTTAAACATGTATTTTGGAGTATCTGGTACTTCCTTGTCTTTGATGTAGACTCTGTTATTTCCATCGACAATATAATCTTCCTTAAATTTTGCAGTGTTGTAAGAGAAGGATGCATAAACACTCACTGAGCTGAGAGGCACAGCACCAATCTCTAGCTCGAATCCTTTAGCTTCGACTTTACCGACGTTTCTAAGGTAAGTTAGGTTAGGGTTTGTAGGGTCTGCTACTCTTACCAACCTATTTTTGTAGTTCACATAATAGACCAAAGGAACCACATAAAAGTTCCCTTTATTGTATCTTATACCTAAATCAAAAGAATCTGCTTCTTCAGGCTTTAGCTGGTCCGCTATATACTGAGCAGTAACACCTTTAGGTAAAGAAAAAGTAAAGCCTGGGGCACTGTTTTGAGGGACTCTAAAGTTTCTTGCGTATGCAAAGTAACCATAAACACCATCTAAAACTTTAAAACCAACTCCAAAGTTCGGTAGCAGTTTTCTGTAGGTTTTCGTGTAAGATAGATTGTTATCTTTTGTAAGTTTAGGATCATCATAAACACCATCTTCTGGATAATATGGCATACCTTTAGTACTATAGCTAGTGTATTCTCTCTTTACGTTTGCGTATCTTAAACCCAAATTTAAATCAAATCTATCCATAAGATTTTTATTTTCTAAAAAGAGATAGATGGAATTTGTAGTAGTGATCGTCTTCTGTATATAGTTGTATCTATCAAAAGATAATCTATAGGTTCCATCTTTATTTACAGTCACGAGGAAAGACGGCTGCCACTGTTTTAGATTCGCCCTTTCATACCAGTAACCTATGTTTATGTTGGAATTGTAAGGAAAGCTAAACGATAAATCCGCTATAAATCCTGGTCTATCTGTGTAGTTATATTTTGTTTCTATCTACAGTAGCTGAAGTACCGCTTCCTCTACCTTTCCAGAAGTAAGGTTTAAGTGTGAATTTTATGCCATCCGTGATATTAAACTCTATATTAGACCTTAACTGTTGGTTGTTATAAGGGTTTTTATAGAATTTATAGTAGTTCACATTAACATTTGCAGGTGCCCCGCTATTAGGTTAGGATTATAATCAAATCTTCTGTATCTATCTAAATCTACAGCCTGATCGTAGTTTAGTCCTCTGTAATAGTAGTTTAGCTGTGAGTTGTTATCAAAGTAGAATTCAGCAAAAAGTCTGTTATACTTCCAGCTTAGTCCTGCAGTAAAGTGGTCTCTGTGCTCAGGATATTTTCCTGGACCTTTCCACTTATCTGCAGACGTTCCAGAGTAAGAAACAAAAGCTTTTAAACCAGTATTTCCTATAATTCCCGTATCTATTCTACCAAAGAATCTTTGAAAGCTGTTTGTTCCATACTTGGGAAATAGTTCTATTGAGAATCTATTTTTTGGTGGTTTAGTTCTTATTCTTATGGCTCCACCTACTTCAACGTAAAAGGGAGATTTTTTACTTACAGCTCCTCTTTCTACAGTTATACTTTCCAAGTTTTCAACGTCAGCATACTCGTGTGGGTACAGAGCATAATTACCAGAGTCGTTAAGAGGCATATCATCTATAGTTAAACCAATCTGAGTGTTATCAAAACCCCTTATTCTAATAGAACCACCACCTAAACCATAAGCGTCATCTGTTTGAACGTTTATAGAAGGAGTTAATTCTATAGCTTTAAATACGTTTACACTTCCTGCACCTGACCTTATCTGTAATTCATCTCCCTTTATAGTTGTTTCTGTTTTAGGTGTCGCTTTTTTACGCTCTACAGGTATAGTTAGTTGGTCTCCTCCGTTGATGTTATTCTAGGGACGGTGTGTTAAAAAATCGTTAAGGGTCAGAGTAAAAGCTTGGGCTCGTATTCCTATTTTTTGAGCTTTTGAAGACTGTTTTAAGAAATCAAGTTTTCTCAATATTCTGGGATTTTTCAAACAGCCTCCTTAAACCTCTTGACAAAAATTTTTTGGGATATAATATAGATACATTGCAGAGGTTAAAAAAAGTGGGAGTGATAAACTCCCTCCCCCTCCCTCCCCTAATTTGTTTGCCCTACCGCCCGGTAGGGCCTTTCTAATAAACAATGCGATTTCCTCCTTTGGTTCCCGCTAAGTTTGTAAAAAGAATTAACCGTTTTTTATGCTTAGTTCAATTAGAAAACAGGGAGACCTTAGCTTACATCAGAAATACAGGCAGATTAAAAGAAATACTAATAGAAGGCTCAGTTGTATACTTGAAGGAAAAAAGCACTGGGAAGTATAAGTATGAAGTTCTATTAGCAGAAACAAAGAGAGGCTTTTTAGTTTGCCTTGACTCGCAAATAGCTCCAAGACTTTATGCAGAAACCTTGACAGCACAGCCTGTGATTTACGAGCCAAGAATAAACGGAAGCAGATTGGACTTGCTTGTAGGTAGAAATATCATAGAAGTTAAGTCCGTAAACTTAGTAAAAAATAACACTGCTCTGTTTCCAGATGCTCCTACAAAAAGAGGAACAAAGCACATTCATATCTTGATAAACACCTATCCAAAGTTTATTCCTAAAATGGTCTTTGTAGTTCAAAGGGAAGATGCTGAAGTATTTTCTCCTAATGAAGAGACAGACCCAGTATTTGCCCAAAAGCTAAGGCTTTTTGCTCGCTTGGGATATGAAGTAAGAGCCTATAACTGCTTTGTGAGCTTAGAAGAAATTAAATTAAAAGAAGAAATAGAGGTGATCCTTTGAAGGAGGTTCAAGCGTGAGGCTAAGGCTAACAAACAAAGATGCGCTAATAGTGGTAGATATGCAAAATGACTTTATGCCTTGGGGAGCCTTGCCTGTACCAGATGCGGATAAGATAGTACCACAGCTAAATGCATACATAGAAGCCTTTTCATCAAGATCCCTTCCCGTATACTTTACCAGAGATTGGCATCCGCCAGATCACATATCCTTTAAGGGATACGGTGGGATATGGCCACCTCACTGCGTTCAGGAAACAGAAGGTGCTAAGTTCCACAAGGATCTGATAATACCAAAGGACA
This sequence comes from Hydrogenobacter sp., assembly GCA_023255875.1. Taxonomy (GTDB): domain Bacteria; phylum Aquificota; class Aquificia; order Aquificales; family Aquificaceae; genus Hydrogenobacter. The sequence goes on along the minus strand of JAGDVY010000021.1, from coordinate 15,682 downwards.
ACAAATTCATCATATCTAAAGGAACAAGTAAGGATTTTGATGCTTATTCTGGTTTTCAGGGAACTCTGTTGGACAGTTTGTTAAAAGAGAGAGGCATAAGAAGGATTTTTGTGGGAGGTGTTGCTACTGATTACTGTGTAAAGAATACGGTAATAGGTGGTCTTAACTTAGGTTACGAAGTTTTCTTACTTATTGATGCCACAAAAGGTGTAGATGTAAATGTAGGGGATACAGATAGAGCCATAGAGGAGATGCTGAACTCAGGTGCAGTAGCGATAACCTTTGGAGACTTGACGTTGTAAAGTTTTTACATAAATTTTATAAATGTAAGCTGTCCCAAAACCGCCTGCTGGGGAAGGGACAGCTATAAAAGGCGGTATAGAAATACCCCAGCCTAAGCACCTGCAGGTGCTTAGATAGTGAGGTGAGGGCCATGAGAAGGGGACTAATGCTCTGGAATCCTTTTGCAGAACTTGAAAGAATAAGAAGGGAGTTTGACAGACTTCTTGAAGAGCTCTCTCCCGGAGAAGACATGGAAAGAGCTTTTGCTCCTGCAGTTGAGATGTACGAAACGGACAAAGAAATAGTGGTTAAAGTGGAGCTTCCTGGTGTAAAGAAGGAAAACATTGAAGTAAGCATAAAGGATAACATGCTATACATAAGAGGTGAGAAAAAGGAAGAGCGTGAAGAGAAGACGGAAACCATTCACAGAGTAGAAAGGGTTTATGGAAAGTTTGAAAGGGTGCTGAGCTTACCAACAGAGGTGAACACTGACGAAGTGAAAGCTGAGTTCAAAGACGGTGTCTTGGAAATAAGACTTCCCAAAGCTGAGGTTTCAAAGGAGAAAAAGATAGAGATCAAGTAAATCAAAATCCTAAAAATCCAAAATCTTCCTCCCTTTTCTTTATTATTCCCTTTTCTTGGAGGAGCTTCTCCTCTTCCTTTATTAAAGCTTCGGGCATTAGCTTTTTGGGACACGCAAAAGAACAGCTCATACAGTGAGTGCAAAGATCTGGGTTTAGGCTTTTTATGTTTTGGGTTCTATCCTGTGCATTTCTTGGATCAAAAAGGAGCTTGTAATACCTTGTCAAGAGAAGGGGACCACCAAAATGAGTGCCTGTAGTAAGTACAGGACACACACTATCACATATTCCACATAAGATACACTCGTGGCTTCTTTCTATCCTTTTTATAGTTTCCTCGCTTACCTTTAGGTTCTTTTCTCCGGCATCATACCACACCTTCCAAAGTTTAAGCCTGTTATAGAGAGATTCATGGTCCACCACAAGGTCTTTTATCACTATAACATTGTCTATGGGCTCTACCGTGATCTCCTCACCAAACACAAAGACTTTTGTAGAGCATGCAAGCACAGGCTTTCCATTAACCTTAATGGCACATGTTCCGCATATACCCGCTCTACACATGCTTCTAAAGGCTAAGCTCTGATCCATCTCCTCCTTTATTTTCACGAGCATATCTAGAAGTGTTGCGTTCTTGCTGATCTCAAGAGAATAAGATACGTAATCTTTAAAGTTCTCCCTGTTTAGTTTGATTCTTACTTTTACCCACATAGTATAGTTAAATTTACAAACTAAAATCGTAGGAAAGCTCTTCTGCTCTCTTTCCTGTTCTTTGAGTAAAGTAGTTGCTACCAGCTTTTCCCAAAGATTCCGCTCCGCAAACCACTAACGCTAACTTCCCCTGAGCTATATCCGAAAGGTTCTGGGTTATAAACTTTTCCACAGTTTCTAAACTTACTCCTCTTGAGTCCTGAAGTGTGTCTGCAGGGACGCTTATAAAAGTTGATGCCTCTAAGCTTCCCACAAGGAGGACCCTTGATACATCTGATGAAAACTCAGTGGTTAACTCCGCCTTTATGCGTTCTTTCAGAAGCATTTCCTTATATTCACGGGGAACTTTGAAGGTAGGGTCTGTCAATCCACAAAATTGATGCACGGGCTCATCTTTTAGTTCATCTACCAGCACTACCTTCAGCCCGCCTTTGTTGTAGTACACAGTGTTTCCCACTATCTCTTCCACATCTGCCTTTAGGATACCCTTTATAGACTTAGAAAAGGGAGATACCAAGGAAGGGATCGTTGTCTCACCTATCTGAAGCCTTCCATGTAAGACTTTCCAGTTTAAGAAGCTAAACTCCCATTCTTTACACGGTAAGTTTTTCTGTTCTGCAAACAGTCTGACGGACTTTATAAAGGACGCTTCCTCTTTACTGCCTGGTCTTCTACCTCCCAAAGATACAAGATCCTTTACCGCACCCTCCTTTTTCTGTTTGAAAAGTCCGTAAATGCATCCACAGTAATCTTGATGATAGAATTCTAACTGCCTTGACATTCTGAACATCTCCTGCGTCCCACCACCTTTCCTGTAATCTGGACATAAAAACTCTAAACCGTACATACTTGCAACCATGTAGCCACTTTCTTTGAGCATGTTAAACTCTTTCTTTGGACTCATGAGCAAGGTGGTAGTAAAATGGGTAGCTCCTATCTCCTTTGCAAACTTGGCAGACCTTTCTAACCTGTAATCAAAACACACTTTACACCTTTTTCCCCTTTCGGGTTCGTCTTCATAACCTTTCACCGAAAGCATCCAGTTTTCTACGTCATATTCCCCTTCATAAAGTTCTATCCCAAGAGACTTACACATTCTTTCAGTTTCTATTAGGCGTAGCTTGTACTCTTCGTAAGGGTGTATGTTGGGATCATAAAAGAAACCTACCAACGTGGTATTAGGATAGTCTTCTCTGAGCCTTTTAAGAAAGTAAAGAGCGTCTGGTGCACAGCATATGTGTACTAATATCTTCATAGAACAGATGATAATATGTTTGTTTGTTCTTCAGGTATGATGATACTCATATAGGCTTTTTACTATGAGCCTTTACACTCCACACCTTCTCTGTCCATATACTCTTTCAGTTTGTTGAAGGCTTCCTCGCCAGTCACAAGGTCCTTAAGGTCTTTTTCTAAGTTTGCGGGTTTTAGACGAGCTATCCATCCTCTACCGTAGGGGTCTTCGTTTATGAGCTCTGGTGTATCAAAAAGTGCTTCATTTCTTTCCACTATCTCTCCCTCTATTACCGCAGGGACTGGTCCTGTCCATTTGCCACTTTCAAGACTGGCAATAGGCTTACCTTTCTGAACATACTTTCCCACCGCTTTTATCCTCACATTTACCATCTTGCCCGCTCTGGTCTGCCCTATGTCTGTTGCACCTACTCTGACTGTACCGTCTGGTTCCAATCTATACCAAACCTGATTCTCTATATCGTAGTAGAGGTCAAGGGGTATTCTGCATCCTTTATAAACCCTTTCACTCATCAAGGAGTATTTTACACGAATGTTCAAGTACGGATATATGACTGTAAGCATAAAAGGGGTCCATGTCTGCAGAAAAAACGCCATGAGAGCGCACAACTACTAATTTTTCTTGGGATAAAATGTCAGAAACCACCTTAGCTAACTTTGGGCTCCCAGGAGGCAAATTGGGGATCACCTTTACGCTCTTTAGCAGGGTTTTACCTTCACTATCTTTTGGCACTATCCTTTTGGCTTTAAAAGACAGCTTGACCACTGCGATAGGATGAGCGTGCACAATGGCAAGGTTTTGGGTTTTTATATAAACTTCCCTATGCACCAAAAGTTCAGAAGATGCTCTATCATCAAGAACGCTGGTTTTGTCAATGTCCAAAAGCACAAAGTCATGATCTTTAAGATTCCCTAAGTGAGATCCCCTTCTGGTTATGAGTATTTTATTGCCTATCCTTACAGAAAGATTGCCTGCCCTTGCATCCACAAGACCCTCTTCAAAGAGAAGTCTCCCAACTTGTATGAGTTTTCTAATGTGGTAGTGCATGGTACTTTATCCTTAGTAGGATCTCGTTTATCAACAGCATTCCCTCTTCTTTTAATCGTATCCCATCTTCTGTACTTTCAAAAAACTCAAGAAGCTCCTCTGGTATAAGATATGCATACTCCTTTGGTATGCCCCACTTGGTTCTGAGTCTTGTAAAGAGTATGTCTTTTAGCAAGCTTTCACCTTCCAAGACCTCCCTGTACTCAATGGGTTTTTTGCCTTCTTTGATGGATTGAATGTATTCTTTCATGTTTTTGGTGTTTCCAAACCTCACGTTTTTTATATAGCTCCATGCGGATACTCCCAAGCCCAGAAACTCTTTTCCAAGCCAATAAGAAAGGTTGTGTTTGCACTCGTATCCTGGTAGTGCAAAGTTGGATATCTCATAGTGCTCAAAGCCTAAGCTTTTTAGCTCATTAACCCAAAAGAAATACATATCCGCTATTTGATCACTGTCTGGAAGTTGTAGCTTTTCTTCGCTAAAGAGTTTGCCAAAAAGTGTATCTTCATAAGGTGTAAGCAAATAGCAAGATACATGCTTGATGGGAAGATCCATCAAAACCCTGAGCTCTTCCTTTAGATCTTCTAAGGTTTGGTTTGGATAGGCGTATATGATATCAACACTTATGTTCTCTATACCTGCCTTAAAAGCGGAGATAATGCAATCTATGGAGTCCTCAACTGTGTGTTTTCTACCAAGCGCTTTTAGTCCCCTTTCTGTAAAGCTTTGGACACCCACACTGACACGATTTATCCCCAAATCAGCCATCTTTCTAAACTCTTCCTCTCTGTATGTTTCTGGATTACACTCAATGGTGAGCTCTTCAAGTTTAGTGGTATCCACCAAAGGCAAAAGCTCTTTTAGAAAGGCTTTGTATAGGGAAGGGTCTATGAGCGAGGGTGTTCCGCCACCCAAGTAAAGGGTCTTCAGACAAAAACTTTCCTCTTTGTAAAGATCAAGTTCCCTAAGAAGAAGGTGTAGGTATTCCTGATGAGATATAAAAGAGCTTGTAAAGGACACAAAGTCACAGTAAGGGCACTTGTAAGAGCAGAAAGGTATGTGTATGTAAAGGCTCTCTATCATACTTGCTCCCCAAAATAAATATCTTTTTGCATATACTCCCTTATTATGGAAAAGCACACACCTACCATCAAGCTAAAAGTTAGTACGCTACTTCCTCCAAAACTCACAAAAGGTAAAGGTATTCCCACCACTGGTGCCAATCCCATGGTCATCATCAAATTCACAAAGGCTTGAAAGAGTATAAGAGAAATCGCACCTCCCAAAAAGAGCCGTTGAGTGCCATCATACAGTCGCATACCATAGAGAGTAAGTCTGTATATAAAAAGAAAGTATAAAGAGATGAGCAAAAAGCTAAGCAAAAAACCCCACTCTTCTGCTATCACGGAAAATATAAAGTCCGTGTGTTTTTCAGGAAGGAACAGAAGATGAGCCTGTGTGCCTTTTAGAAAGCCTTTACCCGTTATTGAACCTGAGCCTATGGCTATCATGGACTGTATGAGCTGGTATCCACTACCCGCGTAGTCTGCGTATGGGTCAAGAACCGCCAATATTCTCTCCTTCTGGTAGTCTTTGAGAGAGTGCCAAAGGATGGGAGAGAGTATTATGAAAAGCAAACCAAAGGCTATAAAGAACCTAATACGGACACCTTTGAAGAAAAGTAGGGATAGAAGGATCACAAAGTAAGACACCGCTGTGCCAAGATCTGGTTGTTTTAGGGTCAAAAGGGTAGGCATAATAAATGCAAGTAGTAATATGACGGACTCTTTGCTAAGGGCTTTTTTCATGTGTCCCAATGTGTAAGTGGAAAAGAGAAGAAGGGAGAACTTCATAAACTCAGAAGGCTGTATGCTTATGGGACCCAAATCTAACCACCTTTTTGCACCGTAGATGGTTTTCCCAAATAGTGGCACAAGCATAAGGAGAAAGAGATTTAGCATGTATATGACTGTTGCCATGTCATAAAGTATTCGGAAGTTTATCCTACTGAGCGCTAATATGATAAGCCAGCCAAAGAGTATGTAAAGTACCTGTTTGACAAAAAGAGGAGATATGCTTCCTTTGTAAGTGGCACTAAAAACACCCAACAGACCTATAAGCTGTATCATTAATAGGCAAAGGATTAGAATAAGGTCTATACCCTTAAGCTTCATAGTATATCAATCTGGCGCAGTTGGGACAGGTAACTACCTCTCCTAGCATCACCTTTGAGTAGAGGCTTGAGGGTAGCTTCATTCCACATCCTCCACACGCACCAAAACTTACCACAGGAACTATTACAGGAAGCTCTAGGCTACTTTTTAAGTTTTCATACTTTCTTAATACACCCTCAGGTATGTGATGGATGAGCTTTTCCTTTTCTTGCTCTAACTGTTGTAGTTTTCTCTTAGTAAGTTCTGAGTCCAAGGAAATTTCCTCAAGCTTCTCTTTTGTTTCTTTGTACTTTGTCTCTATGTTTTTTTTCTGAATTCTGTAAGCTTGTTCTTTCTGTTTTTTCTCCGCTTGAAGAAGTTTTAATCGATCCTTGAGCTTTATGACGCAGTCTTCATATTTTGCCTTTTCCCTCAAAAGCGCTTTATACTCATGAGCTTTTTTTACCTTTTTTAGCTTTTCTTCAGCCTTTTTTATACCTTCTTCGCAGATGGATATCTCGTAGTGTGTCTGTCTTATTTCATCATCTAAATTTTTTAACTCAAGTAGTAGTGTGGCTTCTTCTTGCTCTAGATGTGCTAACTGCCTTCTGAGTTCTACCTCTTCTTGCGTTAGCTTCTGTATGAGCTTTTCTAATTTTTTTATGTTTATTTCAAGATCCTGAAGGTCAAGTAAGAGCCTTAATTCCTCCTTCTTTATCATTTACTCTAATTTTTCTATAACAAAGTTTGAGTTGGTGTATATACATATCTCGCTTGCGATTTTGAGAGCCTCTTTTACTATGTCTTCTGCAGACATGTTTGTGTTTCTATAAAGCGCCATTGCAGCCGATCTTGCGTAATCTCCGCCTGAGCCTATGGCAACTATAGGCTCATCTGGTTCTATAACATCACCGTTTCCAGAAAGCAAAAGCATGTTTTCCTTATCCACTACCAAAAGCAGAGCTTCAAGCCTTCTTAAGTATTTGTCCATCCTCCACTCTTTTGCGAGCTCCACGCTGGCTCTTAGCAGATTGCCTCTGAACTCTTCAAGTTTTGCCTCCAACCTCTCCATAAGCGCAAGCCCATCCGCTGCAGAACCAGCAAACCCAACTACAACCTTATTGTTATACAACCTTCTTATCTTTTTAGCTCCATGCTTTATAACTGAATGTCCCAATGTTACCTGCCCATCGCCACCAACAGCGGTTATACCGTTTCTTTTAACTGCAAGTATGGTAGTCATGTCTTAAAGGGTATGCTAATCCAAAGTTCATCAAAACCGTCTTTTTCTCTCCTTATGTCTACTTCTATGCCCTTTACTTCAAACTGAGGATACTTGGAAAAAACCAAAACAAGATCGTCTTTTAGTCTTTCTATAAAGTTTGGTGGCAATCCTTTCCTCTCATAAGCAAGTACCAACGTGAGTCTTCTTACCGCATCATCTTTGCTCTTACCTCTTTTAAATAAAAACTCAAACAAGTTTTACCTCCTAAATAGCTTTTCTAAAAAGCTCTTTTTCTCTCCGTAGTATTTCATGGGTACGCTTTCTCCAATTATCCTTCTTGCCATGTCCATTATTGCTTTTGAAGCATCATAGCTTTCTTCAAGAACTATGGGCTCACCTTTGTTAGTAAAATCTACAAGCTTTGGCTCTTCTGGTACCACACCTAAAAGGGGTGCTTTAAGTATATCCACAAGGTCCTCAACAGAGAGCATCTCACCCTTTTTGACCGCATCCCACCTTATACGGTTTACAACCAGGGAGTAATCCTTTTTACCCATGTTTTCAAGTAATCCTATGACTCTGTCTGCATCTCTTACAGAAGATACTTCGGGATTAACCACTACTATGGCAGTGTCTGCAGGAAGTACCGCTATTTGGAAACCCCGCTCTATACCCGCAGGAGAATCTATAAGCACATAATCATACTCGTTAGCCTCTTTTATACTTTCCATTAGTTTGAGCCACTTATCTTTATCTATCGCATCTTTATTCTTCGTCTGGTTTGCAGGAAGAAGCCATAAAGAAAATCCTCTTTTGTCCTTTACTAAAGCCTTGGAAAACTCTACTCTGTCTTCCAATACATCCAAAACGTCATAAACTATCCTGTTTTCAAGGCCAAGGATCATGTCAAGGTTTCTAAGGCCTATATCCGCATCTACTGTCAGCACTTTTTTACCCAGCTTGGCAAGGGCTATACCAAGATTTGCGGTTATAGTAGTTTTTCCTACACCGCCTTTCCCCGATGTGATCACAAATATCCTCGTCATGATTCCGCCTTCTCTAAAACTATTGTATCATTTTCTATTTTTGCAACCTCTGGATATCCCGGCGAGTTTCTTTCCTCATCGCTGGATATGGCAAGTTTCCTACCTATCCTTATCTGCTGAGGTTCCATCTGAAGAGCAACAACCACCGCACTCTCATCTCCCAGCGCGCCAGCTATCGCTATACCTCTTAGCTTGCCCATTACTATTATGTTCCCACTTGCTATAACTTGCGCGTCCTTATTTACATCTCCCAAAATAAGCACATCACCATTGTGTTCTATCTTCTGCCCAGACCTTAGATGTTTTTGAACTATCAGAAGCCTACCCTCTTTATGCTGAGCGTTATCTAAAACGAGTCTTTTTACGCTTTTTATGTCCTTAGAGCTCAAAAAAGCCTCTATTTGGGAAAGTTCCTCATCACTTAAAAAACCCCCACCGTCTATTAGAAAGTAGCTACCGCTGAAAAGTTTAGAAGATAATCTCTCGCTTAGGTAGGATATTACTTCTTGAGGGCTTACTTTCTCCTTTACTTTTACGACTAATACGGGTAGCGTTATTCCCTTTATCTCTATCATTTCTTACCTTTTTGGCTCCGGGGGAGGGACTCGAACCCCCAACCAGGTGGTTAACAGCCACCCGCTCTGCCAGTTGAGCTACCCCGGATACTTAAAAAATTATATAACACTTTTCCTTTTAAATGCCACTTTTAATAAACTCTATCCCCTGCTCGTAGAATACCTGCCTTATTCTCTTTAAGAGCTCATGCTTAATAACTGACTGATAGGTAGGGTCTATTGCCTTTAGTACCACGTGAAAGGTTATACCTAAATCTCCAAAGCCTTGATACCTTACGAGTGGCTCAAAGTTTGGGTCCGCGCCTTTGACGCTTTTTTGGACCTCTTTGGCTACTTTTAGAACTTCTCTTTCTACTTTTTCAAGGTCAGAGTTGTAGCTTACAGTTATAGGGACTGTGATTGATATAGACCTGTAGCTTAGCAGTATGAAATTGACAAGTCTTGAATTGGGTATTACAAGCACATTATTGTCCAATCTTCTTATCACTGTGTTCATCCATGTAATATCCTGAACAAAACCCTCCTCTCCGTTCTCTAATTTCACAAAGTCACCTATCTTTATTTGCTTGGAGAGTAGGATATTTAGACCAGAAAAAAAGTTAGAAAGCGTTCCCTGAAGCGCTAAGGATACTGCCAAAGCACCAACGCCCAATGTAGTTATAAAGTGTGCCACTGGAACACCCAAAAAGCTCAAAAAAGTTATAAATCCCAGCGTGATTATAATGCCCTTGACAAGCGCAAAGATAAGGCCTGTTGGAGGGAGGGATACATGAGCCCTGTTTATGTAGAATTTGATGATCTCTACAACTATATCTGCAAGAACAAAAGTTATGGAAAGGACAAGCACCCCTTGTATGATCTTTTCCACCAGAAAAACGTACTTTCTTGGCATATCAGAAAGGTAAAGGGTTATGTCAAGAGCCACAGCCAACACCCAAAGGATAGATGGCGTCTTGAGTATGCGGTGCAAACTCTTAAAAGCGGTCTTTTCCATCAAATAAAGAAGCAAGAACCTAATTCCAAGTAGTACCAACAGGGAAAAAGAAAATATCAGAGCGGGAATGTAAATTTCTTTCATCTCACTCTAAGAATAAGCTTATACCAGCTATACCGTAAGCACCATTTTTGTAGCACAGTTTTATTTTATCCCATGTTATGCCTCCAAGAGCGTAAACGGGTATGGAAACCTTTTGGGATACTTCTTGTAGAGTGCTAAGTCCTATAGGTTCTACATCTGGATGGGAAGAGGTTTTAAAGATGGGACTAAGAGTTATAAAGTCTGCGCCTTCCTTTTCTGCGAAAAGAGCGGACTCAAGGTCATGAGCGGAAAAACCTATAATTAGGTCTTTCTTTAACTTGCGCACTGCAGAAGGTGGCATGCCATTCTGAGGTAGATGCACGCCATCCGCAGACACCGCAAGGGCTATGTCAACGCGATCGTTAATGAGAAGTAAGGCAGAGTACTCTTTGGTTATCTGTCTTGCTATAAGAGCCTTTTCGTAGTAGTCTCTTCCACTTATGGACTTTTCCCTCAGCTGTAGCATCTTCACACCTCTTTCTAAGACTTTACGCACGCTTTCCCAAAAGTTTTCTCCGTATTTTTGACTGTCTGTTATAGCGTACAATCTTGGCAACATGGTATATAATATAAACATAGCCGGAGTGGCGGAACTGGCAGACGCGCTGTCTTGAGGGGGCAGTGCCCGAAAGGGCGTGCGGGTTCGACTCCCGCCTCCGGCACCAGGAAAATGGGACTAATAAGACACTCTATAAGCTTCTCCTTTGCCACTCTGCTGAGCAGAATCTTTGGATATGTAAGGGATGCACTCATAGCATATTACTTTGGTGTATCCCAAATAACAGATGCCTTCTTTATTGCTTTTAGACTACCCAACACCTTCAGAAGGCTCTTGGGAGAGGGAGGTTTTAATGCTGCTTTTGTGCCCATATACGCAAAAGATATAAAAAGTGGAAGAGAAAAACAGTTTTTGAATTCTGCCTTTACCTATTACGCTTTGGTAAACCTTCTTGTTACCCTTTTGGGTATATTGTTCGCTGACATCTTAATAACAGTCATAGCGCCAGGTATAAGAGATAAGCCTCACTTTGAATTGACCGTTTTTATGGCTCGCTGGCTCTTTAGCTATCTGTTTTTTGTGGGACTTAGCTCCTTTTTTATGGCGGTGCTAAACACCAGGGGCATCTTTTTTGTACCTGCCTTTGCTCAGGCAGTGTTTAACTTGGTGTTTTCTTTGGTGATCGCTTTAGCCTCAAACCCATTTGGTTTTTACTCCCTTATATGGGGTGTAATTCTTGGAGGAATAGCTCAGGCTTTTTTTAACTTGCCTTCTCTTTTGAGATCAGGGGTCATACTTGGCTTTTCTTTTAAGTTGGATGAAGATGTAAAGCTTCTTGTGAAAAGGCTTATACCTTCCTTACTGGGTTTTGGTGTTGCTCAGCTGTCTTTTTTTATAGATACTTTCATCGCATCTTTTCTGCATGCTGGGTCCATATCTTACCTTTATTACGCCAACAGGATATTTCAATTACCCTTAGGTGCAGTATCTGTAGGTATGGCAAACTCCCTACTTTCTGTACTCTCCAAGGGTGAGGATAAAAAATTTAACATACATTTAGCCCTTAGGTTTGTAAGCCTTATATCTCTTCCCGCAACTTTTGGTCTTACAGCTCTTTCGGACAGTATAATAGCTCTGCTCTACCGCAGAGGTAAGTTTTCTCAGGAAGATGTGTTTATAGCTTCCTCAGTATTGGGGGCTTACGCTGTTGGTCTTACTTTTTTCTCCTTCCAAAAAGTTCTAAGCAGTGTGTTTTTTGCAAAAGGTGATACTAAAACACCTGTAAAAGCTTCAATAGTATCCATTCTGTCCGAAGCTCTATTTGGAAGCTTTTATGCCTTTTTCTTAAAATTGGGTGTTTTTGGTCTTGCTCTGGGAACTTCAACCTCTGCACTGGTAGGTTTTTCTTATCTCTTCTCAAAGATAGAGAAAGAAGTGATAACCGTAAAAGACCTTCTTCAAATTCTCTACAAACCTCTACTGGCATCCATTGTTATGGTTTTTGTGGTATGGCTTTTAAAAACGTGGCTAACAGAAGCCATATGGATACTGCTTATTATACCCATCGCTATGTTAGTATACTTTTTAAGCCTTCTCTTTCTTAAGGATTCTTTATCCCTGGCTCTTGTTAGCAGACTCAAGAGCCTTGTTGAGCAAGATAGTAAGTCTTGATGCCCTTCTTGCAGCTTCGTTTTTGTGGATAACTCCCTTTGAAGCGGTATGATATATGACGCTTATTACCTCAGGAAGGAACTGCTTTGCCTCTTCAAGCCTTCCTTCTTCAACCATTTTCCTAAACTTCTTTATGTAAGTTCTCATTCTTGAAAGATGGTATCTGTTTCTTAGTCTCCTTTTTGCATCTCTTCTCATACGCTTTTTTGCCTGTCTCGTGTTGGGCATCCTTTACCTCCTAAAGGTAGTTTTTTGAGGCAACGGGCGGATTCGAACCGCCGTAGAAGGGATTTGCAGTCCCTCGCCTAACCGCTCGGCCACGTTGCCTCTTACATTTAAATTATAAAAGTTCCTTTATCTTTTTGACAACCTCTTCGTAGTTAGGTTCTTGAGTAATTTCTGGAACAAGCTGTATGTATGCGATCTTTCCGTCTTTATCTACAACGAAAACTGCCCTTGCCAGTATGCCCTTGAGCGCACCTTCTGCGATGAGAACTCCATACTTTTCCATGTCCCTGTATCTGAAGTCAGAGGCTACAGTTATATTACCTATGTTGAAGCTCTCACAGAACCTCTTTTCTGCAAAAGGAAGGTCCATGGAAACCACAGTCACATCTACACCTTCTATACCAGCAAGCAGTTCGTTGAACTTTTTGGTTTCTGTCTCGCAAACGGGAGTGTCCAAAGAAGGCACTGTTATGATCACCTGCACTACACCCTTTGCACCGCCTATGATCTTCTCCTGAAGGTCTTTAGTAACAACTACCGCCTCGGGTGCTCTATCTCCTACAGAAAGAGTAGGACCTGATAAAGTAACAGGATTTCCCTTTAGTGTAACAGTCTGAGCCATCTCACAACCTCCTTTTTATTGATTTTGTTAGAATTTTAAAGGAATACACACAGAGTCTGCAAGATGATACAGGTCATTTATTATAATATGTGCTTCATATGGCAAGAGCTATTTTGGAAATAAGTGCGAATGCTATAAGACACAACATAAGGGCACTAAGGGATTTTTCTAATAAAAAGATCATTGCGGTGGTTAAGGCTAATGCCTATGGTATGTCAGCCTTCCATATCTGTAGCGTGTTGGAACATATGGATGAGGTATCCTCTTACGCTGTGGCCTGTGTTGAAGAGGGTGTGGAACTAAGAAAGGCTGGTTTTAAAAAGGATATACTAATCCTTGGAGGTGTACTAAAGGGTGAGGAAAAGGCACTGATAGAGTACCATCTTACTCCAGTTATCTCCCACAGAGAGCATCTTAAAGCGATAGAAGGTCTTCAGGTAGGCTTTCATGTAAAGTACGATACAGGTATGGGTAGGCTTGGTTTTCTTGAAGAAGTGATAAAGGATAGTAGGATAAGAGGAGTTCTTACACACTTTTCAAGTCCATTAGATAGAGATTTCTCTTTAAAGCAAATAGAAGAGTTCAAAAAGATAGTAAAGGCTTACTCAGGTGTGAATATACACATGGAAAGTTCTGCGGGTGTTATATATCGTGTGCCTTTTACTACTCACATTAGAATAGGCCTTGCCATGTATGGAGAAAAACCTGCTCCAGACTATCCGATAGCCTTAAAAAGAGCTCTGCGACTAAAAGCGCGCATTATATCCGTAAAGGACCTTCCAAAAGGTTATCCTGTGTCTTACTCAAGAACCTACACAACGGATAAAAGGAAAAAAGTGGGTGTGGTTGCCTTTGGCTATGCAGATGGACTCATAAAAGCACTTTCTAATGTAGGATACCTTTACTGGAAAGATAAACCTATAAGGATTTTGGGAAACATAACCATGGACATGACTGTTGTAGATTTGGATAACACATCTGCACAGGTGGGTGATTGGGTGGAAATTGTTGGGGAACATCAAAGTTTTGGTGATCTTGCCAAGCTTGCAGGAACTATACCTTACGAGATTATGTGCAACGTATCCTCTCGCGTAAAGAGGATTCTTGTACCTTAGGCTTTTTCTATTAGGTCCCTAAGGAACTCTAAAGAAAGGACTCTTTCGTAAAGTTCTTTGTAGTTGTATATGTACCCCTTTGAGTAATGACCAAAAGCAACACCAATCAAGTACCCTATAACTACTGGCGTTGACAGAAAGAAGTGAATGTTCTCATAGTGTTTTTGAGCTCTTGCGGACTGTATGTGGGACGCATACTCCCTTGCTATATCCTTCAGCTGATTTGGAGGTATGTTTCCCTCTTTCTCCTTTGGGCTTAGTACCAAAATATCTGCGCTTATGCCCTCTTTTTTTAAGTAGGCTTTTACATCTCCAGTAGGGTCGTGGTGTGCTCCCCTGATAATTACCGCAAGGTCTTCACCATCCGAGCTTTCCAGCTGTGCGTCTGTGTATGTGTATTCCCTCACGCGCTCTTTTAATTCCCTTGTATTGAAAACATGTATGGGATGGTATCTTTTTTCGCTGTTGCTGTAATGGAATATTCTAAAGGGTCTTGTGTGGCTATAAAGTATGCCAAAAGCCATAGCCAATGCGGTGGGACCGTTTATAACCAAGTTTAGCCGTAATCTGTCCGATAATTCGCTGTCCAGCCTCCTTATCCTGTTTATAAACTCAATGCATACTTCCTGCCACTTTTGACCTTCAAGCTGTCCCGTTTCCAGTATAAGGTCCTCCTCAGTTATTTCATGAAAGTGCCTTAGGTTTTTAAGCGCGTGCTCTTCTTCCCAAAAGTCCCCAATGTTGGGCCTTCCCCTCTCCTTTGTGATCACAAAGGGCACATCCACAAAAGGTTTAGAAAACCAATCTACTATGTCATCTACAGTACGCACACTTACAGGGCTTATGAGCCTTTTACCAAAGGATCTGCAAGCTTTTTCTTTTTGTGGTATGTTATCCACAGCCTGCACATTTCCCTTTGCATCCACTCCTCCAGTAAAACAAAACCTATCTGGCACTTTTTCTGTAAGGAGAGATAGGGCTAAACTCAGTTGAAAACTCTTTCCCGTAATATAGCTGTTTAGAAACACAGAGAGATGATCTTTTAGCAAACCCCTTGATTTAAGAAGATCCTCCACGGGCTTTATGTGTCTTTTTATGCCTTCCACGTTGCAAACCCTCTGAGATGTATCTTTTATCACCATTCCTTGGACCATCTGAGAAAAGCCTTGAGTGGAAACCGCAGGGAAGGTAAAGAATTTAAACTCACCTCTGAGGATTTCTTCCGCAGTTTTTTGGCTTGTTCCTAAGACTTTGCTAAGGACATGTACATCTACATAAACACTCTTTTCTTTTACATACTTTATAAGCTCAAACTGGACAAAAGGGCTAAGCTCGTGGAACTCCCTAAAGACATCCGTTATGTGCTCATTTAGTTCCCCCGAATGCAAAAAACCCAAAAGGTCCTCTTCTTTAAAAGAACTAAAGCTGTACAACATGCAGGTCCTCCTCAAAACCTCTAAAATTCCCCAAGGATCTCCAAAACCACACTCTCAAGCGTTCCTTCAAAGATGGGTTTGTCTTGTATTCTTACTGATATGGTCTTTCCAAGATACTCCACAGGAAGGTAAAGTCTTAGTCTGTCCTCTTCAAAGA
>JAGDVY010000010.1:54486-56138 GCA_023255875.1 Hydrogenobacter sp. | reverse complement strand
GCTATGCACAAAAAGAGTGGGAAAGGTGGAAAAAGCCTTTCCTCTCCTTAGATTATGAGTACGAGAGTAAAGATGGCACTTTTACACTTGCAGAGCTCTTGGGAAAAGAAGACCCAGAGCTTGCAAGTGTGGAGTGTTCTTCTCTCGTTGAGAAGTTAGCCAAGGAGGAAAGTGAGAAAAAACTCCTTGAGCTTTTACAAGAGGGCTATGGCATAAAAGAGTGTGCCAAGGCTCTTGGAAAGTCAAGGGTTTGGGTGTGGAAAACACTAAAGAAGATCAAAAAAAGAGCCCAAGCCCTTTTTTGAAGCGTATGCGGGGCATCTGCCCCGTTTTACTATAACCTTTCTTTTCTCTCTATAGCTATTCTGTACACTTTGATCATATGTATGTGGCGTTCTGCATCAGGGTCCAGCTTCTTAAGAAGCGACTGAAGCTCAGGTCCTCTTTTCTTTACCGCAAGATAACACATCCCGCAAGCTACTACGTGTCTTATGAGCTCCTCTGGTAGGTATTTTAGGAATTCACTGAATATAAAAAGGTTATTTACACACCTAAGCCAACTCTTTCCCATACGCGTTATGCTTATGCCACCAGGCTTGATGCCTAAGGTCTTAGAAAACTCTTCTATATAGGATTCAATTATCTCCCTTAAGTTTTCGTGTTCGTATAGTGGCACACGCTTTGCTTCCTCTTTATACTCCCTTAGCTTCATGACCGCCTGCAAAAGCTTCTCTCCTTGCTCCTTTATAAAGTCTTCAAGGCTAATAGATCCGTCCTTGGGTAGGAAGATATGAAGTGCATGGGTATTTAAGATCACCTCAGGCTTACCGTTAGTGATGTTATCAGTTATGAACTTGAACCCAGCCTCTTCTACCGCTTTTATAAAGTCCTCAACTCTCATATGAACCTCCTCAAGTAATCTTCAATCTTTTCATCATCCCAACCAGTAGTTTCCTTAAGTCCACGCCTTATCACATTCAAGTACCTTTCGGAAGGTTCGTTGCGCTCTTGGTAGTGGCAACCTGTTATAGTCACTATCTTCATACCGTCTATCTCCCCAAGCGTCAGCTTCTTGTGGTAGAAACCCCTACCTTCCTGTTCCCAGATACATTCAAACTGACTCTGCTTTATCTTCCACAATCTAACAACTGTGTGGTACTCTGGATTAGGCTCTTCTTCACAGCTTAAAAAAGCCACGCCTTTGTCGTCCCACCTTGGAGACCTTTTTGCAAAGTATAGCCTGTAGGGCACAATCCTCCAACCCAAGTCTTCTGGCTTGGTCTTGTCCGTGCACCCACTGTATTCCCTACCCTCAAACTCACCGCCTTTTATGTAGGCCAAAAACCTCTCTCTGAGAAGGTTTGAGCCGTAGACTGCGTAAACTAAGTAATCCATGCTTTAACCCTCCTTATTAATACCTATACGGAAAAGCGGGTAAAGAGGTTAACGACTTCTGAAAAACACTTAGCTAAAGACCTTTGGAAATTTACTCTCCCAACCTAAGCTTTTTCTTTTTGAGTTTATAAAAGTCTTCTGTCTTCAGTCTTATAGTATCCGCAAAGCTCTTGTGGAAGTTTAATTCTTCGTTTTCAATGTCATATTTAATATCTACCACCAGCTCCTCACTTTGGTTTGGACTACTACCTATATAG
>JAGDVY010000010.1:0-54386 GCA_023255875.1 Hydrogenobacter sp. | reverse complement strand
ATATTTAATATCTACCACCAGCTCCTCACTTTGGTTTGGACTACTACCTATATAGATAGTCACACCTCCCACCCTATTTTCAATAATTATTATAAGATGAAAACCTATCCACTACTTACCCCTCTAAAACTTCTTGATTTTTCAGCTTTTCACAGCACCTATTGGCATGCGCTAATGTGTTGTAAATTTTCATAGACAAAGAGTAGGCAGAGACTAAGCTAAAGCCCCTGATAAAGAAGCTAAATAGAGAGCTCGTAAAATGCAACTCAGATTAAAAGCTCTATCCTATATTATAGATGACGCTTCATTGATACCTTTGTCTTAGGGAATGCTTTTCACTTCACTGAAGAGGATAGAGGCTAACCCTTCAATTACAATAAAGGCGGAGAAGAATTTAGCATATATAAGCGTATTTGCTAAGAGATTTTGAGATTAATCACGAAGACTAAATACTACATCTAAGAGCACATGAAGCATCTCAGAAATAAAGAGTCCCAAAAGGAAGTAAAAACTTGCGGGACTGCTGGCTAATTTTTCTAAAAACTCCACCAAATCAAAAGAAAGAATGACTTTATCAAGGTTTATCTGAGTTAGAATGCCTAAAATCACAAAGTACAAGATGAAAACAATGACGTTTAGGTAAAAAAGCCTAATTATTGTTCCCAAAATGGGTATGTGGCTTATACCCCTGTGTTTGGACTTTTTTTGGTATGGTATCCACAGAGCTCTGAGGTATCCCCACCTCTTTGAAGGTTTGGAGTGCCTAAGATCAAGGTCAGGTGATAAAAAGAAAGTGCCTATTATGTAGCCTAAAGTGAAAGGCAGGTAAAACTCCTTGGGTATGAAGTATAGAGGTACAGGCAGAAGTAGCATGTTTAGCATATCGTGACTTTTACCCAGAGCCATTTAGTTCCTCCACATCCACAAGGTGGAAAAGCTTGCCCTTTTTTGTATCTATGCTATAGGCAATCCTTCTTACAGAGCCCACAAGTTCTTCCCACTTATTTTTCAGCGTAGTATCATAACTGACAAAGGTTATGTTGTGCTGTGTTCTTAAAATGTATCTTCCATTAATGGTCTCTACCCTTTCTATCCTTAAGGGTGGAGACACAAAGATGGGTTGTGGAAAGCCTTCTCCATAAGGTTCTAAGCTTTTCAAAGCGGTTATTACCCTTTCATCTACGCGTGCGGGATCCAAAGGTGCATCTATGTACAGTCTTGGCTCCTCTCTTTCCATCTGGGAGAATACCTGTTCCACCAATGTTTCAAAAGTTTGCATGTGATCTTTTCTGATGGTGATGCCCGCAGCGCTTGTGTGCCCACCCCACTTTATGTACATGTGGGATAGTTTCTTTAGACCTTCATAAACATTTATACCTTCCACACCCCTTACAGAAGCGGTTGCCAACTCTTTGCCTACAGAAAAGACAGCAGAAGGTTTTGAGAGAAGGCTTGAAAGCCTACCAGCAACTATACCAGCCACACCGCTTGCCCACTCACCCATACGCACCACCAAAAAGCTCCTCTCCTTTTGCAAAGATGCTTCATAAATGGCCTTCTCAAAGGCTTTGTCAGATATGTACTTTCTCTGCTGATTGGCTTCTTCTACCTTTTTAAACCACATCCTTGCGGTGTTTATATCCTTTGAAAGTAGCAAGTTCATAGCTATTCTAGGATTAGAGACCCTGCCCGGCGCGTTAAGTCTTGGTGCTATGGAAAAGGCAATGTCCTTTGAGGTAATCTCACCCTTTATGCCTATGCCTTCCAAAAGCACCTTTATACCGTAAGCCGTAGTCTCTCCACCCGCCAGTATGTAGTTGAGCATCCTTATACCGTTGGATACAAGTATGCGATTCAGAGGATTAAGAGGCATCACATCCGCAAGAGTCCCTATAGCGGTAAGGTATAGATAGTCCCTTACATCTATATCTACATTAAGCTCTTTGTTCAGTCGTGCAACCAAGTAAAAGCAGAGAGCCACAGAGGATATCTCTTTGAGTTCGTTAGGAGTCAGCTCATCTATCTTTGGATTGACTATCAGTGCATGGGGGAGCTCTTCGTGGGGATTGTGATGGTCTATAATAACAGTTTCTATTGGTGAGCCCTTTAGCTCTTCTATGGCGGTAGTGCCGTTATCAACTGTTATGAGCAATTGAGCGTATTTGGCAAAAGTATCCACAAGATCCTTTCTGAGACCATAGCCCGTCTGTCTTGTGGGAAGGGTGCAACAAACCCTTGCACCAGCCTTTTTTAAAAAATCGTAAAGCAGTGCGCTTCCAGTTATGCCATCCACATCGTAGTCCCCGTATATGATGATCCTCTCTCCCTTTTTTATGCTCTTAATGATCCTTTCTACCGCATGTTCTATGTTAGGAATAAGGTGGTAGGGTAGCAGGTTCTTTAGTCTTGTGTCCAACACTCTGTCATCCACATTTCTGTTGGCAAGCAGTTGTGCTATCAGAGGTCCATACTTCTCTTTTAGTTCCTTTTGAGGCTCTATAATCTCGCTTAAGAGAAACCAATTTCTACCTGATATACCTTTCATAGAACTCCTCACACCAGCGGGAAATGCTCCCAGCACCCATAAAGACCACAACGTCTGTGTCCTTTACAGAGCTCACTAAGGTGGAGAAAAGTTTCTCCTTGTCTTCAAAAAATTCACACCCTGCCTTTTCTGCCAAGTCTCTGCCAGAAACACCATAAAGGTTATCCTCACCTGCTGGGTATATTTCCGTTAGAAAGCACACATCAGCAAGCCTTAAAACTTCCACAAACTCATCAAAAAGATAGTATGTCCTTGAGTACCTGTGAGGTTGGAAGATGAGCAGTAGTCTTTTTTGTGGATACATCTCCCTGAGAGCTCTTATAACTGCTTTTATCTCTGTAGGGTGATGCCCATAATCGTCATACACAGGTGCACCATTGAAGTAGCCCTTTAGCTCCAGTCTTCTTTCCGCATTCCTGAAGTTCTCCAAGGCTCTCTTTATGGTATCCACACTTATGTCCATCTTAAGACTTACCGCTATACACGCAAGAGCGTTATAAACATTGTGTTTTCCAGCAACAGAGAGCTGTATTCTTTCTAAGGGTTTGCCCTGATAAAAGAGGTCAAAGCTATAATATCCAGACTGCAGGCTTAGGTTCTTTGCCATAACATCTGCAGAGTTTTCTATGCCAAAGGTTATAAGTGGTCCCTTTGCCTTCTTCATGACTTCCCTTGAGTTTTCGTCATCTGCATTCATCACACAAAAGCCATAGAAAGGCACACTGTTGGCAAACCTAAGAAAGGCATTTTTTATGTCCTCAATATCTTTGTAATATCCCAAATGCTCTTTGTCTATGTTGGTGATCACAGCAACAGTGGGTATTAGCTTAAGGAAAGAGCCATCACTTTCGTCCGCCTCTGATATTATAAGTTGGTCTTTGCCAAATCGTGCATTACTGCCAAACTTCTGAAGCACACCCCCCACTATCACAGTAGGATCATAACCTGCCTCATACACCACATGAGCTATCATAGAGGTGGTGGTGGTCTTACCGTGTGAGCCACAAACCGCTATACCTTCCTTTAGTCTAAAGAGTTCCGCCAACATATCCCCCCTTGAGATGACAGGTAGCCCCATCTTTTTAGCTTGGATTATTTCCGGGTTGTTTTCGGGTATGGCAGAAGAGTAGACTACAACATCCACCTGTCTTAAATTCTCTTCCCTATGTCCTATAAAGACCTTTGCACCTTTCCTTCTTAGTAGCTCTATGTTTTTGTTTTCCCTTATGTCTGAGCCAGACACTTCATAGCCCATCTCCAAAAGGATCTGGGCTATGCCACTCATACCTATACCACCTATACCTACAAAATGGAACTTTTTTATTCTCTCTCTGAACATTCAATAAAATTATAAGGTATGCATTATAATTGTATAGATACGCAGAGAAAAACTAAGGTAGGAAGAAAACCAAAAGTCTCCGATATCCAAATAACTCCTTTGCATACTTATGCTTTAGGATATAGCTTCTTTAGAGAAAAAAAGGTTTTGGCATTTAACTTATTTCTCACTCCGTGTATAATTAATTAATCCTTCATCATGGGTGGGAAAATAGAGCGCATACACACAGAGGAAGCGCCCAAGCCTGTGGGTCCATACTCACAAGCTGTAATCTACGGTGATTTACTCTTTGTATCGGGACAGATTGGTATAGACCCAAAGACAGGCAAGATTAAAGAGACCTTTGAAGAACAGGTAAAGCAGATATTTACTAACATAGATGCCATACTAAGAAGCGCTGGTGCGGACAGAAAGAGCATTGTCAAGGTGAATATCTACATAACGGACCTTTCCCTTTTTCCACATCTGAACGCTCTGTATGAGGACTTTTTCAAAGATGTTGAGGTAAAACCAGCAAGGACTACCGTGGGTGTCAGCAACCTTCCTATGGGCGCTTATGTGGAGGTGGACATTATCGCTGTCTTAGGGCAGGGAAGAGAATAACTTCTCTTATAGAATCCACATCTGCCAGTAGCATGACCAATCTATCTATACCTATGCCTTCTCCTGCGGTGGGGGGCATGCCATGTTCCAAGGCAATAATAAAGTCTTCGTCCATCTGCATGGCTTCCTCATCTCCCATCTCTTTCTCCTTTAGCTGTTCCAAGAACCTATTTCTTTGCTCTATGGGGTCGTTGAGCTCTGTGTAAGCGTTGGCTATCTCCTTGCCTGCCACAAAGAGCTCAAACCTCTCCACAAGATCTTTGTCTTCTCTGTGGGTTTTTGCCAAAGGAGAGAGTATCTTAGGAAAGTCTATAACAAAAACAGGACCTGTGAGCTCATCTTCCACAAGAAGATCAAACACTTTGTCAATGAGCTTTGCATGTGTAAGTGTTTCTGCCTTTGGCACACCTATTTCTATAGCCAGCTTTCTAAGACCCTCAAGGTCCCTGAGGAAAAACTCCTTGTCCTTTCCTGTCTTCTCTTTAAGTAGGTCAAAGTATCTAACTACCTTGTAAGGTGGTGTAAAGTCAAGGGTAATGCCTTGATAGGTTATCTTGAGAGTACCCAAAAGCTTATTAAGAAGGTGAGAAAAAAGCTCTTCTGTGAATTTAATAAGGTCCTTGTAGTCCCAGTAAGCGCAATAAAACTCAAGCATGGTAAATTCTGGGTTGTGTGTGGTATCCACTCCCTCATTTCTAAAGTTTTTGCCAAGCTCATAAACCCTGTTGAAGCCTCCCACTATTAACCTTTTTAGATAAAGCTCTGGTGCTATCCTCAGGTAAAGATTTTGTTCAAGGTAGTTGTGGTAAGTGATGAAGGGTTTGGCATTAGCTCCAGATGCTACAGGTTGCAAGATGGGTGTTTCTACTTCTATAAAGCCCCTCTCATCAAGAAATCTTCTTATCTCCGAAATGAGTCTACTTCTGAGAATGGTTATTTTGCGCGCCCTTTCGTTGGATATAAGGTCCAAATACCTCTGTCTGTATCTTACTTCCACGTCTTTGAGTCCGTGCCACTTTTCTGGAAGGGGTCTTAGGCTCTTTGCTAACATCTTAAAATCATTGACTTCAACAGTTAGCTCTCCCGTGTTGGTTCTAAAGAGCTTACCCTTTACTCCCACTATGTCCCCCACATCAAAAAGATCATCAAAAGCCTGAAACTTATCATCTCCCACTATGTCCTTTTTTATGTATATCTGTATCCTTCCTGTGGCATCCTGAAGGTGTCCAAATATGGCTTTTCCCATACTTCTGAGAGAAACTAACCTCCCTGCCACAGATACCTGATAGAAGTTAGGATCAAAATCGTACGTGCTCTTTATGTCTTTTATTGTGGTTGTGGGACTATCTGATGGCTCAGCAGACTCAAGGGTGAGCTTGCCCTCATGCCTTACGAGCTTTCCCTTGAGATTATAAATCTCACCCTGCTTTAGAGAATGCTCCGTTATAGCAAGTATCTCCAATCCTTCCTCATCACTAAGCCTTACCAAAAACCCATCTTCTATCTTAGATACTCTCTTGACAATGCCCCTTACGCTTACCTCTTCTCCTGTAGGGTCTTTTTCAAACATCTGTCTTATTTCACCTATAAAATGGCTTACCTCAAACTTGTGTGGGTAAGGTTCTTCTATCCTTTCAAGTTTTTTGAGTCTTTCTTGCTCCATTTTTTAGCATTATACCAAAAGTTGTGCTATAATCTTTCACATGCCCAAGTTATCACCAAGAGACATAAGAAGAAAGATACAGGGTATAAAGAACACCAGAAGAATCACCAACGCTATGAAAGTGGTGTCTGCAGCAAAGCTCAGAAGGGCACAAGAACTTCTCTACGCTTCAAGACCTTACTCTGAAAGACTCTACGATGTCATAAGAGACCTATCCGCTCACATAGACTCCCAAACGCACCCCCTTCTTGAGAGAAGACAGGAAAGGAGAGCGGACATAATTCTCATTACCGCAGATAGAGGTCTTGCGGGAGCTTTTAACTCTAATGTTATAAAGAGAACGGAGGAGCTCATAGAGGAAAAAGTGTCTTCCGGTGTGAATGTGAGCCTTATATTGATAGGAAGGAAAGGCTATCAGCACTTTTCCAAAAAGGACTATCCCATCATAAAGGGCTACGAAGAGGTCTTTAGGAAAGAGATAAACTTCTCTGTGGTCAAGGAAGTGGGACAGATGGTAAGGGAAAGATACGCAAACAAAGAGACGGATGCGGTTTATCTTATAAACAACGAGATGATCACCAGGGTAAGCTACAAACCCGTGGTGCGCACCTTCTTACCTTTTGAAAAGCCAGAAAGCAAAGGTGAGGACTACGGAATTTACGAGTTTGAAGTGGATAAAGAAGAGTTTATCAGCAAACTTATAGACCTTTACTTGAATTACCAGATATACAGGGCTATGGTGGAGTCTAACGCTGCTGAGCATTTTGCAAGGATGGTGGCTATGGATAATGCCACAAGGAACGCAGATGAGCTCATAAAAACATGGACACTTATTTTCAATAAAGCAAGACAAGAAGCTATAACTTCTGAACTTATTGATATAGTTAATGCGGTAGAAGCTATGAAGTAAGGAGGAAAATATGAAGGGAAAGATGGTACAAATTATTGGAGCGGTTATTGACGTAGAGTTTGAAAGCGAAAACCTTCCACCTGTAAGGCATGGACTTAAAACCAGAAGGCGCTTTATTGATGACAGGGGAAACTGGGCGGAAGAGGACCTATACCTTGAAGTAGCTCAGCACATAGGCGAAAGAAGGGTAAGATGCATTGCTATGGGTGCTACTGACGGACTGGTAAGGGGTCAGGAGGTAGAGTATCTTGGTGGTCCCATAAAGGTGCCCGTAGGAAGAGCTACCCTAGGAAGGATATTCAATGTGGTGGGTCAACCCATTGACGAAGCAGGAGAGGTAAAGGCGGAAGAGTACTGGCCCATGTTTAGAGAACCCCCACCCCTTGAAGAGCAGTCCACAAAGGTGGAGATATTGGAAACTGGTATAAAAGTAATAGACCTCCTTGAGCCTTATGTAAAAGGTGGAAAGGTAGGACTCTTTGGCGGTGCGGGAGTTGGTAAGACGGTGCTTATGCAAGAGCTCATACACAACATAGCTAAGTTCCACAAAGGTTTTTCTGTAGTTATAGGTGTGGGAGAAAGGACAAGAGAAGGAAATGACCTTTGGCACGAAATGAAAGAGTCAGGGGTTCTTCCTTATACGGTGATGGTTTATGGACAGATGAATGAGCCACCAGGTGTGCGCTTTAGGGTAGCTCAAACGGGTATAACCATGGCGGAATACTTCAGAGATGTAGAAGGTCAAGACGTTTTGGTTTTCATAGACAACATCTTTAGGTTTGTTCAGGCGGGTTCAGAGGTATCCACACTACTTGGAAGGCTTCCTTCCGCTGTGGGATACCAACCCACGCTCAACACGGACGTGGGAGAAGTTCAGGAGAGGATCACCTCTACCAAGAAGGGATCTCTTACCTCCATACAGGCAGTCTATGTCCCTGCGGACGACATTACAGACCCAGCTCCTTACTCTGTATTTGCTCACCTTGATGCCACAACAGTCCTTGCCAGAAGACTTGCGGAGCTTGGTATATACCCTGCAGTTGACCCCCTTGAATCCACATCCAAGTACTTAGCTCCCGAGTACGTAGGTGAAGAGCACTACACGGTAGCTATGGAAGTAAAAAGAATACTGCAAAGATACAAGGAACTTCAGGAGATCATAGCCATACTGGGTATGGAAGAGCTCTCCGAAGAGGACAAAGCCATAGTGGGTAGAGCAAGAAGGATTCAGAGATTTTTGGCTCAACCCTTCCACGTAGCGGAGCAATTTACTGGTATGCCCGGAAAGTATGTGAGGCTAGAGGACAACATCAGGAGCTTTAAAGAAATTCTCAGCGGTAAGTACGACCATCTTCCTGAGATGGCTTTCTATATGGTAGGAACTATAGAAGAAGTGGTTGAGAAAGCCAAAGCTCTTGGAGCAAAGGTTTGAGGAAAGACGGAAGAAAGCCTAACGAGCTAAGACCCATAAGGATTGTTAGGGATTACTTACAGCATCCTGAAGGGTCTTGTCTTGTTGAGTTTGGAAACACCAAGGTTATATGCACCGTGTCTGTGCAAGATGGAGTCCCACCCTTCCTAAAAGGAAAAGGGCAGGGATGGATCACCGCAGAGTACTCCATGCTACCCAGGGCAACTGCCACCAGAAACATAAGGGAGTCTGTTCAAGGAAGAATAAGCGGTAGGACTCACGAGATACAGCGCATGATAGGGAGAGCTATGAGAACCGCTCTTGATCTCACAAAGGTTGGTGAGAGAACCTTTTGGATAGATTGCGATGTGATACAGGCAGATGGTGGCACAAGAACCGCTTCCATAACAGGTGCCTTTGTAGCTCTTGCGGACGCGGTCATAAAGCTCTACAACGAGGGGATATTAACTTCCACACCCATAAAGGACTTTGTAGCGTCAGTAAGCGTGGGTTTAGTAAATGGGCAGATCCTTTTGGATCTTAACTACGAGGAAGACTCAAGCGCAAAGGTAGATATGAACGTGGTAGCCACAGGCTCAGGCAGAATATCAGAAATACAGGCTTTGGGTGAAGAAAACACTTTCACAAGAGAAGAGTTTGACAAAATGCTATCTTTAGCTCTTGAGGGCATATCCCAACTGGTGGAGCTTCAAAAAGCCTTTTACGATATAAACGCAGGGATTTGGCGAAGGAAGAACATAAAGGAAGCACGCTTATGACACTTGAAAGCCAACAAAAAAGGCATATTTATTTTATCCTATGATAAGAGAGATACTAAAGTTCCCACATCCAGTCCTAAAGACACCCACAAAAAAGGTGGATGTGATAGACAGAGAAGTGCGCGAGCTTGTAAGGGATATGTTTGATACCATGTACCATGCAGAAGGTGTTGGTCTTGCTGCTAACCAGATAGGCGTAGAGCTGAGTGTGATGGTCATAGACACATCAAAAAAGGAGGGAAGCCCACCAATAAAGGCGGTGCTTATAAATCCAGAGGTGCTGTCCGCAGAGGGGCAGATCAAATACAGAGAAGGTTGCCTATCTTTTCCGGGATTGGTGGTAGAAGTAAGCAGGTACAGCAAAGTTAAGGTAAAGGCTTTGGACCTTACAGGAGAGGAGAAAATATACGAGTTTGATGGATTTCCAGCTGTAGTGTTTCAGCACGAGATGGACCATCTTAATGGTATAACCTTTATAGACAGAGTCAGCGGTTTAAAAAGGCGTTTGGCTCTTGACAAGTACGCTAAGCTACAAAAAGAGAGAGTATAAAGGACTTATGAATGTCCAATTGTTAAAGTTCTATCCCTTTGAAACATCTCTGAAAAGGCCCAGGCTTTTAGGTTATGCAGATGTGGAGTTAGACGGGCTTATAGTGATCAGAAACATAAAGCTTTTTGAGAGTAAGTATGGAGGGTACTTCATACAACTTCCTGAGATACAAAAAGACGGAAAAAGCTATGCCATAATAGATATAAAGTCAAGAGACCTTCTTGAGAGCATAAGAAGGGTCATAGTAGACTACTATAAGGGAAATTTTTTGTAAGTGCCCTTAGCTCAGGTGGATAGAGCGTGGGTCTCCGAAGCCCAAGGTCGGGGGTTCAAGTCCCCCAGGGCACGCTAAAAAAAGCTATAATTTTTAAGTTATGGGTTTAAAAGAAGCGCTTGTTCGCCTTTCTGACTACGTTTATGTACTAAAAGAAAACACGGTGGTAGGTCAAAGGGTACCCGTTTACTTTTATATAAGCGAAAGTCTCTTTGAACATCTTGAGGAAGATGCCATAAGGCAGGCAGCTAACGCAGCTACCCTTCCGGGTGTTGAAAAAGCCATATATGTAATGCCCGATGTACATGTAGGTTATGGCTTTCCCGTAGGTGGAGTTATGGCGGTAAACACACAAACAGGTGTCATAAGCCCAGGGTCCATAGGATACGACATAAACTGTGGTGTAAGACTAATAGCCACAAATCTTTCAGAAGAAAGTATCCTTCCCATAAGGCAGAAGCTCATGCAAGAGATACTAAACAAAGTGCCAGCAGGTGTTGGTTCAAGAGGAAGGTTAAAGCTATCAAAAAAGCAACTCAAGGAGGTGGCTATAAAAGGTGCAAGGTGGGCAGTGGAATACGGCTTTGGTTTTGAGGAGGACCTTGCACACATAGAAAGTTCAGGAACCCTTCCCAATGCAGATCCTGAGAAAGTATCAAACTTTGCATATGAGAGAGGTTCTGAAGAATTAGGAACAGTAGGTTCAGGAAATCACTTTGTTGAAATACAGGCGGTTGATGAGATATATGACGAACATGTTGCGGAAAAGCTCGGCATCAGCATAGGACAAGTGGTAATTATGGTGCATTCTGGTTCAAGAGGTTTCGGACACCAGGTGTGCGTAGATTACCTAAAAGTTGCAAAGGATGCTTTGGATAAGTATAAAATACACATACCAGACATGCAACTAGCTTGCATGCCCTTTAGATCAGAAGAAGGACAAAGCTACTTTAAAGCCATGAACTGTGCAGCAAACTATGCCTTTGCCAACAGGCAGATACTGGGTTTTATCACTGCTGACACCATAAGAAAGTTCCTTGGCATATCTTGGGAAGAGTTAGGCTACAGGGTAGTGTATGACCTTGCCCATAACATAGGAAAGGTGGAGAGGTACAAAATTGACGGTAAAGAAAAGGAGCTTTTGGTACACAGAAAGGGTGCAACAAGAGCCTTCCCTCCCTATAACCCAGATGTGCCACCTGCTTATAGGGATATAGGCCAGCCTGTTATTATACCTGGTGATATAGGCAGGTATTCCTTTCTTCTTGTGGGTACAGCCAAGAGTATGGAAATGAGCTTTGGAAGTGCGTGCCACGGTGCTGGTAGGCTGATGTCCAGAACAAAAGCCAAGGAGTATGCAAGAAAAGAGGGTATAGAGAAAGTGCTAAAGGGTCTTGTAGTGGTTGCAAAGGGCAAAGGCACCATTATGGAAGAGATACCTCAGGCATATAAGGATGTGACAGAAGTAGTCAAAGTTGTAGATGCTCTTGGCATAGCAAAGCTCGTAGCAAGATTAAAACCTCTTGGCACTTTAAAAGGTTGAATGGTATATAATATATAACCCTCTGGAGGAACTTATGGGCGAATTTGAAAGGCTACTGGAGAAAAGTCTTGAAGAAGTAAAAGAGATAAGGAGGGGAGAAGTAATACAGTGTAAGGTTGTAAAAGTAGATGACAGGAATGTGTATGTGGACATAGGCTACAAAGTGGAGGGAATAATCCCAAGAGAAGAGCTTCCTGATGTAAAGGAAGGGGATCAGGTAAGAGCGGTTGTAGTAAAAATAGCAAAAGGAGGATCACCCATACTTTCTTACAAAAAGTACATACAAGAAAAGTACATACACTTTTTGCGCTCCGCTTATGAGAAAGGAAGGTTTATAACGGGGAGGATTAAAGAAAAAACTCAAGAAGGTTATACAGTGGATATAAATGGCATTAGTGCCTTTATGCCCTATAACGAAGCTGGCAGAAGGCTCAAAGAAGGTTCAAGAGTTGTGGTAAAGATTATAGAGTTTCAAAACACAAAGGAAGGTATAAAGCTGAAGGTATCTCAAAAAGCCTACTTGGCACAACAAGAGAAGCGTAGAAAGGAAAGACTTTTACAAAAACTAAAAGTTGGTGATGTAGTAGAAGGAAGAGTGATAAAGATAGACCCAGAAAAGGGTATAACCTTACTGGTTCAGGGAGTTCTAAGGGCATTCCTTCCAAAAGAAGAGCTATCATGGGGTAGGGACAAAAACCCTTATAACTACGCGGAAATAGATGAAAAACTAAAAGTTAAGGTAAAGCGCATACCCAAAGATGGCGAGTTCATATTTGTGAGCCTAAGAGAAATGAAAGAGAACCCGTGGGAAAAGATAAAGGATAAGATAAACAAGGGGGATATTGTATCTGGCAAAGTGGTAGAAATCTCAGAGAAAGGACTGATAGTAGAAGTTCAGGAAGGTGTAGAAGGTTTTGTACCAAAAGAAGAGATATCTTACAATGGTGAGGTAAATTATAAGAAAGGCTCAGAAGTAAAGGCAAAGGTGTTGGAGTTTGAACCTACCAAGAGAAGACTGATCCTTAGCATAAAGAGAGCTCTGCCAAAACCCTGGGAGGAGTTCTTCAAGAAAAATCCTGCAGGTAGTAGGGTAAAAGGTATTATAGAGAGAATAGAAGGTGCAAAAGCCATAGTGGACTTAGGCGGAGGAGTAAAGGGCGTAATACACAGAAGCGATCTATCCTGGGTGAGACCCGGTAGGATAGAGGAAGTGCTAAAAGTTGGTGAGGAAAAGGAGTTTGCGGTTCTTGCCTTAGAGGGTAGGTTTATAAAGCTGGGACTAAAACAGTTAACACCCAATCCTTGGGACCTTATAAAGCAGAAGTACCAAGTAGGGCAGAAAGTGACCCTAAAGGTAAAATCCACCCATCCCTTTGGTGTCTTTCTTGAGTTTCCAGAAGGTTTAGACGGTCTTTTACCTCTCTCTGAGATACCAAAAGGTACAGAGATAAAAGAGGGCTCAGAGGTAGAGGTTAAGATCCTTGAAATATCTCCAGAAGAAGGAAGAATAACGCTAACTATGAAAGAAGATAAAGAGGAGAAGAAGGAAGAAGTTATCACCACATCTTCCGAAAGTGGCTTTACCTTAGGAGATATACTCAGAAAGAAAATGAAACTATAATGGCAAGAAAAAGCATAGTAGATCAGATTTGGAAAGAGGGTAGTGTTTCAAAAAAAACTCTCTATAGCATGCTCAATTATGTGTTTGATCTTATAAGCCGAGCTCTTCAAGAGGAGCAGGAGGTTAAGATCTCGGGTTTTGGAACTTTCAAAGTTAGACAGACCAAAGATAGGAAATGGAGAAACCCAAGAACTGGCGAGATAAAAGATATAAAGCCTAAAAGAACGGTACAGTTTAAGGCAAGCAAAAAGCTAACTGTAAGGTTGAACATGCTGGTCAAAAGGTGTAAAATTTAGTCTAAATGACGGGGTGTGGCGCAGGTGGAAGCGCGCTGGCATGGGGGGCCAGAGGTCACGGGTTCAAGTCCCGTCACCCCGATTTTATGGTATAATGCGTATCAGGAGGCAAGCTCATGGCAAAGGTGAAGATGAAAACCAACAGATCCGCAAAGAAGAGGTTTAAGATAACCGCAAAGGGTAAGATAAAAAGGTGGCGTGCAGGTGGTTCTCACTACAACACCAAAAAAGCAAAGGACAGAAAGAGAAGGCTCAGAAAACCCACCCTTGTGAATAGTGGCTGGGAAGATAAGGTAAGGGGACTTTTGAAGGAATAAACTCTCAGATTGTTTAAAAAATCCAAAGCCTTGTTTGTTATACCAGTCCCCCGAGACTAAAACGCCTTTCAAGGGAAAGAAGTATCTGACAAAAGACCTCCCAAAAAGAGGAATAGCAATAGCTACCTTGAGAACGTGCCAAGCATTCTTCGGACAGTTTAGCCTGCCACTTTGAGACAGCTTAGGGTAATCACAGCTATGTTCTAGGATTTTTCAAAGGGCTTTAGTGCATAAAAAAGGTTTTGATTAGGTTATGAGAACCCACTTATGCCAGTGTGTGCAGGACTGATTAGCTCGTACCGTTTTGCCTTTGTACGGTGAGCCTGCAGCACTGCAAACTCCCTCATAATCATGAAGAACACTACCAGATTTTTTAAGCTCCCTTGCGCCCAGCCAATACTGGCAGGTGGCACAAAGTCTTGCATTCTTTGATGTTGAAGTCATGGCATCCCTCCTGTTTTTGGCTAAATAATTTAATGTGCTTGACGAGAGATGGCAAGGGTATAAGAAAATTTTTCCAAAGGGTGTAAAATATAAAAAGTTTGCTATAAGATAGTAAAGCATGGTAAAAAGTGTTCTGCTTAGGCTTTGTCCTAACTGTGGAGGAGATATAAGCTCGGATAGACTGCTCAAAGGTTTGCCCTGTAGTG
Source organism: Hydrogenobacter sp. (assembly GCA_023255875.1). Lineage (GTDB taxonomy): Bacteria > Aquificota > Aquificia > Aquificales > Aquificaceae > Hydrogenobacter. Next base: position 39,885 of record JAGDVY010000010.1, on the reverse strand, counting down.
TTTGTATGCCAGACGAAGACAAGCCTGTGTGTGAGGCACTAAAGCACGGAGAGTTAAAAAAGCTCTGTGATATAGAGCAGGAAATAAAGGAGTGGGAAGAGGTCTTTGAGAAGCACATAAAGTCAAAGCCTTGGAGCTTGCAACGTGCGTGGGCAAAGAGGGTTTTTCTGGGAAGTTCCTTTGCACTGCTTGCTCCAACTGGTGTAGGTAAAACTTCCTTTGGCTTGTCTGTGGTTCTTTATCTTGCCAAAAAAGGGAAAAAGTCCTACATAATCCTACCTACCAAACTGCTGGTAAATCAAGTGAGCAACCGTCTTAAGAAGATGGGTATCAAAGATTCGGATCTTCTTAGCTTTGGTGATGAGGAAGGTAAAAAGAAAGAGGAGAAAAAGGAGAGGTTAAAAAACGGTGATTTTCTTGTGCTTGTCTCCACTTCCATGTTCCTCTACAAAAACTACGAGCATATACCCAAGGACATATCCTTCCTTTTTGTGGATGATGTGGATTCCTTTTTAAAGACCGCCAAAAACATAGACAAGGCTCTTTACCTTTTGGGCTTTAGTGAGGAAGATATAGAAAAGGCTATGAACCTCATAAGGTTAAAGGAGAAGTTCAAAAAAACAGATCAAGACTGGGAGAAGATAAGGGAGCTTTCCCAAGAGGTGAGGGAGTTGTCCCAAAAGAAGGTAAAGGGGGTGCTTGTGGTATCTTCTGCCACATCAAACCCTCGTTCCAACAGAATAAAACTCTTTAGAGAGCTGTTGGGCTTTGAGGTGGGAACTCCTACCTTTTACCTCAGAAACATAGTAGATGCTTACGCACCCTATCAGGAGCAGGAGCTTTCTGAGTGGATCAAAAGGCTTGGCAAGGGTGGGCTTGTGTTTTTGTCCTCTGACAAAGGAAAGGAAGAGGTATCAAATCTTGTAAAAAGCCTTGAAGAAAAGGGTATAAGGGCGGTCTCTTATGAGGAGCTAAACGAAAGGCATCTTCATGATTACGAAAGGGGCAAAATAGACGTGATAGTGGGTATAGCTTCTTACAGAAATCCTCTGGCAAGGGGCTTGGATATGCCTCATGTGATCAGATACGCTCTTTTCTACGGTGTTCCCAAAATAGTGATATCTCTGAGTTTTGAAAAGAGCCTTTCTCATCTGCTTTGGGCTCTTTCTTCTGTTAGGCATCACATAGCAAAACACCTGAGCCATCACATACAAAAAGTGGATAACTGGATATCCAAACTAAAAAGGTATCAGTACATAAACGAGGAGTATCTGGAGGAGAAAAAGGACCTCAAGGAAAAGATAGACCAGCTCAGAGAAGAAATAAGGCAGTTTTTGATGAGCCAAGAGGTCATTAGCATCATTGAGACATCAGAAGACCTAACGCTAAGGCTCGTAAATGGGGATTATCAGATGGTGGTCTCTGATGCCACAGGATACCTTCAGGCAAGCGGAAGGACCTCCAGAATGTTTGCAGGTGGCATCACAAAGGGACTTAGCATTCTTTTGGTTGATGACCCAAGAGCCTTTAATCATCTCAAGAAAAGGGTAAGGTGGTTTAGTGAAGACATAGACTTTGTTCCCATCTCTTCAGTGGATTTGGAAAAGGTGCTTTTGGAGATAGACAATGACAGGGCAAAAGTGAGGGAGTTTTTAAAGGGAGAGAGACCTCCACAACAGACAGACCTTCTAAAGCCTGTGCTTATAGTGGTTGAATCGCCAAACAAGGCAAAAACAATAGCTAACTTCTTTGGTAAGGTAGTAAGAAGAAGGATTGGACAGCACGAGGTTCTTGAGACATCTATGGAAGACAGATACATTATGATCACCTCCTCTTTGGGTCATATTCTGGACCTTAACAAGGAGGAGGGGTTCTACGGTGTTTATGTAAATGGAGACATAGTGCCTGTTTATGAGAGCATTGAAGGAAAAGAAGAGCTAATAAAGAGCATAAGGAGAATGTCCCTTGAGGCTATGCAGGTGCTTATAGCAACAGACCCAGACACAGAAGGAGAAAAGATAGGCTGGGACCTTATGGAGTTGCTAAGACCATATGTGAAAGACATAAAGAGAATGGAGTTCCACGAGGTGACCAAAAAAGCCATAATTAAAGCCATAAAAGAGCCAAGAGACTTTAACATTAACTTGGTCAAGGCTCAGGTGGTGCGAAGGGTTGCAGACAGATGGGTAGGATTTGAGTTTTCCAGATTCCTACAGCAGGCTTTTGGAAAGAGCTGGCTCTCTGCTGGAAGGGTTCAAACACCTGTGCTTGGCTGGATCATAGAAAGGGAAAAGGAATACAGAAAAAGGATATACAAAGTCTTTGTGAGGGTAGAAAAGGACGGAAAGGTCTTTAGAACGGAGTTTAGTTTTGAGAACAAAAATTCTGCAAAGGAGTTCTACGATAAGTTAAGGTATCTTGAGTTTCAGGTGCTTGAAAGCAAAGAAGAGTATAAAAACCCACCTCCTCCATACACCACAGATACTCTCCTGAAGGACGCCAGCGATAGGTATAGATTTTCTCTGCCAAAGACTATGGACTTGGCTCAAACGCTCTTTGAGCTTGGTTTTATAACATACCACAGAACGGACTCTACAAGGGTTTCTGATTATGGCATAGGCATAGCCAGAGAGTACATAAAGGAAGAGCTGGGAGAAGAGTACTTTAGACCTCACCACTTTGGAGAAGGTGGAGCGCACGAGTGTATAAGACCTACAAAGCCTATGGATACGGAAGAATTAAAAGCTTTGGTCCTGAGCGGTCAGATAGAGAACCTCACAAGGGAACATATAATGCTCTATGACCTTATCTTTAGGAGGTTCATGGCAAGCCAGACAAGACCCGTAAAAGTAAAAACCCTTGAAGTGCTTGTAAAAGCAGGTGAGTTGGAGCAAAAACACACCCTTACGGTACAGATCCTTGAAGACGGTTGGAACAAATTCTTGTACTTAGAGACCCACCCACATATAGAAGGTATAGTATCTGTAGAAAATTCAAAGGAGCTAAGATCACTTCCAAAGGCGTTTCTCTACACTCAGGGTGAGCTTGTTCAAGAAATGAAAAGAAGGGGTATAGGAAGGCCATCTACTTACGCTACCATAGTGGAAAAGCTCTTAGAGAGAGGTTATGTGATAGAAAGGGGAGGCTTTTTGATACCTACAAAATTGGGCAAATCCGCTTACGAATATCTGAGCAAAAGGGAAGGCATAAGAGAGTTTGTCTCAGAAGAATTCACAAGGAAGCTTGAAAGCCTTATGGACCTGGTAGAAGAAGGTAATGCAGATTACCAAGATATACTTAAAGACCTATACAAGGTTATAATGTCTTTAGAACCCTTTTTGGAGGTAGGAAGATGATCCTTCACCCGCTCTTTGCTTATAGCACTATACTCTTAGCTTTTGTAGTGTTTGTGCTTTATGTTTTCAGCCTCAGTTTGTTCAAAAACACCCAAGCTTTTAGGTACACACTTGTCTTACATGGTTTTCTTATGGTAGTGGCACTGCTGTCGGTGCTTGCAGGTTTTTCTGTGTCTAATGTGCCTTTGGTGCAGTCCAAAGCGCCCGCTATCTGGATGTTTCCCCACAAGTGGAACGGCATACTTCTTTTACTTTACGCGCTCTTTTCTTTTCTATTCTTTTGGTTCAAGGGAGAAAATGCAGGCAAAATGGGTCTGCTAATAAGCATTTTGGGGGTGCTTTTGGTACTTTTTGAGTTCTTCACAGGCTGGATGATAAGGCTTGTATTTTTCTCCTAAAGGTCCTATATTCATAGGGTATGCTGGAAAGGTATAGTATTCTTAAGGATTACACGGGTCCCATAGACTTAAAATACATGTCCTATCAGGAACTATACAAGCTTGCGGAAGAGGTCAGAGACTACATTCTTGAGGTGACCGCAAAGAACGGCGGACATGTAGCTCCTGGTCTTGGAGTTGTGGAGCTCACCATAGCCCTTCTTAGAACCTTTAACCCTCCCTCTGATGTGATAGTTTGGGATATTGGACATCAGGCGTATCCATGGAAGATACTCACGGACAGAAAGGAAAGCTTTCCCACCCTAAGACAGTATGGTGGTATATCGGGTTTCCTCAGAAGAGAGGAGAGCATCTATGATGCCTTTGGTGCAGGGCATAGCTCCACATCCATCTCTGCAGCGCTTGGCTTTAGGAAGGCAATGGATCTTCTTGGTCAAGAGGGTTATGTGGTTGCGGTCATAGGTGATGGTGCTATGACCGCAGGTATGGCTTTTGAGGCTCTAAACAACGCAGGGCACTTAAGACCCAACCGTTTTATAGTAATACTCAACGATAATGAGATGTCCATATCTCCCAATGTGGGTGCCATATCCACTTACCTTAGTAAGATTCTCAGTGGAAGGTTTGTCCAAGAGACAAGGCAAAAAGTAAAGCACTTGCTTGAGCACATAAGCGGTGCGGGTAGGATAGTAAAGCTCACTGAGGAGTTCCTTAAAGGGCTCATATCCCCCGGAATAATATTTGAGGAGTTGGGTTTTAATTATATAGGACCAGTAAATGGACACGACCTTCCTGCTCTTGAGAAAACCCTTGAGAACATAAAGCACATAAAGGGTCCTGTACTTTTGCACATATACACCAAAAAGGGCAAAGGCTACAAACCAGCAGAGAACGATCCCGTCACTTGGCACGGTGTGGCTCCTTACAAGAGAGAGTCAGGAGAGTTTATCAAAAAACCCTCACCTCCTACATGGACCTCCGCTTTTGGTAAGGCGGTGGTGGAGCTTGCAGAGATATTTCCCGAACTTGTGGTCATAACACCCGCAATGAAAGAAGGCTCTGGACTTGTAGAGTTTAGTCAGAAGTACCCCAACAGGTTTTTTGATGTGGGTATTGCGGAACAGCACGCTTGCACCTTTGCAGGAGGTCTTGCTGCTCAAGGTCTAAAACCCATTGCTGCTTACTACTCCACTTTCTTACAAAGAGCTTACGATCAGGTGATTCACGACATAGCCCTACAAAACCTTCATGTAGTATTTGCCATAGACAGAGCTGGACTTGTGGGAGATGATGGACCAACCCATCACGGAGTTTTTGACCTCTCTTATCTTAGGTGCATTCCCAACATGGTAGTTTCTGCTCCAAAGGACGAGCAGGAGCTCAGAGACCTTCTTTACACCGCTCTTGAGTGGAACGGACCCTTTGCCATAAGGTATCCAAGAGGACCAGCATACGGAGTGCCAACGGAAGGCTTCAAGAAGATACCCGTAGGTAGCTGGGAAGTTCTTTTGGAAGGGGAAGATGTGGTCATTCTTGCGGTGGGCTACACTGTATATCAGGCGCTAAAATCCGCGGAACTTCTCAGGAAAGAAGGTATAAAGGCAGGCGTGGTCAATGCGCGCTTTGTAAAACCCATGGATGATGTACTTCTTACACATCTGTGTGAAAGGTATCCCCTTTTTGTGACGGTAGAGGACAACACCGTTGTTGGTGGTTTTGGCTCTGGAGTTCTTGAGTGGCTCTCCCAAAAGGGCATACTAAAGAGGACTCTGCTTATAGGCATTCCAGATAGGTTTATAGAGCACGGAAACCAAAACTTGCTCAGGAGCTTAGTGGGTATAGACGCAGAGGGTATAGCCAAAAGGGTAAAAGAGTTTGTAAAAAAGTCAGAGCTTCACATGCTTTAACCAGTCCCAGTTATCAAAGGTCCATTCAACGGTTCTCTTTATACCCTCCTCCAAGCTCACCTTTGGCTCCCACCCCAGAACTCTCTTAGCTTTTTCTATATCAGCCCAAGTGGCTTTCATGTCCGCCTTGTGAAACTCTTTATATTCCAAAAGAGCCTTTTTGCCCGTGTATCTTTCTATGAGTTCAATAACATAAGAAAGACTATGAGGTTTGTTATTTCCAAGATTGAATATCTCATAACCTACCGTGTTAAGAGCAAGGATAGTGCCTTCTGCTATGTCGTCTATGTAAGTGAAGTCCCTGCTTTGGCTTCCATCACCGAAGATCTGCAAAGGCACACCCTCAAGAATCCACTTGATAAACCTAAAGATACTCATATCTGGCCTTCCCGCAGGTCCATAAACGGTAAAGTAGCGCACCACAGCCACATCTATCTGATAGAGGTAGTGGTAAGTATAAGCCATAACTTCTGCGGACTTTTTAGAGGCTGCGTAAGGAGATATGGGCGTATTCACGGGAAGGTCTTCTTTGAAAGGCATAGGTTGTCCTGCGTATAAGGAGGAAGTAGAAGCAAGGACAAACTTTTTTACCCCATAATCTTTGCACGTCTCAAGGAGGTTAAGCGTTCCAAGAGCGTTGGTAGTCATATAAACAAAAGGATTTTCTATAGAGTACCTAACACCTGCCCTTGCTGCCTCATTTATTACCGCATCAAAGGCGTGCCTCTTAAAAACTTCCCTAAGAAAGGATATATCTTCTATATCCCCTTGGTAAAAGGTAAAGTTTTCGTAATCTTTAAGGAGGTTTAGTCTGTACTCTTTCAGCCTAACATCGTAGTAATCATTAAGGTTATCTATACCTATCACTTGGTGTCCTTTCTGAAGGAGCTTCTCACAAACCTTCCAGCCTATAAACCCTGCACACCCAGTAACAAGGAAGCTTTGCATTATAATAATTTTACCTTATAAAGCATGTCCGCCAGAGATGAACTTCTCAGAAAGATAGATATTGTAGATGTCATATCTTCTTACATAGATCTCAAAAGGGTAGGAAGTAACTACAGCGCAAGGTGTCCTTTCCACCCAGATGATACTCCTTCATTCTTTGTATCTCCTTCAAAAGGTATATTCAAGTGCTTTGGGTGTGGTGTAGGTGGTGATGCCATAAAGTTTGTCTCTTTGTACGAAAACATAAGCTACTCAGAAGCCCTTATAAAGCTTGCAAAGAAGTACAACATTCCCATAAAGATCAAGGAGACTAAAAAAGATAATAAGCCATTTCATATCCTTGAGTTAGTAGCAAGCTACTATCACAGTGCTCTTGAAAACGCACCTAAGGTCATAGATTATCTCAAAAGCAGGGGTGTATCTTCAAAAAGTGTCCAAAATTTTATGTTGGGATACTCTCCTTCATCTGAAGACTTAGTGAGTTTTCTTAAAAAAGAGGGCATTCTTGACGCTTATGAAAAGACGGGAAACTTAATAAAGCTTGACGAAGGGGTATACAAAGATCTCTTTGCTGGGAGACTCATAATACCTATAAGGGACGAAAAGGGAAACTGTATAGCCTTTGGTGGAAGACTTCTTCAGGAAGGACATCCCAAATACATAAACTCACCAGAAAGTGAGTTTTTTAAAAAAAGGTCTGTTGTATTTGGTTTGCACCAAGCAAGAGAGTACATAAAGGAGATGGATTTTGCGATAGTGGTTGAAGGTTATTTTGATGTCATCAGTATGCACCAAGAAGGCTACAAAAACACTGTAGCACCCTTAGGCACCGCTTTTAGCCAAGATCACGCCAAAGCCCTCTCCAAATACACAAAAAATGTAGTGCTACTCTTTGATGGTGATAATGCAGGAAAGAAAGCGGTAAGGCTTGCCACGCCTTATTTGCTCTCCCAAGGTATTAACGTAAAGGTGGCATACCTTCCAGAAGGTGAGGACCCAGACACCATGGCAAAAAAGGACAAAGAGGGTTTGCGAACACTCATTCAGAATGCACAAGACATTTTTCAGATTTTGATAGAGGAGATTAAAGAAGGCAAAAGTTATGCTTTGAAGGACTTTCTTTATTATGCGAGCTTTGTAACAGACGTGGTTTATCAACACGAGCTTATAAAGTTAGCAAGTTCCGCATCAAACCTTTCTGTGAGCCTTCTTTACGAGCAGATGCCCAAAGTTCAAAAGGTGGAAGATAAGGAGGAAACCTTAGGTTTAACTTACAACGAAAAAGTATTTTTGCTGGGTCTTATGAGATTGGGGAAAGAAGAGTATTTGAAAGATGTGGTGCTCTCACCCAAAGCCATGCAGATAGCGGAGTACATCTTGGCAGGAGATTACCACATGGTACCAGAAGATATAAAAAACACAAAGGTGTATGATTTGGAGTCTGCTTTTGAGACAAGCTATCATCTTCTCAGAGTAGATAAGTCTCAGTTTGACCTCAGTCAAGGTGAAAAGGATATAAGAAAGTTGCGAGAGGAAAAGGACAAGTACATAGTCCGTTTTAGAAGGATGAGATAATTTATAATTTAATACCATGCTGGAAGAAAGCCTTTTGAACAAACTCAAAGAGCATGCGGAGTACTTTCCCAGAAAGGAGCAAGCTATACTTATGTGCCTGCACGAAGTGCAAAATCATTATGGACACATACCCCAGTTTGCCCTTGAGGAGGTTGCCAAGCTTCTTGACCTGCCACTAAACCACGTGGAGAGTGTGGTGTCTTTTTATGACATGTTTGATAGGGGAGAGCCCGCAAGACACAGGATAAGAGTGTGTGTAAGCATAGTGTGTGAGCTTATGAACAAAGACAGGCTAATTAAAGCTCTTAAGGAGCTTTTGGGTATAGATTTTGGTCAAACTACCAAAGATGGACGTTTTAAACTAATAGCGGTCCAATGCTTGGGTGCGTGTAGCGAAGCGCCCTTTTTTATGATAGACGAGGATTCTTACAAATTTGAGAGTAAGGAGAAACTCCATGAGATCCTATCCCGTTATGCCTAACATATACGCAGAAACCACCTTGGATATGCTCTTAAAGAGAGCAAAAAAACCAAAGGTGCACACCATAGAAGACTATCTACGGGACGGAGGCTATCAGGCTCTTGAAAAAGCTCTCAATATGGACCCTCAGGAAATAGTAGAGTGGGTGGACAAAAGCCAGCTAAGAGGACGTGGTGGTGCTGGATTTCCCACAGGCAAAAAGTGGAAGTTTGCCATCCAAAACCCTGCTCCCAGATACCTCATATGCAACGCAGATGAATCTGAGCCAGGCACTTTCAAGGACAGGGTGATCATAGAGAGAGATCCTCACCTTTTGATAGAGGGCATGATCATATCCGCTTACGCTATTGGTGCCAATGAAGCTTTTATATACATAAGAGGAGAGTACACCGCAGGGTATTACATACTAAGAGATGCCATAGAAGAAGCAAAAAAGATGGGTTTCTTAGGAAAAAATATACTGGGAAGTGGTTTTGACCTTGAAATATATGTGGCAAGGGGTGCGGGTGCTTACATATGCGGTGAGGAGAGCGCTCTGATAGAATCCCTTGAGGGCAAGAGAGGTTTTCCACGCATAAAGCCTCCCTTCCCTGTGCAGTATGGACTTTTTGGAAGACCTACAGTGGTCAATAATGTAGAAACCCTCTGCAACATACCCTTTATCATAAAGCTCGGTTGGGAAGATTACAGATATATAGGACCCAGTGATTATCCGGGACCAAAGCTCTTTCCAGTAAGCGGTAAGGTTAAGAAACCCGGTGTTTATGAGCTTCCCATGAACACTACCTTAAGAGAGGTGGTTTATAAGTACGCAGGTGGGACTATAAACAACAAGAAGGTTAAGGCGGTATTTTCTGGTGCCCTTGACTGCTTTTCTGCGGAAGAACTTGACACACCCATGGACTACTCACCCTTTGGTTTTGGTGGAACAGGAACGGTAATAGTGTTAACAGAGGAGGACGATATAGTCAAGATGTGTTTAAAGATAGCGGAGTTTTACGCTCATGAGAGTTGCGGGCAGTGTACTCCCTGTAGGGTAGGCACATACGAGCAGGCAAACCTTCTACATAGGATCATTCAAGGCATTGCAACAGAGAGAGACTGGGAAGGCTTTGATTTCGTAAATCAGTATATACAGCCTACCTCCATATGCGGTCTTGGTGCGGTAGCAGGAAGGCTCATAAGACAGACTATGAAAAAGTTTCCAGAAGAATGGGAAAGATACAGAAAGTTAGTCTCTGTTTAATACTCGCTTTTGGTGTTTCCTACGCAGGGGACAAAGAGTGTAATACCAACCCCTTAAAAGAGCACAAATGGTGTGAATACGCTTGGGTAATATGCAAGAAGTTAGCCACTTACAGGTTGGAAAAGCTAAAGGAGTGCATAGAGAAAAGCCAGAATTACCAAGAGGGAAGTGCTTGCTTTGAAAAGTCATGGATAGAAAACTTTTTGCAACGGTAAAGTCCTTAGAAGAAATAGGTATAACGGAGCTTTACTCAGTTGAAAAGAGAGAGGAAAAGAAGGATAAAAGGCTTCTTTTGGAAGAGCTATACAAAAAAATGAGCTCCGAGGGTAAGTGTGTGCTCTATCAAGGTAGCAGTGGCTATGTCTTTGGTGATGGGAATCCTGATTCACCAGTGGTTTTTGTGGGAGAAGCACCAGGTGAGGAGGAAGACATACAAAAAAAGCCCTTTGTAGGAAGAGCGGGTAGGTACCTAAACGAAAAGCTCCAAGAAGTGGGACTAAGGCGTGAAGATGTTTATATCACCAATGTAGTAAAATCAAGACCACCGGGAAACAGAAAACCCACCAAGGAGGAGATGATAAGCTGTATACCCTATCTGAGAAAGGAAATAGAGATAATAAAGCCAAAGCTCATAGTTTGCTTGGGCTCTACCGCTCTTGAAGGGCTTTTGGGTAAGAACCTACCCATAACGCGCTACAGAGGACAAATTTTTGACTACCCCTTTGACAGGAACATAAAGGTTTTTCTAACTTACCATCCTGCTTATGTGCTAAGAAACCCCCAAGCGGACAAAGAGTTCACCCAAGATATGAAAAAAGTAGTGGAGCTTTTAAAAGAGTTATAATAAAGCTTTATGGAATACCATATAAAGGACATATCGCTCGCGCAGGAAGGCAGGGACAGGATAGAGTGGGCAGAAAGGGACATGCCAGTTCTAAGAATCATAAGGGAGGAGTTTGCCAAAGAAAAGCCTCTAAAAAACATAAGAATATCTGCTTGCTTGCACATTACCACAGAGACTGCCAACCTTGCCATAACCCTCAAAGAAGGTGGCGCAGAAGTTTATCTGACCGCTTCTAATCCCCTATCCACTCAGGACGATGTGGCAGCAGCTCTTGTGAAGTATTATCAGATACCAGTATTTGCTATAAAAGGTGAAGACACCCAAACTTACTACCAACACCTTCATGAGGTGATAAAAAAGGAACCCAACATAGTTATAGACGATGGTGCGGACCTCATATCCACCCTTCACAAAGATTACAAGGAGCTTTCTAAGAGAGTAATGGGAGGTATGGAAGAGACCACCACAGGCGTTATAAGACTAAAAGCTATGGCTAAGCAAGGGATTTTAAACTTTCCTGTAATAGCGGTCAATGACGCATACACCAAGCACATGTTTGACAACAGATACGGAACTGGACAATCCACTATAGATGCCATAATGAGGGCTACCAACAGGCTCATAGCAGGTTCTAACTTTGTGGTTGCAGGTTATGGTTGGTGTGGCAAAGGTGTGGCTCAAAGGGCAAGAGGTATGGGCGCAACAGTCATTGTCACCGAAGTAGATCCCATAAAGGCTTTAGAGGCAAGAATGGACGGATTTTTAGTGATGCCTATGATAGAAGCTGCGAAGATAGGGGACTTTTTCGTTACAGTGACAGGAAACACATCTGTTATAAGGGAAGAGCACATAAAAGTTATGAAAGATGGAGCCATCATTTCCAACGCAGGACACTTCAATGTGGAAATAGATCTGCAGGCTCTTGAAAGGATGAGTGTGAGCAAAAGAGAGATAAGAAGGTTTGTGGAGGAGTATAAACTTGCGGACGGCAGGAGAATTTATCTTATAGCTCAGGGAAGGCTTGTGAATCTTGCCAGTGCGGAAGGACACCCTGCATCAGTAATGGACATGTCCTTTGCCAATCAGGCACTTTCTGCCAAATACATTCTTGAACACCATCAGGAGCTAAAAAAGGATGTCTATAAAGTACCAGATGAGATAGACAGGAGGATAGCACAACTAAAGCTTGAGAGTATGGGAGTGAAGATAGACACTCTAACGCCAGAGCAAGTAAAGTATCTATCCTCTTGGGAGTTGGGCACTTGAGCTTAGAAAAGTTCTTCCTTTCAGCACAGAATAGTGTTCTTGTGATAATAGATATTCAGGAAAAGCTTGCCAGAGTTATGGAAAAAAGGCAGAGTGTTATAAAAAATGTGCAAAATCTTATAGAGATGTGTAAGCTCTTTGAAATTCCCATAGTAATCACAGAGCAGTATCCCAAGGGCTTGGGACAGACAGTAGAGGAGATAAGAAATGTCTTACCAGAATACAAACCCATAGAAAAACTCAGTTTTAACTGCTGTGAAGAAAGGCTCTTTCTTGAAACTATAAAAGGTTATAACAGGAAAAGCGTCATCTTGACTGGCATGGAAACACACATATGCGTACTGCAGACCGCTCTGGGACTCTTAAGAGAAGGCTACCATGTGCATGTGGTTTCTGATGCAGTATGCTCGCGCTCTTGGGAAAACCACCAAACGGGTATTGAGTTCATGAGGTCCGCAGGAGCGGTAATAACATGCACCGAAACGGTGCTCTTTCAGCACCTCAAAGTGGCAGGCACTCAAGAGTTTAAAGCCCTATCCAAACTCATAAAGTGAAGTACATAAGGTACATATACTCCTTGCAGGAAGAAAGCTTTTATCAGCTACTTACAGAGTACACAAAAGGTGTTGAGATCTTAGACAGAAAAGATGGCAATGTGATCTTTGCGGTCTATGAAAAGTTAGATCATTTAGAACCTCTGCAAGTTCAAGAGGTCCGTATAAAACACCCAAAAAGTTATCTAAGAACCATAAGGGTAAAGGACTTTCTCATTGTGCCCTATGGTATCAAGACCCTTTTCATAAACCCAGGCATGGCTTTTGGCACTGGTTTGCACCCATCTACACAGGTATGTCTTTTGTTGATAGATGAGTTTTTCAAAAGAGGTTGGACCGCCATAGATGTAGGTTGCGGTAGCGGAATTTTGTCTATAGCTCTAAAAAAGCTCGGCGCAAAAGAAGTTTTAGCTATTGATATAGACCAAGTTGCCATAAGAGAATGCAAAAAGAACGCAAAAACAAATGGTGTATCCATAAAATGCATAAAAGCAAGACCACAAGATGTAAAGGAAACATACGACTTTCTTTGTGCAAACTTAGAGATAGATATCTTCAGAAAGGAAATGAAACACATAAAGCCCCTGTTTAATAAACGTGCGGTATTTTCTGGTATATACGGCAGGGAGGAACTTGAGGAACTCTTAGAAATGCTAAAAGACCTGCGCACAGTTAAAATAAAGAAACTTAAAGGCTGGTATGGCATAGTGGTGGAAAAATGAGGTACAGTTTAGAAAGGAAACAGCCAAAACAAAGAAGAAAAAAGCTTCTAAGGTTGATCCTTTTGATAGGTGTCTTAGGAACCGCTTTATATTTAGCCTTTTCTCTTTTGTTAAGAAAACCCCAAGTGGAAAACCTAAAGGACCTCACTTTCATACCTACTCAAAAGGACGTGATCCTAAGACTAAAGGGTGATGTAAAAAAGGCAACTGTAAAGATCATTCAGGGAGAGAAAGAATTTATCCTGTATGATGCACCACCACAAGGAAGGGCTATTCCCCTACATTTAGTTCCCAAACAGGTGGGACTAACAGACGGAAAAGCCAAACTGCTCATAACACTTAGATACGGGCTTTTGGGCAGAAAAACTTACCAAATGGACACTTGGATTGATACTCTGCCTCCAAGGCTTGAAGTTGTGGATTATACTCGGTATGTACCACAGGGTGGCACAGGTGCGGTAAAGGTAAGGGTAAAAGATGGCTATAGCGCATACTTGCAGGTAGGAGAGGAAAAGTATCCCATGTATCCTGTAGGTAAGGAGGAATACTTTACTCTATATCCTCTAAAGGTAGACCAAGATCCTGCTACCCCCATAAAGGTTATTGCCTATGACCTTGCAGGAAACATGGCAGTTATCCCTTTGCAAACCCAAATAAAGAAGGTACAGTTTAAAATAGATAAAATAACCCTCAGCGAAGAGTTTATAAAGAAAGTCATTATACCCCTTCTTGGTAGGGACATGCCACCCATTGATGCTTTCAAAGAAGTTAACGAGAATTGGAGAAAGAAAGACGTGGAGCATCTCAAAAGTATAGGATCAAACAGCACCGCTAAAAAGCTTTGGGAGGGCAATTTTTTACAGCTTCCGGGTAGCAAAGTGATCTCCACCTTTGGAGACATAAGGTACTACTACTACCAAGGCAGAGAAATAAGCATGAGCAGACACATGGGTTATGACTTTGCTTCTACTAAAAACGCACCAGTGCCAGCCAGCAACAGTGGCATAGTGGTTTTTACTGGCAGTATGGGTATATACGGAAATATAGTTGTTATAGATCACGGCTTTGGTCTTATGAGTTTGTACGGTCATCTATCAGAGATAAAGGTTAAAAAGGGACAGTTTGTGAAAAAGGGAGATATTATAGCAAACACAGACAGCACAGGCTTGGCTCTTGGGGACCACCTACACTTTGGCATAATGGTTCATGGGATAGAAGTAAATCCAAAAGAGTGGCTTGATTCCAAGTGGATAAAAACTAACATAGATAGCGTACTCCAGACAAATTAACCAAAACTTAACATTTCATCATTAAAGTTATTACCAAGGAGGTCCGATCGTGGATATAATTTCTTACAACTTTTTAGACGAAGAGCTGGAAAGACTTTCCCTAATGTTAGAAAACTTTGTCAAGAATGTGGGCGTGGAACTGTGCGTTCTGTGTGATGAAGGTGGAAGACTCATAACTTTTGCCCCAAAGCTTGAGAGCTTAAAGCCCCTATCCCATAGAAGTGCAGTCATCTCCGCAGCAATAAACGGAGCCATAGAGTACTTAGAAAATCTCGTTGATAGTGGAAGAGTTTTGTACGTAGCAGGAAAGACCAAGAGTGTGTATATGCATAAATCAGAAAACGACTTTATTCTACTCGTTTCTTTCTCTAATAAAACGCCCCTTGGCAGTGTGAAGGTTTTCGCCGAGAGACTTATGAAAGAGATATATCCCATCTTAGAAGAGGCTCGCAATAGAAAAGCAAATACGCGCACTATAAGATTTGAGGACATAGCCATATGAGGGAACTGCGCATACTTTACCACGGTCTTGGTATGGCTGGCAAAACCACCAACTTGGAAAAGCTTAGAGAAATCTACAAAGATAGAGTTTACGATAGAATCCATCAGCAGACTGCGGAAGGAAGGACCGTATATCTTGATGTGCTCACGCTAAAGTTTCATACCCATATTCAAGGTGTAGATGTTCTTGTTTCTCTATTCACCACACCCGGGCAAAAGAGGTTTAAAATACTCAGACCTTGGCTTTTTGGACATGCATCTTCCCTTGTGTTTGTCTTTGACTCCTCAAGAGACATGCAGGAAAACATGGAAAGCTTTTATGAAATAAAGGATATTGTAAGCATGGATAGGATAGTAGTGCAAGCAAACAAGAGAGATGTACCAAACGCAGTTCCATTGGAAATCATAAGAGAGACTTTTAATAGCGTACCTGTGATTCCCGCAGTCGCAAAAGATGGCATTGGCGTTTTGGAAACTCTAAAAGAAGCCATAAAGACTGCTCTAAAAAATGAAGAAGGAGCTGTTAGATCTTCTTAAAAAGGCTAAACCTGTTTTTGGTCCCATACACAGAGAAGCGGTGAACTTAAGCTGGATACTTGAGATACACAGCTCTTCTCTTCAAACGGGCTTTTATGTGTTTCAATCTTTGGAACAGACGCGCTTTTTACCAATGGTCAATGGTGCTCTGTGGGGAGACCTTCCTGAGTACTTTGAGATGCTCAGTTTCTATAAATCCACAAGAAACTTTCTCATACATCACTTTCAAATGCCTCTATCTCCAGAAATACCTTTATGCAAAAAAGAACCCATATGGATAAACTTAGAAAGTCTGAGCTTTAACATAAAGGAGTTTTTCAGAAAATTAGAAGAGTTTTCTACCACGGGATTTGTAGAGATAGAAGACAGAGTAAAAAGAGAAAAGGGATATATCTTCTTACAGAACGGCCTGATTGTAGATGCAAGAACTGAGCAACAAAAGGGCACAGAGGCACTCAAACAGATAATAGAAAATCTTTCTGAAAATATGTGTCTGATAAATCTCTACCAATTGGAAGACATAGTGCTTAGCTTTCTACTTTCCGATCCTAAGATGGTCTCCGTGTTTTGGAAATTAGAGGATGCACAAGAGTTCTGCCAAGAACTATCCAAGAGGCACATGGGACATCCACTACTTTTAGTAAGTGTATCTATGCAAGATTACGGTTATCGGGTATTTATGGACGGATATGTAATATATCAAAGCGCTTTTGATGAAGAAGTGGATGTTTTTGAGGCTTATTTGGTCAATCAAATAAAGCGGTTTGATATATTAAATCCTTACGATTACATAGAAGAAGGCAGTAAGATAAAGGTATTGAAAACTAATGATAACTCCTCCATAATCTACTTTTGTCCCGCCTGTTGGAGCGTTATATCAGAAAAGGATGAGATATGTCCTAACTGTGGATATGATCTTAGGGAATTCCACAAAATGCCATACGAATACAAGCTTCTTATGGGTCTTGAACATCCAGTATTGGAGATGAGGATGAATGTTATACATACGGTGGGCATAAAAGACCTCGCATCCGCTATTCCCCAACTTGAATACATGGCGAATAAAGAGTCAAATCCTATACTTTTGATGGCTATAGTTGATGCCCTTGGTAAAATGTCCCACGTAGAAGCTTTGGAACTTCTAAGAAAGCTCTCCCATCATCCTTATCCCATAGTGCGCTCAAGAGCAAAGTATATATTAGAAAGAAAAATCGCAAGCAAGAAATCAAGCGTATAATGCAATATTTAAAAGTTTGTAAAATATAATTTAATGAGGAGGGAAAAATGACACCAAGTGCCCAAATCCAAGAAGTTAAGTTTGTTGATCTTTTGATAAAGACAGTACAGCTTAATGCTAGTGACCTTCACATTACACCTGGTGCCAAGCCTTCCGTGAGGGTAGATGGAAAGATTACGCCTCTTTCTGAATATCCTGTGCTAACACCAGAAATGACTCAAAAGCTTGCCTACTCTATTATGTCCGAAAGACACAGAAAGGAATTAGAAGAGAAAGGTCAGGTAGACTTTTCTTTTGGAATTAAAGATGTAGGACGTTTCAGGGCTAACGTGTTTTTCCAGAGAGGTTCAATAGCTGGCGTTTTCAGAAGGCTTCCTTATAAAATCATGAGCGTGAAAGAGCTTGGGCTTACTGAAAAAGTGCTTGAGCTTTGTCATAAGAGTATGGGATTAATTTTGGTGACAGGTCCTACAGGTTCAGGAAAAACTACCACCTTGGCAGCACTTATAAACTACATCAACGAGAACTTTCCTCATCACATAATAACTATAGAAGACCCTATTGAGTATGTTTTTCAACACAGGAAGAGTATAGTAAACCAAAGAGAGATAGGTGAAGATGTGGACAGTTTTGCAAGTGCTCTCAGAGCAGCTCTCAGAGAGGACCCAGATGTCATTCTTGTTGGTGAAATGAGAGACTTAGAAACCATAGAAATAGCTCTGAGGGCTGCAGAAACGGGACACTTGGTGTTTGGAACTCTCCACACTAACACCGCCATATCCACAATAACAAGGATCATAGACGTGTTTCCTCCATCACAGCAAGAGCAGGTAAGAATACAGCTATCCTTTGTTCTTCAGGGAGTTATAGCCCAAAGACTTGTGCCAAAGGTGGGAGGTGGCAGAGTATTAGCTTATGAACTTCTGATTCCCAACACAGCCATAAGAAACCTCATAAGGGAGAACAAACTTCAGCAAGTTTATGCCATCATGCAAAGCGGTCAGGCGGAAACGGGTATGCAAACTATGAATCAATCTCTGGCAAATCTCTACAGGAGAGGACTCATCACCCTTGAAGATGCCTTTAGGTATTCTCCTGATGTGAAAGAGTTAGAAAGAATGATAGGTAGGAGCATATAACATGCCTCGTTTCAGATACAGAGCCTTTGCAGAAGATGGGAGCTTAGTGGAGCAAGAGGTTACATACCCCAGTTACGATCTTTTGGTTTCTGAACTTCAGCAAAAGGGTCTAGCCATAGTTGAAGTGCAACAGTTAGACGAAAAGAAGGAAGGAGAGCGAAGAAAGCTATCCTTTGAAATTCCCCTGTTTGGAGGTGTAAAAGACAGGGATATATCCATATTCTGCAGGCAGTTGGGCAATATGATAAACGCAGGTGTTAACATAATAGACGCTATAAACATAATCGCGGAACAGCTTCCCAACAAACAGCTCTCTACAGCAGGAAAGGAAGTGGCAAAAATGGTAAGCGAAGGTATGTCTCTTTCTGCTGCCATGAGAAGGTTTCCGAAGGTTTTCCCAGAACTGGTGGTAAGCCTCGCTAAGGTAGGTGAAGAAACGGGTAATCTTGATATCGCACTTATAAGAGCCGCGGATTATTATGAGAAAATGGCAATGATAAAAAGCAAGATAAAAAGTGCCTCCTTTTATCCCATCTTTGTTGTAGTTATAGCTACTATCATAGTCACAGGCATACTTTACTATTTGGTTCCTACCTTTGCTGAACTTTATGCAAGCTTAGGTGGAGAGCTTCCTTTGCCCACCCAAATGCTGGTAAATGCTTCAAACGCCCTGAGAAATAACCTCTTGCTTATAATAGGTGTTATAGTACTGTTTTCCACAGCTTTCAGACTACTATACAAAAACAACTACGCTTTTAGGAAGTCCGTTCATGCCTTTTCTCTTAAAGTACCCAAAATGGGAGAGCTTGTGCTAAAAAGCTCTATGGCAAAGTTTGCACGCACCATGGCTACACTCTTTACAAGCGGTGTAGCCCTTGATAGAGCCTTTGATATAGCAGGTCAGGTTACAGGAAACCTCATCATAAAAGAAGCTCTTGATAGAGCAAAGAAGAGCGTTACAGAAGGAAAACCTATGTACGCTTCTTTGGAAGAGACGCGCATATTTCCTAAGCTTGTGATAGCAATGGTGAGAGTAGGTGAAGATACGGGAAGGCTTGATGAGATGCTTGATACCATAGCCAGATTTTACGAGGATGAGTTTGACAGAGCGGTCGAAGGCATGATAAAGCTCATAGAACCTACCCTTATGGTGTTTATAGGTGGTATAGTGGGTCTCATACTTATAGCTCTTTACCTACCCATATTCAAGATGGGTGAGCTCATCAAGGGTTAATATGGCTCAGCAACTCCTCAGAAAAGTCATAACCCTTCAAAGAAAAAAGAGGCTTTTACCTGAAAACACATCAGTGCTTGTGGCTTTCTCTGGTGGTATAGACTCTGTGGCTCTCACCTTAGCTCTGATAGAACTAAAAGACTTTCTTAAGCTAAAAAGAATTGCCCTAGCGCACATAAATCACGGTATAAGGGAAGATGCGGACAAAGATGAAGAGTTTGCGGTGGAGTTTGCCAAGAGAAAGGGCTTAGAAATATTTGTTGAGAGGCTAAAAGTTAAAAAAATGGCACAAGAAAGTAAGGAAAACCTTGAAGCTTTAGCCAGAGAACTCAGATATAAGGCACTCAGAAGTATCAAGGATCGTGAAGGATTTGACCTAATAGCTACCGCTCATCACCTTAATGACCTTGTAGAAACCATAATACTGTGGCTTGTCCGAGGCAGTGGTCTTGAAGGTCTCACAGGGTTTGATGAAAAGTTAGAGGATATTGTGAGACCTCTCTATTGGGTGACTAAAGAGGAAATAAGGGCATTTGTATTATCAAGAAAGGAAAGTTGGGTAGAAGATAGCACCAACTACGACATTGGGTATGCAAGAAACAGGATAAGACACCGTGTAGTCCCAGAACTTAAACACATAAACCCACACCTTGAAGCTACCTTTTTAAGACTAAGAGATATCCTCAAAGAGGAAAACGCATTTATCCATGAGCAAACCCTTATGGCTTTAGAAAAATGTGTAGAAGGACAGGCTCTGCGCAAAAAAGAATTAAAGTCCTTACACCCAGCCATTCAAAGGAGAGTGCTTTCCACGTGGTTGGGCATAAAGGACTTTAGAAAGATAGAGCAGGCTCTATGTTTGATAGACAAAGGGGGGAGTATCTACCTTGGTGAAGGAAAAGTTCTAAAGTCTGAAGGAGCTTACTTACACTTGCAAAGGACAGAATGTTGATTATGTTTAATCCTTATTAGGAGGTTGATATGCAGTGGGTGAAAAATCTCTTTGTATGGTTACTCATAATAGGATTTATGATACTTGCTTTTAATCTTTTTGAGGGAAGCAAGGAAACGGTAGTTAAAACCCCTCTAAACACGGTTTTACAGTTGGCAGAAGAGGGTAAGCTCAAAGAAGTTAAAGTAAAGGACAATGTGCTAATAGGCGTCACCACTGACGGACAGAAGATAGAGACGGGTATACCTCCTGGCTCGGACATAGTGAGCAAACTCATGGACAAAGGTGTAAAAGTTGAAGTTCCAGCTCCAGAGCACAGCGGATGGTTTATCAGCTTCTTAATATCTTGGTTACCCATTCTTTTGTTTATAGGCATATGGATATACATGATGCGTCAGGTAAGCGGTGGTGGAAGCCCCAACTCAAGAGCTTTTAGCTTTGGGAAAAGTAGAGCAAAGGTTTACATAGATGAAAAACCCAAGGTAACACTAGACCATGTGGCTGGTATGGAAGAGGTCAAAGAGGAAGTAAAAGAGATCATTGAGTACCTAAAAGACCCTGTAAAGTTCCAAAGGCTTGGTGGTAGGCCACCAAAAGGCGTGCTCCTATACGGAGAGCCGGGAGTAGGTAAGACACTCCTTGCTAAAGCTATAGCGGGTGAGGCGCATGTACCCTTTATATCAGTCTCTGGTTCTGATTTTGTTGAAATGTTTGTGGGAGTAGGTGCTGCAAGAGTTAGAGATCTTTTTGATACCGCCAAAAGACACGCTCCATGCATCATATTTATAGATGAAATAGATGCGGTAGGAAGGTCAAGGGGTGCTGTAAACTTAGGTGGTGGACATGATGAGAGGGAACAGACCCTAAATCAGCTTCTTGTGGAGATGGACGGCTTTGATACATCAGAAGGCATCATAGTCATAGCGGCCACCAACAGACCAGACATATTGGACCCAGCACTTCTAAGACCGGGAAGATTTGATAGGCAGATATACATACCAAGACCCGATGTGAGGGGAAGATACGAAATACTCAAAGTCCATGCAAAGGACAAAAAGCTCGCTCCTAATGTAGATCTAGAACTAGTAGCAAGAGCCACACCGGGCTTTACAGGTGCAGACCTTGAGAATGTGCTCAACGAAGCAGCTCTTCTTGCAGCAAGAAAGGGCAAAGATTACATAGAGATGGAGGACATAGAAGAAGCCATAGACAGAGTTACCATGGGCCTTGAGAGAAAAGGAATGGTAATATCTCCAAAAGAGAAAGAGAAAATCGCTTACCACGAGGCAGGACACGCCATCATGAGCCTTATGGTGCCTGGTTCAGACGCTCTTCATAAGGTATCCATAATACCAAGGGGTATGGCTTTGGGAGTGACTCAACAGCTTCCCATAGATGACAAACACATATACGATAAGGAAGACCTCATGGGTAAGATACTGACCCTAATGGGTGGGCGTGCAGCAGAAGAGGTGTTTTATGGAAAGGAAGGTATCACTACTGGTGCGGAAAACGATCTTCAAAGAGCAACAGAGCTTGCCTACAGGATGGTTTCCATGTGGGGAATGAGCGAAAGGGTAGGACCTTTAGCAGTCAGGAAGACAGTAAATCCCTTCCTTGGAGGCATGACTACATCTGTAGATATAAGCGAGGACTTAAGAAGGGAGATAGATCAAGAGGTAAAGAGAATACTCACATGGGCTTATGAAGAAACTAAAAGAACCATAGAGACTTACAAAGAGCCTCTAAAGGCTGTCGTGAAAAAGCTCTTAGAAAAGGAAACCATATCTTGCGAGGAGTTTGTAGAAGTCCTCAAACTTTACGGAGTTGAGGTGAAAAATGAGTGCAAAAAAGAAGAACTAAACCTTGAAAAGAAAAATCAGGAAGAATCTTTAGTAAGGAGGTAAAGGCATGGGTATGACTATAACGGAAAAGATACTTGCAGACCACGCGGGGAAAAAGGAGGTCTATCCTGGAGAGCTTATTACCGCCAAGATAGACCTTGCTATGGCTAACGATGTGACCGCACCTTTGGCTATAAAGACCCTTGAAAAGTACGGTATAGATAGGATTTTTGATCCAGATAAGGTCGCTTTGGTGCTTTCTCACTTCGTGCCTGCAAAGGACATAAAGTCCGCAGAGCAGGCAAAGATGGTAAGAGAGTTTGCAAAAAAGCATAAGATAAAGTGGTTCTTTCCAGAGGGAGAAGGTATAGAACATACCATACTACCTGAGCAAGGTATAGTTGTACCCGGAGACTTGGTCATAGGTGCAGACTCTCACACATGCACTTACGGAGGTATAGGAGCTTTTGCTACGGGTGTAGGTTCTACTGATCTGGCATATGCCTTAGCTACAGGAGAGATATGGTTAAAAGTCCCACACTCTATGAAGTTCATCTTTTACGGAAAGCTAAAGCCTTGGGTAACAGGAAAAGACCTTATCCTTTACACCATAGGGCAGATAGGTGTTGATGGTGCTCTCTACAAAGCCATGGAGTTTGAAGGTGAAGCGATAAAAGAGCTTTCTATAGAACAGAGGCTAACCATCGCCAACATGGCAATAGAGGCAGGAGGTAAAAACGGCATAATAGCCCCTGATGAAAAGACCATAGAGTATGTATCCGCACGAGCCAAAAAACCCTGGAAAATTTACCAAAGCGATCCAGATGCTCAGTATTTAGAAGTTTATGAATGGGATGCAGGTAAGATAGAACCTCTCGTTGCATGGCCCTACCTGCCTTCCAATGTACACCCAGTAAGCGAATCAACCCACATAACCATAGATCAAGCTTTTATAGGTTCTTGTACTAACGGAAGGATAGAGGACCTTAGGATAGCTGCAAAGGTGCTTAAAGGTAAAAAGGTACACCCCTACGTGCGCTGTATAGTAATACCAGCCTCAAAGAATGTTTATCAACAAGCTCTACGTGAAGGTCTTATAGACATATTCATAGAGGCTGGATGTGTGGTTTCTGTCTCTACTTGCGGTCCCTGTTTGGGAGGACACATGGGTATACTTGCAGAAGGAGAAAGATGCATCTCTACTTCCAATAGGAACTTCCCTGGAAGGATGGGACACCCCAAAAGTGAGGTGTATCTGGCAAATCCCGCAGTAGTGGCAGCAAGCGCAGTTCTTGGAAGAATAGCACATCCTGAGGAGGTAGTAAGCTTAAAAGAGCTTGAAGTTTCTACTTGAGGCTGGCCTGGAAAAGTTAGCTAAGTGGCTGAGATTTTTAGGTCAGGATGCTCTTGTACTCAAAGGTCCCATAAACAAAAGGAGTATTGTTGAACAAGGGGATAGAGTATTTATCACCACATCAAGAAAGTGGGAAAGGCATCTAAAAGATTGGGGAATTAGCTATCTTGTCCTTCCAAGAGATGACTGGGAGGTTCAGCTATGTCTCATACTCAAGCACTTCCGAATAAGACCCACACTTTTGCTAAGCAGGTGTCCCTACTGCAACACCGAGCTTGAGCTTGTAAACAAGGAAAAAATAAAAGATCTGGTTCCACCTCTCGTTTACCAATTTGGCTACGACTTTACCCAGTGTCCCAAGTGTCAAGATGTATTTTGGAAAGGTAGCCACTTCCCAAGAATGAAAAAGACGCTAAGGGACATTCTTAAAAGATGCTAATTATTGCTCCACTATAAAACCCAGTATGTTAAAGTTTTTCAAAATATTTTTTTGTTCCTTTTCTGCCTCTTCTCTTGTTGAAAACCTTCCGTAGAGAACCTTATAAATGCCCGACTGCTCCACTACTCTTACATCTTTTAGATATGTCTCTATCCTTTTCTTGTAAGCCTCGGCTTTTACGTAAGAAGAAAAACTTCCCACCTGTATGGAAAAAACTTTACTTGCAGTTGGATTTTCTTCTGTCACCTTTACCTTTTGCTCATCTTTGGGCTTTTCTTGCGGAGAGGATTGTATTGTAGAGGACTGTATATACTTCTCTTGCTCCTTGATAAGCACTTTGTTAAGAAGTTCATATGCTTGATTTTTTACTAAGCTATCTGTGTCTTTTCTTTCTATAATGGTTTTTATTATGTTCTTTGATGCATCGTAATTACCTAGCTCAAAATTTACCCTTGCAAGACCTAAAAGCACTATAGGATTATCCACATTGTTGTTCAAGAGCGTGTTATAAACATCCCTTGCCTTTAGGTAATTACCTTCTTTTTCGTACTCCTGTGCAAGTTCCATCTGAGCCTCTAAGAAAAGAGGATTGTAAGCAGTTGCCTTTTCTAAGCTGTTTAAATACATATCCCTTTCTCCAAGTTCCTTGTATGCCTTAGCAAGATAGTAGTAAGCCATATGCTTCTGAGAAAATGCCTCATCTTTGAGCGCTTCCAAAAGAGTACTTTTTGCCCTCTGGTAGTCTTTTGTATTGTAGTAGAGTATACCCAAATTCATCTTTGCTTCAGTATAAGAAGGGTCAACCTCAAGAGCTTTTTGGAAAGCGCTTTCTGCCTTTTGGAACTCCTTAGCCTCCATATAGGCAAGACCCAAAGCGTTCCATACCTTTGGCTCTTTTGGTGAAAGCTGAACTGCCTTATAAAAGTTAGCTATAGCATCTGAATAGTTCTTTGCTACATAAGAAGACATGCCAAGATCATAGTAATACCGCCAATCCTTTACCTCTCTCTGCTCTTGAACCGCGCAAGATAAAACTAAGAGGAAGACGAAAAAGGCAAACTTTTTCATCGTTTAACGATCACGCTTCCAAAGTGGCTTCTTAGCTTACTCAAGTCTTTATTTATGTCTGCAGTAATAACCTTTAACCTAACCTTATAGAAACCATCTTCTTCTACTATAAAGCTTTTATAACCTAAGCTTTTCGCCTTTTTTAGGGCTCTTTTTGCATTCTCCATTTTTGAAAAAGCTCCTACCTGAACTATGTAAGTTTTAGCTTTTACCTTAGTGGTTTTTTCTTGTCTTTTCTCTTCCTTTATCTTCTCTTTAACTACCTTTTCAACTTCTTCCTCTTTCTTTTGGGATTCTTTCTCTTCCTTTATTTTTTCTTTAATAAACTTTTCAGCTTTTTTCTCTTCCTTTGGAAGCTCTTTCTTTTCCTCCACTTTCACTTCCTGCTCGGTGGTTTTTTCTTCTTTGGGTTTTTCTGCGGGTGGAGTGGGTACTTCCTTGGGTTGAGGTTTAACTACTACCGGCGGTGGCACTATTTTCTCTTCCTTATTCTTTAGCCAAGTGTTAAAACCAAGATAAAAGAAAATTACAGCAACTAGCGTACCTATTAGAATTATTAGCTTTTCTTTTTTCATACTCTCCTCCTTTACATCCTATCTGGTGCGCTAACTCCCATTAATTTTAGCGCAAATTTTACTGATATTTCAATGCCTTTGAGTAGTGCGATGCGAGCAAACATTAGGTTTTTGTCCTCAAGAATCACCCTGTAGTGATTATAGTAGTTATGAAACTCCTTAGCAAGGTCTAAAAGCTCGTAAGTTATTATGTGAGGATGCAACCTTAGAACTGCTTCCTTTATGTGATCCTTCAAAAGTAATACTTTCTTTATGAGCCTAATCTCTTGATTTTCTTTGAGAAAAGACACATAGTTATGAAGTTCTTTTCTGTCTATCTGCATGTTAAACCTTGCATTTACCTCTCTGAATACTCCCATTATCCTTGCGTGCATGTATTGGACATAGAAAACTGGATTTTCTGAAGTCTTCTTTTTTATTAGGTCTATATCAAAATCTAACGGTGTGTCGCTCCTTTTGGTCAGAAACACAAACCTTACCGCGTCAGGTCCTACTTCCTCTATCAGTTCCCTTAAAGTAATAAACTCCCCTGTCCTCTTGGACATCCTTATTTCTTGACCTTCACTGAAGAGCCTAACCATCTGGACAAATTGCACATTAAGCCAGTTTTCTGGAATACCTAAAGCTATCAATGCTCCTTTCAACCTGGGAAGATAGCCATAATGATCCGCTCCCCATATATTTATTACTTTGTCAAAACCTCTTTTGTACTTTTCCCAGTGGTAGGCTATGTCTCCTGCAAAGTAAGTGTATGTCCCATCAGATCTTATGAGCACTCTGTCCTTGTCATCACCAAAATCTGTAGATCTAAACCACAGTGCTCCATCTTTTTTGTAGGTATATCCCTTCTGTGTAAGTAAATTCACCACTTCTTGAACCTTTCCTTCTTCGTAGAGGGATCGTTCACTGTACCATACATCAAACCTTATGTTTATGAGATCAAGGGTACTTCTTATTTCCTCCAAGAGCCTCTTTACCCCGTAATCTTTTAGCAGATTTATAGCCTTTTCCCTATCCTCTTGCAATAGGGAAGAGCCATAAAAGGCTTTTACATCTTTGGCAAGTTCTTCAATGTACTTACCTTTGTAGCCTTCCCTTTCGTACACTTCCCTTAGCTGTTCATCCTCTTCACCAAAGAGCTTTTTGTATTTGTAAAGTATGGAAAGCCCAAGCAGATAAACTTGGTATCCCGCATCGTTTATGTAGTACTCTCTCACAACTTTATATCCATAAGTCTCTAAGAGATTGGCAAGGACATCACCTACTACCGCTCCTCTTCCGTGTCCCAAGTGAAGAGGTCCAGTGGGATTGGCACTTACAAACTCCAGCTGTAGTTTTTCTCCTTTACCTATATCTTCCACAAAATACGCCTCACCCTCCTGGAGGAGTTTAATAAACTCTTCTTTTACATAACTCTCCGAAAAGACAAAGTTTATAAAGCCTCCTGCTACCTGCGGAGAAAACCTACTGTCGTTTAGCTTTTGTGCAAGCTCCTGTGCAATAGCCTGAGGGTTGCGTTTGAGCGCTTTTGATAGAAGAAAGGCAACATTGGTAGCCATATCCCCAAGCTGATCATCTTTGGGCTTTTCTACAGTAAAATGATCAATGTCCAATCCGTATGTCTCTTTTGTTGCCTGTTTTATGACGGTCTCTAATACTTCTTTCACGCATAAGAATAGTACATCAAAACATGAAAATAGTCAAGTAATTTGGGAGGCTGTTTGAAAAATCCCAGAATATTGACAAAACTTGATTTCTTAAAGTAGCCCTCAAAAACTCAAAAAATCTGCTTTATCTCCTTGAGTAATTCTCTATCCATACCGTTAAGCATCTCCCAAAAGGTAAAAAGATCTGAAAGGTGTATCCCTCTTCTTACCTCTTACAATTCCCATGAGAACTTCTACCTTAACATGTGCAAAGACTTCTCTTATTCCCCTTGTGGAAAGCTCTTTTGCTATTTTTTTAAACAGCCTCAGTTAATAGCTAAGGTTTTATAATAGTAATTATGCAAGACCCAAAAAAAGAAAAAACCCTGCAAAGATACTATAAAAGTGTGCAGATAAATGAACTCAGAAAGCTCTTTCTTGAAAAACTTTCTTCCGTACCACCTACTATGGAGTATGTGAGAAACCTTATCCTGGATGCTAAGCTTTTGTTCAGAATTCTTAGTGATCCTAACTTTGACCTCCAAGAATCCGCAAGAAGAGATTTTATTTCTGCCCTTCTTTACTTTATAGAAAGCAAGGACTCCATACCTGACTGGATACCACTGATAGGCCTATGGGATGACTACAAACTCGTAAGGTATGTGAAAGAGAAGCACAAGAAAGAGATAGAAAGGTACTTCTCTCAGGTCAAATACTTTGTGGCTAACTACTTCTGATGGTTAGGTTTCTTTTTGTGAGGCTTTTGCAGTCGGTTATCACCCTTTTGGGTGTCACTTTCCTTTCCTTTGTTATCATAAAGATGGCACCAGGAGATTACTTGGATCAGCTTAGACTCAATCCACAGATATCGCCAGAGACCATAGAGCTTCTAAAAAAACAGTATGGTTTAGACGAGCCTCTGTTAATTCAGTACATTAAGTGGCTCAAATCCGCAATAACCTTTGATTTGGGATACTCCTTTCAGTACCACGCTCCCGTTTTGGAGCTTATAAAAGAAAGGATAGGTAATACTTTACTGCTGACGCTCAGTTCTGCCATAATCTCTTGGCTTTTTGCTCTTACTCTTGGCTTTTTGGCAGGTTTTAGGGAAGGCACTTGGATAGATAAGCTTATCAAGGCTTACGCTTACATCTTTATGTCCTTTCCTTCCTTTTTTCTGGCTTTTATGCTTCTGTTAATGGTATCTAAGACTGGAATTCTTCCCGTTGGTGGTATGCACAGTGCCGGGTTTGAGCGTATGAGTCCTCTTGAGAAAACTTTTGACCTTTTGAAACACATGGTTGTACCCGTTCTTACATTAAGTTTGGTTTCAACTGCAAGCATGGTAAGACTCGTAAGAAGCAGTGTGATAGAAGTGTTAAACAGTCCCATGGTACTCTTTCTGAAAGCAAAGGGAGTAGCCAAAGGAGTTATGATAAAGCACGTCTTTAAGAATGTGATGAACCCATTTACTACGTTGATAGGCTATGAGATTGCGGGGCTTCTTTCTGGTGCGGCACTTATAGAGATCATAGTGGGTTGGCCAGGTCTTGGTACCCTTATGCTTGATGCGGTTTTGGCTCAAGACCTTTTCTTAGTGATGGGAGGACTGTACATAGGAACCATTATGCTACTACTTGGAAACCTCATAGCGGACATACTCCTTGCGATGCTTGATCCCCGCATAAGAGAAAGGGAGCTAATAGGCAAATAATTAATAAAAAATTTATGTGTTTCTGCTAAAATCCTGCTTCATGAAGTTTATCTTTGTCCTTCTTTTTGTGAGCTTTGCTTTTTCGGAAGAGATAAGTCTCTTTAAGGCAATAAAAATACTCAGAGAGAAAAACTACGACTTTAAGATATCCCTTTACGAAATTAAAAAGAGTGAAGGTGCGTATTTACAGGCTGGATTGTTCCAAAATCCTACCCTTTCTGTAAATTACACAGGCCTTACGTTTGGAAAGAATATCCTTTACGATACGGGAAATACAATGTTTTCTGCGAGAGTAGATCAACCTATAGAGCTTGGTGGGAAAAGGGAATACAGAAAGCTTTCTGCCATGTATCAGCTAAGGTCCGTAGGCTACCAAAGTGAGGACCTTCTTAGGACTTTGAGCCTCGGTTTGGTGTCCGCTTACTTTCAGGCACTCTCCGATAGGGCTTACCTTGAGTACGTAAAGCAGGATATGGAGGAGTTTGAGAAGATATTAAAAATACAGGAACAGAAACAGAGGTTAGGTTTTTTAAGCTTGATAGAGCTTATAAAACTCCAGCTATACAAAACGGAGCTTGAGAAAGCTCTAACCCAGGCAATGAGCAACTACAAAAAGGACTTAAAGGACTTTAGTTTCTATTTAGGTGGTGAAGACTACGAGCCAGTAGATATAAAGGACATCTCCAGGGAAGCCAACCTGGAGGAACTCATACAGAGAGCTCTAAAAGAACGAGAAAGTCTAAAGGCTCTTAGAGAACAGCTAAAGTCTGTGGATTATCAAATAAGACTTTTTAGGGCTTACTCCATTCCAGACATTTCTGTGGGTGTGGAGTATGACGCCTTTGGTGTAAAATACAAGCCGGGTTTGGGTTTTGGTGTTTCGGTAAGCCTTCCCCTATTTGACCGCAGGCAGGGAGACCTTCTGACAGCTATGGCTTTAAGAGAACAGGTCCTTACTCTCATAAAACGTGAGGAGGAGAGGATAAGAAAGGAACTCTCTCAAGCCTATGAGGACTACATAGCTAACAAAAAGATATACAACACCTACAGAGAAAAAAAACAGCTTATGGACGAGCTTTTAGAGAGGACAAAGAAGGCATACCTGCTGGGAGGTATATCTACCCTTGACTTTTTAGATACTCTGCGCACATACAGAGCCTTTATGAATGCCTTTTTCCAGGCTCGTTATCAATATCTACAAAGCTACTACACTTTAGAAATTTTGGGAGTTAGGAGTTATGAGGACTAAGTTTTTAATGATCGGTTTAGCACTTGTATTTGCGTGTGGTAAAAAGGAAGAAAAAATACCAGAAAAGGAGAGAACTCAAGACATTCAAACCATTCAGGTAGTTGTGCAAAAAGTAGAAGATTTTGTAGAAGCTACAGGTAGCATACAGCCTGATAAGGAGGGTGTGGTAAAAATAACATCGCGCTTGCCTGGTGTTTTGCAGAGCATAAAAGTGCAGGTGGGAGATAAGGTAAAGAAGGGTCAGCTTCTTGCGGTGGTAAAGGCACCAGACTCCACAGACCTCTATTCTCAAAAGGTATCCCTTGCTGTGCAATTGGCGCAGGCAAAAAGGCTTTATGAACTAAAGCAAAAACTTTACGAAGTTGGAGCCATACCCAAGAGCGAACTTATGGATGCAGAAACTAACTACAAGGTCATAAAAGCCCAGCTTGATGGTGTAGAGCAAAAGTTAAAACTGTTAGGTGGTGGTATGGGTGTGAGCGTGTTAAGAGCTCCCATAGATGGCGTAGTTTATCAGATAAATGCCCATATAGGAGATAGCGTAGATCCATCTACGGAAATACTAAGCATCGCAGACCCTAAAAAAGTTGTGGTAGTTGCACAGCTTCATGACAGGGATGCATTCAAAATTAAAAAGGGAGATGCTGTGGAGTTTAATATAAGCACTTATCCAGATAAGAACTTCAAAGGTGTGGTAAAGTATGTGAGCGATGTTGTAGATCCAGAAACGCGCACAGTAAAGGTTTATATAGACCCCTTAGAGAAAGAACCTTTCAAAATAAACATGTTCTTCAATATGAAGGTGTTCACAGGAGAAAAGCAATACGCAGTTTTACCAAAAAGGGTTCTTTTATACCAAGATGGTAAGTTCTATGTCTACCTTTTGGAAGGCAAAAATGTTAGAAAGAAAGAAGTACTTTTTGTAAAGGAGTTGGAAGATGGTAATGTAGCCTTAGAAGGTCTGCAAGAAGGACAGAAAGTACTTGCAAATCCCATGAGAGAGGTATCACCTTGAAGTCTTGGGTAAACTTTGTTGTAAATAACAGTTTGCTGTTTATACTTATAACCCTTATTGTTGTTAGCGCTTTTGCGCTTTTCCTTAGGAATCTAAATGTGGAAGCCTTTCCTGATCCTTCACCTCCCGTCATAGAAATAGTTTCCCTTTATCCTGGAAGGTCCGCAGAAGAGGTAGAAAGACAGATAACTGTACCCTTAGAAATAGCTCTTGCAGGTATGCGTGGTCTTCACAGAATAAACTCCATATCCCTATATGGCCTTTCGGACATAAAATGCACCTTCTCCTACGACATACCCTACAGAGAGGCAAGACAGGAAGTTATAAACAGACTTTCCACTGTTAACCTTCCCGATGGAGTATCACCCCAAATAATACCCAATCCCATAGGAGAGGTGATGCGATACGTTGTAGTGGGAAACAGAGACCTTATGGAGTTAAGAACTCTACAAGACTGGGTCATATCCAGATACATAAAAACCGCAGAGGGTGTAGAAGATGTACCAAGCTACGGTGGGTTTATAAAGGCTTACGTGGTGGAGGTAAAGCCTGAAAATCTCTTAAAGTACAAAGTTTCCTTATCAGATGTAATTCAAGCCATTGCAAACTCTAACGTAAATGTAGGAGGTAGGGCGGTAGATTTTGGCTCCCAGTACTTCCTTATAAGGGGAGTGGGTCTCATCAGAAACATTAAGGATATAGAGCAGATAGTAGTTGCCTATCGCAACGGCGTACCTGTTTTAATAAAAGACCTTGGAGAAGTGAGGATAGGCAACATACCAAGAACGGGCATAGTGGGACTGAATAACAAAGATGACGTAGTTATGGGTGTGGTTGTGCTAAGAAGAGATGCAAAAAGCATCCCATCCATAAGGTCTATAAAGGAAAAAATTGAGGAACTAAACTCCTACATTCTTCCCAAGGATGTGAAGGTGATACCCTTTTACGAAAGGGGCAAACTCATAGACACTGTTATTCATAAAGTTTCAGAGATAGCTCTTGTGGGTATAGTTTTGGTATTTGTTTCCATCTTTTTATTCTTAGGAGATCTAAGAGTAGCTCTATTGGTGGCTCTAACTGTTCCTATGTCTTTGGTTATAGCCTTGGGTGTTATGGCGATAAAAGGGGAGTCTGCCAACTTCCTCTCTATAGCTGCTATAGACTTTGGCATAATAGCGGACATACCCTTGCTCTTTGTGGAAAACTATCTTAGGAATACAACCCAGCTTGGTGTCAGGCGTGCTATAGTCCAGTCTTCTCAGGAAGTGGGAAGGCTACTTGTGTTTTCTGTGGTTCTCATCGGAATATCCTTCCTTCCCGTTTTTCTAATGGAGGGTGCGGAAAAGCGCATATTCGCACCCATGGTCAAAACTTACCTTTATGCCATAACTGCGGTGGTGATCTTGACCTTTACCTTTGTAGTGGCTCTTTTGGTCTTGTTTATTAAATCTCACAAAGAAAGCACTCCAGTAGTGAGAATTTTGGAAAACATATACGATAAGTTACTGAATAAGCTTTTGAACCTAAAGCTAAAGTACGCAATTATCCTGCTTTCTTCTTTGGCAGTACTTAGCCTTTTTGTCATCAAAAGCTTAGGACTTGAGTTTATTCCCAAAATGGACGAAGGCAACATTTACATGCGCATAATCTTTCCTTACTCTATATCTCTTTCCCAAACCTATGAGAATGCCAAAAAAGTAAGAGACTTTTTGATGGGATTTCCTGAGATAAAAACGGTAGAGTTTCAGGTAGGAAGACCCGAGGACGGAACAGACCCCACCGGACCTTTCAATTCCGAATATTTCATAAACCTAAAACCTTATTCCCAGTGGAAGAGGTTTAGTTCCAAGGAAGAGTTGGAGGAAGCCATAAGAGCAGGTCTGAAAAGTATGTTTCCTAACGCAGATATAAATATCTCCCAGTACATACAGGACAACCTTGAGGAAGTTATGACTGGGGTAAAAGGAGAAAACGCTGTAAAAGTTTTTGGCGATGACCTATATAAGTTAGATAGCATTGCAAACCAAGTAAAAGAGCGGATAAGTAAGGTAAAGGGAATAGAAGATGTGGGCATTTTCAGAGAAATAGGACAGCCTAACTTGGTGATAGAGGCAGACAGAGAAAGGCTCTCTGCCTATGGTCTTAGTGTACAGCAACTTATGGATACTGTGTCTGCAGCTCTTGGAGGCAAAGAAGCAACACAGGTTATAGAAGGAGACAAACGCTTTTCCCTTCTTGTGATACTGCCAGACGAGTTAAGGCAGAATGTGTCCAAGATAGGAGATATTCCCGTTTTACTTCCCAATGGATCTTATGTGAAATTGTCATCCGTTGCAAATATAAGGTTCAGCACAGGTGCATCTTTTATATACAGAGAAAATTACAAAAGGTACATACCCATAAAGTTCAGTGTAGTTTCCAAAGACCTTGCGGGTACTGTGCGTCAAGCTCAGGAATCCGTAAAAGACATTCAACTACCAGAAGGTTATTTCATGGAGTGGAGCGGACAGTTCAAGAGTTTGGTAGAGGCTCTAAGAAGGTTCGCTTTTTCTGGCACTTTGGCACTCTTTTCTTTGAGTGTCTTTCTTTACATAATAAACCGTTCTGTAAGAAACACCCTTATAGCCATGACTGGTATTCTCTTTGCGCTTTTTGGTGGATCAGTAAGCCTTTTAGTAGCGGGATTTCCCATGAGTCTTTCCGCCATAGTAGGTTTTGTGTCCATACTTGGAATATCCGTACTAAACATATCCTTTATGCTCAGATCTTACAAAAAGCATGTACTTGACGGACTATCTTCTGTGGAATCCGCAAAAAGAAGCGCCAAGGAGAACTTTAGAGCGGTGCTTTTGAGCAGTTTTACAGCATCCATGGGACTTTTGCCCACCGCACTTGCAAAAGGTGTAGGAAGCCAGATACAAAAACCCCTTGCCATAGTAGTTGTGGGTGGTATGCTTATATCTGGCTTGCTTATACTATTAGTAATACCATCCCTTTTGAGGTATGCACATGTGGAGGAGAGGTAGGATTTTGGAAGTTCTCTTAATAGCTCTTATACTCACAGTGCAAGATGAAGAAAATGTTCCCAAAAGCATGGAGCCAGACCTTAAGCTCAGTTATAACCTTAACAAGATGACCAGCCTGAATTTCGGTATAAGAACGCCCACGGATCTTGAATATATAGCTAACAAAGAAAAGTACATAAACCAATACCTCATATGGCTGAGCATAGACTTTTAAGACTTGAGTTAGGGACTATCAAGGATTAGAATTAAAATTTATGGACGTTGAGCACCTTCTGAGGCTTTGGAAAAACAGCTTAGAAAGAACTAAAAGCCCAAGAACTGTGATCACATACCTAAAAGGCTTCGAATCCTTTCTAAAACACATACAGGATCAAGACATTACCAACATAGATCCCAAAAGTATATACACTTATGTGGATTCTTCTACACTTAACACCTCTTCCATACTTACTCACCTATCTGCCATAAAGCACTTTTATAAGTTTGCTTTCAGAAGGGGATACATAGACAAGGAAAAATACTCAAATATAGAAATGGTCATAGACGAAGTGAGAGAGGAAATAGGGAGGAATGTAGCGAATAGATATCCAAAGGTTCTATCAAAGGAAGAGACCAAGAGAATTTTATCTGCGGTGCGTGGAACTAAGTACGAAAAGGTATATATGCTTCTTCTTTACAGCGGTGTTAGACTTTCTGAGTATCTTGCCCTCAGAAAGAACAAT
Source organism: Hydrogenobacter sp. (assembly GCA_023255875.1). GTDB lineage: Bacteria > Aquificota > Aquificia > Aquificales > Aquificaceae > Hydrogenobacter. The sequence goes on along the minus strand of JAGDVY010000010.1, from coordinate 5,047 downwards.
TTTTATCAGGATAAAAGCGGACTTTTATGGATAAGGCTCTCTGCGGACATCACCAAAGGGAGAAAAGAAAGGATAGTTCCCATTTTGGGAAGCACCAAAGAAGAGACATACGAAGCTACACGCAAACTCCTTGAATGGATAGAATCTTATGAGGATAACTTTATGGTCAAAAGAGGTTCTCTTCAAGTATATACAAATCGGTTGTCTCGTAGGTTAGGTATTCCCTTTTCGGTGCATAGTTTTAGACACACCTACATAACAAATTTAGTAAATAGCGGTTTTCCCGCAGAGGTGGTAAAGGAGTTTGCAGGACACTCACACATAAGAACTACCATAGACATATACTACAAGTTCAGTCAGGAAAGGGCAAGACAGTTAGTAGAAAGCTTTTTAAAATGAAGTTTTTTGTGCTTACCATCTTCCCTCAGATAATAGAGTGCTACGCTCAGTATGGTACAGTCAAACAAGCTATAAAGAAGAGGGCTGTAGAGCTGGTAGTGATAGATATAAGGCGTTATGCGGAAAAGGGAAAGGTAGATGATACCGCTTACGGTGGTCTTCCGGGTATGGTAATAAAGCCAGAACCCGTTTTTAGCGCTTATAGGGAGATCATACAAAAACACGGCAGACCATACATCATAATACCTCAACCTTGGGGCAAAAGACTCACACAAGAGGATTTTGAGAGGCTATCTAAAAAAGACAGTATAGCGGTAATATGTGGTAGGTACGAAGGTTTAGACGAGCGTGTCAGCACCCTTGCGGACGAAGAGCTATCCTTGGGAGATTTTGTGCTTTCGGGCGGGGAGATCTTCGCTCTTGCTTTGCTTGAAGGTATTGTAAGGCTTCTACCGGGCGTGCTTACAGAACCAGAAAGTCTCTTGTCTGATTCCTTCAGAAGGTGGATGGGATACCCTGTTTATACAAGACCTCCTGAGTATGAAGGTATGAAGGTCCCAGAGGTTTTGTTATCTGGAAATCACAAACTTATAGAGCTGTGGAAACTCTGGCATGCCATAGAAAGGACTTTAAAGTACAGGCCAGATCTTATCCCACAAGACCTCACACCCACAGAAAAACAGATCTTGGAGAGCATAAAAAAAGGCATGAGCTTTGAAGAGTGGATAACTAAGCGCTAATGCGCTTCCTTGCAAGCTTCTTTAGATACTCCTCAAGAGCTATTTTTTCTTCTTCTTTATATGTGTCCTCTTTCTTTATCACCTCTTCCCAGTCTATACTGTGAGCATCAAACCATGGACCATCAGTACATGCAAGAGAATAACCATCTCCCACTTTTAGCCTGCAACTAAGACATAGACCCACAGAACACAGCATATACACCTTAGGTACAGCTATATGCCTTACGGAAGGATACATTTCCGAGACACTCTTTGATAGTAAGTTGTCCCCAACAGTTATTACAAGATCAACATCTTTGTAAGCTCTTAACTCTTTCTCTAAGATAATTTCATCAAATTTTTCTTTCTTTAAAATATCAGTGAAAACTTCCTCAAAATAAACTAAAGTGATGTGGTTTCCCATATCCTTTAGAGCTCTTCCCACGCTTATTGCACTCGCCACACCCCAGTTTTTTGAGTATATAACTACCTTTCCGTAGTAATTAGCAGGAAAAGGTTTTCCCAAAGGACCACCTACATAATAAAACTCCTCTCCTTCTTCTTTTATCTCAAGAGTGCTTCTTCCTACTACTTCTATTATGCAAGAAAAACCATCTTGGAAAGTTTCCAAAACAAATACAGGTATCCTTTCCGAGTCTTCTTTGAGCTGTAATATGACAAACTGTCCTGCTTTCGCACTGGATATGTGAGGAGCGTAAATCCTTAAGACCAAAAATCTTTCACCTAAAAATTCCTTAGAAAGAATTTTGAACATATGGAGTTATTATAACCTATTGGGCTCTTTACCTAAATAAACCGCAGTATAATCAATAAAGCTCGGACAGAATATCAGACACCTCTATCCTTCTATTCTCTTTGTCCACCTTTTTTACCATAGCTTGAGTAAAGGGTATGTATCCCCTGCCTTCATCAATCTCAAGAAGGTCATAAGGTTGTGTTTCCAAAATTCCCGTGATCTTACCCAAAAACTTTCCACTCTGTGTATAGACCTCCATACCCTCAAGTTCAAAGTAATAGTACTCTTCCTCTCCCGTCTTTGGAAGCTGATGGGCAGGTAGAAAGACCTTAGCGGATACATACCTGCGAGCAGACTCCACATCTTCACAGTTAGAGAACTTAATCACCACATAACTTCCGTGCCTTTTAACATCTTCTAAGGTAAAAGGAAAGTAATCGCCACCCTTCTTTTTGAGAAAAACCACCTTTAGCTTTTTCCAATGCTTTGGTTCAAGGTAAGGCTCCACCTTTATGTGTCCCTTAAGCCCATATGTATCTACAATTTTACCTATCACAACAAACTGACTTTTCTCATCCATCTTTGGCGTCTTTTGGAGTATTCTATTTTAATAGAATAATTTAAGGAGGTCTCGGTCATGGCTATGCCTACAAGAGAGGAAATAGAAGCGGTTCTTGATGAGATAAGACCTGCTCTTAGGTTTGACGGTGGAGATGTGGAGCTTGTAGATGTGTTGGAAGATGGTACTGTTTTAGTGCGTATGATGGGTGCGTGTTCTGGTTGTGGTATGTCTATACTTACGCTAAAGGCTGGTATAGAAAGAGCTCTAAAGAACAAGTTTCCAGAAATAAAAGAAGTAAAAGATGTGAATATGGACATACCCACCACCTTTGGATTCTGAGATGTTACAGAACCAAGAAAGCGTAAAGGACCTTCTTAAGGAGAAGGCAGGCTATATACTGTCCTATCTTATGTCCAATGGCGGACAGTACGGTGAGATCTTTTACGAGAGGTCCAGGGTCTGTAGGATACACTTTGAGAACAACAAAGTGGAAAAGGTCCAATGGGGCATTGACGAAGGAGTGGGCATAAGGCTCATAAAAGATGGCAAAACCTACTATGGTTATACTACTGACATAACCTTTGAAAACTTACTGCAGATAGCAAAGACTTTGTCTATGGGTAACACCTTTGGTCCAGTTGCAATAGGCAAAAGGTACATAAGAGGAAAAACTCATGTAGAAATAGACATAGATGCTCAGGATATAGCCTACAGGACTGAGCTTCTCAAAAGAGCCAATGAGAGGGCAAGAAGCTACGGAGACAGAGTAAAGCAAGTGCTTGTGGTGCTTATGGACAAAACGAGAGACATTCTGATAATTAACAATCTGGGAGAGACTGCAGAGGACGAGCAGAAAAGAGTAGTGTTCTTTACAGATGTGGTGGTAAGCGACGGACATACACTGCAAAGGGGTTATGAGTCATTAGGTGGTCTTAGGGGTTTTGAGATCTTCAAAGAAAAACCTCCGGAGTTGATAGCGGACATAGCGGTAAAAAGGGCTTTGCTTATGCTTTCTGCAAAGCCTGCACCAGCGGGAAACTTTACTGTGGTGATGTCTTCTCAGGCTGGTGGTACTATGATACACGAGGCGGTAGGGCATGGGCTTGAGGCGGACCTTGTTCAGAAGGGTCTTTCTGTGTATAAGGGTAGGCTTGGTGAAAAAGTTGCCAGCGAGCTCGTAAGCGTGGTAGATGATGCAAGTCTTGAAGGACATAACGGTTCTTTTACTGTAGATGATGAGGGAGTACCTGCTCAAAGGACACTCCTTATAGACAAGGGCTACCTTGTGGGTTATATGTATGACAGGCTGAGTGCTATGAAAGACAAAGTTAGCTCCACAGGAAACGGCAGAAGGCAGAGCTATGCTCACGTGCCAATGGTGAGAATGACAAATACCTTTATACTACCGGGCAAAGATAATCCCGATGACATCCTAAAAGACACAAAGAAGGGTATTTATGTTGTAAAGATGGGCGGAGGTGAGGTAAATACCGTCACGGGAGATTTTGTCTTTGAAATCATGGAAGGTTATCTTATAGAGAATGGTGAGATCACTTATCCCATAAGGTCTGCCTTGCTGATGGGAAATGGACCAAAAGCTTTACAAGATGTGGATGCGGTGGGAAACGACTTAGGGTGGAGCATAGGCACTTGTGGTAAGGATGGTCAGGGAGTACCCGTCACAGATGCACAACCTACTTTGCGTATAAAGTCCTTAGTTTTAGGTGGATACGAGGTCTGATTAGTTATCTATTTCTATAAAACCTCAAGAGCTTTCCATCTTTGGCATCTATCAGGGCGGTTCCTTCTGTGCCTCTAATTCTGTAGTAGCATTCTCCCGTTTTCTTGCTCTGTCCTTTGCTAGAGTGGGTCACATCTCCCACGTAGGGTTTTGCTATCCTTATGGCATCCTCTATGCTTATGCCTGCTGGACAAGAAAAGGAAAAACCTACCAAGAGAACTAAGTTTAACCAAAAGGATTTTTGAAACAGCATTTTCATCCCCTCCGGGCGTAAATTATAACACATGAAAGTAAGAAAGGCTATTTTGAAAGATGCTCCAAAGCTCTACACGCTTATCAACGAATACGCCAAGGAGGGTATCCTCTTACCCAGAAGCCTAAACTCCATATACGAAGATATAAGGGACTTTTGGGTGTGTGAAAAGGAAGATGAGATAATAGGTTGCTGTGCTCTTCACATAGTGTGGGAAGACTTGGCGGAAATAAAGAGTCTTGCGGTAAGAAAGGATCACAGAAACAATGGTGTTGGGTCCCTTTTGGTAGAAAAGTGTCTTGAAGAGGCTAAACAGCTTGGTATAAAGAGAGTTTTTGTGCTCACTTACGCAACAGATTTTTTCAGCAAGTTTAACTTTCGTGAGGTTAAAAAGGAAACCCTTCCTCACAAGGTGTGGGGGGAGTGCATAAATTGTGTTAAGTTTCCACAGTGTGATGAGATAGCTATGATGGTAGAGCTCTAATCCACTAAATTTTTCCGTCCAGCCTGCAGGAGCTACATCTTCCTGCCTACTACTCTTGGAGAAAACTAAGTTTAAGAAGTTTTGCTGACAGATGTTTTAGGGATCAAAATCCCACACAGTGGGCTTAAAAAC